>JAIOPE010000011.1 GCA_021414065.1 Planctomycetota bacterium
CAGCCGGGCAGGCGGCCCAGGGCGAACATGACAGTGAACATGTCCGTCGGGATGCCCATCGCGCGGTAGATGATACCGCTGTAGAAGTCGACGTTCGGGTACAGCTTCCGCTCGATGAAGTACGAGTCGCTGAGGGCCGCCTCTTCGAGGGCCTTCGCGATGTCGAGGAGCGGGTCCTTCACGCCGAGCTCTGCGAGGACGCGGTCAGCGGCCTTCTTCAGGATGCGGGCGCGCGGGTCGAAGTTCTTGTAGACCCGGTGACCGAAGCCCATGAGGCGGAAGCCGGAGTTCTTGTCCTTCGCGGCCGCGATCGCCTTGGCCGACCCGCCGCCGCCGTCACGGATGCCTTCCAGCATCTCGATGACTTCCTGGTTCGCGCCGCCGTGGAGCGGGCCCCACAGCGCCGAGACGCCGGCGGCCATCGAGGCGAACAGGTTCGCCTTGCTGCTGCCGACCATGCGAACGGTGGACGTCGAGCAGTTCTGCTCGTGGTCCGCGTGGAGGATGAGGAGCAGGTTGAGCGCGTCGCGGACGGCCGGCGACACCGTGTACTGCTGCGACGGGATCGCGTACATCATGTGGAGGAAGTTCGCGGTGTAGTCGAGGTCGTTCCGCGGGTAGACGAACGGCTGGCCGATGCTCTTCTTGTAGGAGAACGCGGCGATCGTCGGGGCCTTCGCGATCAGGCGGACGATGTTGTGGTCGGCGTCCTTCTCCTTGCCCTCGGGGTAGAACGTCGAGAGCGACTGGAACATCGCGGCGAGGATCGCCATCGGGTGCGCGTGCGGCGGGTATCCCTCGAAGAACTTCTTCATGTCTTCGTGGATCAGCGTGTGGCGCGTGATGTGGTCCTGCCACTCGGCCTTCTGCGCGGCGTTCGGCATCTCACCGTTGATGAGCAGGTAGGCGACGTCGAGGAACGACGCCTTCTCGGCGAGGTCTTCGATCGGGTAGCCGCGATAGCGCAGGATGCCCTTCTCCCCGTCGATGAACGTGACGGCCGAGAGGCAGGCGCCGGTGTTGCCGTAGCCGGGGTCGAGCGTGACGTATCCAGTGGCGTCGCGCAGCTTCTGGATGTCGAACGCCTTCTCCTGCTCGGAGCCGGCAACGACGGGCAGTTCGAACTCCTTCCCTTCGAGGATCAGTTTCGCGTTCTGCATCAGGGGGGCCTCCGCTCCGGTCGCACGATCTCGGCGGGTCCTCCGCTCGGGTCCGTGACGACGACTCTGGTTCGTCCGCGCCGCTTCGGCCGCGACATCGATCGCGACGACTCGTACGACGACTGGGCCAGACTGTAGGCTCCTCAGCGGCGGCGCGTATGTCACTCGCGTCACACTCCGGCCGCGGAGACGCGTTCGGGTCCGTCGAGCGACCCTGCCGACCGAACGGTCCCTCGCGTCCGGTACGGTTCCCCGGGGAAACGGGGGCCCGGCGCCCTACGATCTGCGCAGCATGGCAGATCCAGACTGGCGTTCGGCAATCGTCGTGGGCGCTTCCTCGGGCATCGGGGAAGCCGTCGCACGTCGGCTCGCGGCGGGCGGGACGCGAGTGACGCTCGTCGCGAGACGTGACGACGAGCTGCGCCGATTGGTGGAGTCGATCCGCGTCAGCACGCCGGGCGGGCGTGTCTCTCACCGGGCGCACGACGTCCGGAACGGTGGTGAAGTTCCGGCGATCTGGGACTCCGTCGAACGGGAGGGCGAGCCCGTGGACCTGCTCGTGTTCGCGGCCGGGATCATGCCGGCCGTCGGTCCGAACGAGTACGACGCGCCGAAGGACCGGGAGATCCTCGAAGTGAACCTGCTCGGTGCGGTTTCCTGGCTCGACGAGGCGGCCCTTCGCATGGAGGCAGCGCGCCGGGGCACGATCGTCGGCGTGTCGTCCGTCGCGGGCGACCGCGGACGCCGGGGCATGCCGGCGTACGGAACGTCGAAGGCCGCGCTCAACTGCTTCCTCGAGTCGCTTCGCAACCGGCTGTCGCAGCACGGCGTGAACGTCGTCACCGTGCGGCCCGGCTACGTGGCGACGCCGATGACGGCCGGACTGCAGTTGCCCGCGAAGGCGACGATCTCGGCCGACCGCTGCGCGGAACTCATCCTGAGCGCTGCGCGACGCGGCCCGTGCGACGTCTACGCCCCGTGGCCGTGGGCGTGGGTCATGCGGATCATCCGATGGATGCCGTCGTTCGTCTTCCGGAAGCTCTCGGTTTGACGGAGTCGCCGCACTCGGAGCACCACGTCCTCTCCGGCTGGGGCGAGTCTGTACACGGTTGGGCCCGCGTGTGGAAGCCGCGCGGGACAGCCGAGACTGCGGCGCTGCTCCGCCGGTTCGCCGACGGGGGCCGCACCGCCACGCTCCGCGGGGCCGGCCGCAGCTACGGCGACGCCGCGCTGTCGGCCGCGGGCGACGTCATCGATCTCACCGCGCTCTCGAAGGTCCGCTCGTTCGATGCGGAGAGCGGCATCGCCGAGGTCGAAGGTGGCGTCACGATCGAGGACCTCTGGCGGAGCTTCCTCCCGCTCGGCTGGTGGCCGAAGGTCGTGCCGGGCACCATGCGCCCCACCGTGGCGGGCGCGATCTCGATGAACATCCACGGCAAGAATCACTGGAAGCACGGCGGGTTCGGAGAGAGCGTCGAAGAGATCGAACTCGCGCTCACGACGGGCGAGATCCGGCGGGTCTCCGCCGCTGCGGAACCCGACCTGTTCCGCGCAGTGACGGGCGGCCTCGGCCTGCTCGGAGCGGTCACGTCGGCCCGGATCCGCCTGCACCGCGTCCATTCGGGGAGGTTGAGCGTCTCCGCGTTCCCCACGCGGACGCTGTCCGAGATGTACGAGCAGTTCGAACGCCGCGCCGATGCGTCGGACTACATGGTCGGATGGGTGGACTGCTTCGACGGGGCGGCGCGCGGCGTGATGCACACGGCCCGCTACCTCGGTCCCGGCGAGGACGCGGACGCCGCCGCGACGCTCACGGTCGCGCGGCAGGACCTGCCGGCGAAGCTCTTCGGCGTGCTGCACCGGTCGCTCGTCGCGCCGATGATGAAGCCCGCGGCCCGCCCGGCCGGCATGCGCGCGATCAACGCGCTGAAGTACCGGTCGGCGGCCGTCCGCGGCGAGCACACGTTCCTCCAGGAGCACGTGCGGTTCGCGTTCCTCCTCGACTACGTTCCGGGCTGGAAGAGCATCTACGCGCCCGGCGGGTTGCTCCAGTACCAGACGTTCCTTCCGCGCGAGAGTGCCGCCCAGGTCCACACCGAACTGCTGCGCCGGTGTCGCGAGCGGCGGATCGTGCCGTGGCTCGGGGTCACGAAGAAGCACCGTGCGTGCCCGTCCGTGCTGCCGCACGCCCTCGACGGATACTCGTTCGCAATGGACTTCCCCGTGACGGCCGGAGGGCGCGACGCGCTCCTCGCGCACTGTCGCGACATGGACGACGTCGTCGTCGCCGCAGGGGGCCGCGTGTACTTCGCCAAGGACCAGACGACCACACCCGCGACGGTGCGCCGCGTCTTCCCGCGCATCCCGGAGTTCCTGGAGTGGAAACGATCGTTGGACCCCGCGGGCGTGCTGACGAGCGACCTGGCGGTTCGCGCGGGGATCGTCGTATGACGCCGCTCGCGCGGACATTGCTGGCGACCTGCGCCACCGCGCTCGTCGCCTTGGCGCTGTGCGTTGCGTGCACCGAGGCACCGCCCGCGCCGCCCCAGCGCGCGGCATTCGTGGGCTCGAAGGTCTGCGCCGAGTGCCACGCCGACCGGCACGCGACGTGGGTGAGGACCGGACACGCTTACTCCCTTCGACCGACGTCCGCGGACGTGGTCGTCGCCGCGTTCGACGGCGTGCCGATCGAGCACGCGAAGTTCAGGGCGACGCCGTATCGCGACGCGGCGGGCGCGTACAAGCTCCGCGTGGAGAGGAAAGACGGAACCGGAACCACCGAGTTTCCCGTGGATCGCGCGATCGGACGATCGTTGCAGCAGGCGTTCCTCACAACGAGTCCGAAGGGCGACTGGGAGCTCCTGCACCTCACCTGGAACCTGCGCGAGTCGCGGTGGCAGCTCACACACGAGGTCCTCGCGGAGATCTCCGGCGATCCGACGCGCTACGACGACTTCCACCCGGAGAACCACGGGTTCAACCACGGCTGCGCAGGCTGTCACGCGACGGACTTCGACCCGGGCTACAACGAATCCACCGACACGTACGCGACGACGCTGCTCGAGGGCTCGGTCGCGTGCGAGAGCTGCCACGGGCCGGGATCTGCGCACGTGGCAAGGCAGCGCAAGGGTCTCGTACCCGGCGCAGCGTACGAGACCCCGGACCGACTGATCCAGCCGCGGGAGGACCTCGACCCCGACGGCGTGCAAGCGCTCTGCGGCAGGTGTCACGACAACCACTGGTGGCGCTTCGCGCTGCCGAGCGATCCGCGCGTCGGCCCGCGCGACGTCGCGGTGTCGCAGAACTCCGACGGCTTCGGCTTCTTCGCCGACGGCCGATTCTCCGGGCTCTCGTACGACTCGACCGTGCTGGAGGAGAGTCGCTGCCGCATCGGAGGAGCTTCGATCCCCGGCCGGCGGATCACGTGCATCTCGTGCCACGACCTCCACGGCGGACGCAAGCGCGCCATGCGTTTCGACGCCCCCGACGACGACGCACAGTGCACGCAGTGCCACACATCGATCGCCGCAGCCCCGGCCGCGCACAGTCACCACAAGGACGTGCGGTGCGTGGACTGTCACATGCCGCGGCTCCTCGGCGGGCTGACGTCGGAGCAGCGCGATCATTCGATCCAGAGTCCCGAACCCGCCGTCACGGAACTCGTCGGTGCCGAGAACTCGCCGAACGCCTGCAACGCATGTCACCGGGACAAGTCGCCGACCTGGGCCCGCGAAGCGAAGGACCGCTGGTGGAAGCCCGCGCCGCCGGAGCACCTGCGGCGCGTGAAGCTCGTCGCCGACCTGAGACGCGCGCCGGATGTCGTGACGACCGTGGAACTCACGCGCGTGGCGACGGACGTCAACGCGCGCGTGTTCTTCCGGCTCACGGCGCTGCGCGCGCTGGCCGAGCGCTCCGGCAGCGACGCGTGGGCGCCGCTCGTCCTCGCCACGGGAGACAGGCAGCCCGACGTCCGTCACCAGGGCGCGGCGGGGCTGTTCGCCCGCCCGTCGCCGACCGTCGTCGGCAGGCTCCGCGGCATGCTGACCGACGTCTCGCGCACGAACCGCGTCGAAGCCGCTGCGGCGCTCGCACGGTGCGGCGTCCGCGGCGACGATCTGCGCGCCGCCTACGCCGACGCACTCGAGATGCTCCCCCGCCGACGCGTCTTCGACGACGCATACGAGCGGCTCGCGTTCATCGCGGACGCCCTCGGCGAATGGAACGACGCGGCGCGGTTCACGTCGAGTCTGGAGAAGATGCCGTCGTGGCGAGACGGCCCTCCGAACGACCGCGCGCGCGAGATCCTGCATCGACGGGCACGACGCCTCCTCGAGGAGGGGAAACCGGCCGACGCGAGGCACTACCTCGACCGCGCCCGGGGGGGCGGACCGATGTCGGCGCTGCTCTCGGCCGACCTTGCCGCGCTGCTCGAAGCCGAAGGGGCAACGCAGGAGGCCGCGTTCGCGTGGGACGAGCTCGCTCGTTCCACGCGCCCGTTCACGCTGCAGCACGAGCTCGCGACAGCCCGCGTTGCCGCATTGCGCGGCACCTCCGCAGAACGCGCAGCCAGCGAGGTCAGGCTTCGAGACGAGGTCGAACGCGCCCGATCCGACCCGGCGCAGTCGGAGTGGCTGCGACGCGCTGTCGCCCGCTGACGTCCACGCGACGTCCACGCGACGTCTAGGCGACGTCTACGCGGCGTCGATCGGCGCCGGTTCGCGGACGTCGTCCGCCACGCCCGCGTCGGTGGCGCGATCGAGACGCCCTCGCCATCCGAAGCTCGGGCGCAGCGGGATCGACGGCAGTTCCGGCACGACGTCGAGTTCCTCCGGCCGACACGAAGTGACCGGGAAGTGCATCGCGCCGAACGCGCCCAGGACGATCGGGAGCGACGCGACGTCGAAGCCGGCCATGCGGGCGCACGCCAGGTCCACCATCGCGGAGTCCGTGCCGACGAGGATCACGCCGGCCGCCAGGGGATCCGGTCGGATCGGTCCGTCGTTCTCGCCGCACACGATCGCGTCCACGATGTTGAGCCAGGGGCGCCGTTCGTCAGTCCACACACCGCCGTCGCGGGCCCACAGAGCTGCGCGGTTCAGGTCGAGCGCCATCCGCCAGACGGTGTCGTTCCCCCACCAGCTCCCTTCGCGGTACGGGTCCTGGAACGGCACGACCCGGTTCGTCACGCGCAACGCCCGACGTGCCACATCGAGCGCGACGCGCCGGAGTCCCGGCGCAGCCATGTCCACGCGTGCGTCGAGTTGCGAGAGCTTCGCCTTGCGCGAGGAAGCGCTCTGGTACTCGTCGCCGCCCTCTTCGATCGACCCGGCGCGATGGTGCGGGAGCCACGACTTGTCGCCGTTGATCCCCACCAGGTTCTTCAAGGCGCACGTCATGCCGGCCTTGCGATGCGTCTTCAGCTTCGGCAAGTTGATGATCGCGTCGGCGATGAGCGCGGTGCGCGCCAGCAGGTACTCGTGCTTGCCGTCCGTGTGGTGCTGCGGAGTCTCCTCTGCGTCGTACCCGGTGACGCGGTAGCGGTCGGCGCCGCCGTCGATCTCCGCGAGAAGGCTCCGCTGCCCCACGTCCACGGCGATGAACCCGTTCGGGTCGCCGGGCAGTTCGCGCCGCACGCCCGGCAGGCCCGCGGCCGACTCCTCGGTGGCGACGCGACGGAAGTCGATGACCCGGATGGGGATCGACGAGCGCCGCTGAGCGTCCTCCACCACGCCGCGGAGTCCCGTCACGTCGAGGGTGCGTTCGAAGTCGCCGCTCTGAATCGGCGCGTCTCCGATCCACACCTCGCCTCGGCCTTCGAGCGCGCGAAGCACGTAGTCGAGAGCCACGCGGACGACGGACCCGTGCGTGACGAGGCAGTCCGTCCCACCCGTGCCGTGGTTCTCGTGGCGAACCATGTTGGGCTTCAGGAGCACGCGCATCCCCGGTCGGACGATGTCGCCGAGTGGGTTCCACTGAGATGTCCCGACGTGCGCCGCGTCGAGCCCCGCATGGCGGAGTGCGTCGCGGACCGCGGCGTAGACAGGGTTCGGCGTGAGTCCCGCGACCGCAACGCCGAACATCTCCGGATACGCCTCGCCGGGGTCGAACGGAGGGAGCTTCGGGTACGAAGGGTCGCTGCTCCGCCCGACGCCCACCCGACGGTGATCCACGCTCACAGGTGAGTCCCGGCCGTCGCGCCGGCGCCCGCCGTCGAGGGCCTCCACCGACTCTGGGTCACACGCACCTTGCCCGAGGGTGTCCGCTCGAGTGACGCCACGAGGGAGACCCGCACCGGCAGGTCGCCGAGCACGTTGCGAGTCTCACGGACGATCGGGGCGACCGCGGCGTCCGCAGGGCGAGCGCCCTCGGGCACGATTCGGATCTCGACCGCTCCCTCTTCGTCCTGAACGACCTGGAACTCGCGGACGAACGGGAACTCCTTCATCAGGTGCGGGAAGAACGTGCCCGAGAGCGAGCCGCCGTCGGCCTTGTGAAGCACCTCCAACAGACGACCTTCCACGCGCGCCAGCTTCGGGAACGGCACGCCGCAAAGACACGGCTCGTCGGCCGCGGCGACGGCCGCGTCTCCGACCTCGTAACGGACGAACGGGAACGGCAGGTCCCCGAGGAGCGTGACGAGGACGCGCCCCGTCTCGCCGGGCCGCGCCGGCCGACCATCGACGTCAACCTCGACATACACGTGCTCGGATGCGATGTGCAGGCCGTCGTGCACGCTGCACTCCTGAGCGATCAGGCCGAGCTCGCGGCATCCGTACCTGTCGTAGACGGATGCACCGAACGACTGCTCGACCAGTTCCCGCATCTCGGGACGGAGCGTCTCAGCGGACGAGATCACCGACCGCGGCGACGGGAACTCGATGCCCCGCTCGGCAATGCGCCGGGCGTGGGCCACGAGCACCGATGCATACCCCGTCACGAGCACCGGCCGCGCGCGGACCAATCGGTCGATGTTGCGGTCGAGGTTCGCGACGGACAGATCGAAACTGGGCAGGAAGGTCTGGTTCCGCGCGTGCTCTCCGACGAGTCGGAGCACCTTCGCCTTCACCGTCTCCGAGAGCGGCGTGCCCCAGAGCGTCGCATTCGGGTCGCCGATGCGCCACCCGGCCCACTCGTCGCCGCGCAGCGCCGCCGCCGACGCGCGTGCCCACCAGGCATCGCAGTGGTAGTAGGGCGTCGGAACGCCGGTCGAGCCGCCGGTCGCACCACGCTGCATCGAGCTGCGCTCGGCGCCGTCGTGGAGCATCTCCTCGACGTGCGCCCGCATCGCGTCCTTCGTGACCACCGGAAGGCGGCGGAAGTCGTCGATCGTCTCGATCGTGGGCTGCGGCCCGTACAGGCCACGGTAGTACGACGTGCGTTCCGCGGCCGTCCGCGCTGCGGCGACGGCGCGGCGCTCCCAGGTGTCGCGTGTGGCCCGCGGCGTGGCACCCTCTGCTGCGCGGATGATCGCGAGCTGCGAACGCAGTCGGGGCCACGACCGACGGAACAGGATCGGGAGCGCGACGTGTTCAGCGAGAAGTCGGTGCAAGGTGGAACCTCACGGACGCCGCCGCGGTGTCGCGGAAGGGTCCGGAACTCCCATCGGCACGTCGGCGCGGTCAGCGTGAGGACGGGCGGGCTGCGAGGACGCGGCGGTAGACGTCGTTCGTCAACGCTGCGTGGCGCTCGAGCGAGAACCGCTCCGCGACCACGGTCCGCGCGCGTGCGCCGATCGACTGCGCGAGCGCCGGGTCCAACATCGTGTCCGCGATCCGCGCGGCAAACGCCCCGGCGTCGCCGGGTGCGACGAGGAAGCCGCTGACGCCGTTCTCGATCTGCTCCGCAGGGCCGCCCGCCTCGGACGCCACGACCGGCCTGCGCGCGGCCATCGCCTCGCCGATCACCATCCCGAACGGTTCCGGTCGCGTCGATGCGTGGACGCAGACGTCGAATGCGGGCAGGAGGCGCGGCACGTCGGTCCGGAGTCCTGTGAAGATCACACGGTCCGCGATCCCGAGTCGCGCGGCCTGCGCCCGCAACTCGTCCGGATACCCGGGGTCGGCGTCGGACGCCAGTCCGCCCACGATCACCGCGTGGGCGCCCGGCACCCGTCGCACCACCGACGCCATCGCGTCGAGGAAGACGTGCTGGCCCTTCCATCTCAGGAGCATGCCGACCATCGCTGCGACCGGGGCGTCGGGCGGCAGTCCGAGTTCGCGGCGCACCGCTGCGCGCTCGCCGGCACCTTCGCTCGCACTCACGTCGATCGGACACCAGGTGACGACCATCCGGTCGCGGGAGACACCGAGGCGTTCCAGGTCACGCGCGACGTCTTCGGAGTCCGGAAGGAAACAGGCGATCCGCCGAGCGAGCATCCGCACGTCGGCCGACGGCCACTCGTAGCCGTGCTGCTTCACGACGCACGGCACTCCGAGCCGACGCGCGGCGACCACGCCGCCGTAGTTCGCAGCGATCCCGTTGTTCAGATGGATGAGATCGGCGCGGTGCTCGATCGCCGCGCGGCGCACCGCTGAGCCGTTCGGCAGGTGGCGACGCGCGTGCTCGACCGCACCGCGTGCTCGGGAGAGGAACCCGCGGCCCCGTGGTGTGCGGGGCGGCTGCATGGGAACGACGTCGATTCGGGTGTCGGTTCCGAGCACGTCGAGCAGATGCTGCTTCTGAGCCTCCATGCGCACGACGACCCGAGGCTCGAACTCGTCGCGGGGCAGACCCCGGAGCTGCCGGCCGAGCGCCACGACCGAGCCGCCGAAGCCGAAGGCGTTCTCCACGAAGAGGATTCGATGCGGCAATGGAAGGTCGATCGTAGCGGACTCGCCCTGCGGACGGGTGATTCGGTCGTGGCGTTGAATCGGCGCACGGCTCCGCGCCGATGGGCCCGAACCGAAGAGCCGACGGCCCTGCGCCTACCGCCCGGGACACGCGCGTCGCGACGACGCCGGCGACTTCACCTGTGTACGGCGGTCTCGAGCAACCGCGCGTACACGCCCTCCGTGAGCGCGACGTGCCGATCCACCGAGAAACGTGACAGGACCACTCGGCGGCCGACCTCGGCCATGGCTGCGGCACCCGCCGGGTCCTGAATCTGGCGCACGATCGCTTGCGCCACCGCCTCGTAGTCGCCCGGCGTCGCGAGCAGGCCGGTGCGCCCGTGTTCCACGTACTCGGGTGGCCCACCAGCGTCTGCTGCGACGACCGGTCGCCCGCACGCCAGCGCCTCGGCGACGATCGTGCCGAACGGCTCCGGCGAGACGGATGCGTGGACGACGACGTCGAGCGCACGGAGCACCTGCGGGACGTCCTTCCGATGACCGGTGAAGACGACGCGGTCGGCGATGCCGAGTTCGGCCGCGAGCACCCGCAGTGAGTCGGCGTAGCGCGATGCGAGCCCGTCGGGCGTCCCGCCGACGACGACCGCACGGGCATCCGGGAACCGACGCAGCACAATCGCCGCGGCTCGAAGGAAGACGTCCTGTCCCTTCCAGGCGAGGAGTTGCCCGACGATCCCGAACGAGGGAGCGCCGTCGGGAATGCCAAGCTCCGCACGCAGGCGTCGCGGGTCGCCCACCTGACGCAGCGCGTCAGCGTCCACCGCGCAGTACGTCACCCGCATCCGGTCCCGCGGCGCGCCGAGAGCCACAAGATCGGCCGCAATCGCGGCGCTGTCGGGAATGAACCAGTCCACGTGGTCCATGAGTCGGCGCACGCCGAGCGAACGCCACTCGAACCCTCGCTGCTTGACGACGCACGGCACGCCGAGCCTGCGGGCGACGGCAATCCCCGCCTGGTTCACCGACACGCTGTTGTTCAGGTGGAACAGGGCGACGTGCCGCTCGTGCGCCAGCGCGTAGACGGCGCGGGCCCACGGGAGGTCGCGGCTCCATCCGTCGAACGCGCCGCACGCCGAGTTGAGCGAGCGACGGATCGTGCGCGCGATCGGCCCCCCGTGTACCGGCGCGGGAAGTCGCGCGGCCGGGGCGGCCACGACCGCGATCTCCACGTCGCCGCCGACTGCGGAGCGAACGAAGTCGCGCACGATCGGCTGCCCCACGACCACGAGCGGGCGGAAGCGGCTCCGGTCCAGTCGTCGCACGATCTGCGCGAGCCCCACCGTCGAGCCGCCGAATCCGATCGTCTTCTCGACGAACAGGACCGTGGCAGGCCCGTCGCCACGCGCAGCCGTGGACCGCCGACGGACGACCGCGGGCGTCATGCGACTTCGGCCACCGGCTGCAGCGGGGCGGCCGTCGCCGCGCGCGGGGCGGCCGCTGGCGCAGCACGCACCACGGTTCGGCGCGTGACCGGGGTGATGGAGGGGATGTGACGGCGCCCGCCGACGATCAGGCCCTCGTAGAGGTCCTCGTAGCGCGCCACCATTCCCTCGAGCGAGAAGCGTGTCTCGCAGCGGTGCCGACCGGCGCGCCCCATGCGCAGCCGAGCTCCGTCGTCGTCCACCAAGTGACGGATCGCGTCGTGGAGCTTCTCCGGGCTGCCCGACGGAACGAGGAGCCCGTTCACGCCGTGGCTCACCAGCTCACCGTTGCCGCCGACGCGCGTTGCGACGCACGGCAGGCCCGACGCCATCGCCTCGAGGATCGCGTTGCTCATGCCCTCGGTGACCGACGGGAGAACGAAGACGTCCATCGCCGCGAGCACGTCCGGCACGTCGTCGCGAAACCCGGTGAAGATGACGCGGTCCTCGACGCCGAGCTCGCGGGCAAGGGCACGCAACTCGAGGTTCGACGGGCCGTCGCCGCAGAGCAGCAGACGAACGTGGCCGGCGGCGCGCATCGACGCGAACGCCTGGAGCAGACTGCGGTAGTCCTTCACCGGGTCGTGACGGCCGACGGACCCGACGACGATCTGGTCGTGGCCGATGGCGAGTTCGCGGCGGATTCGCTCGCGGGCGCCGCGAGCGCCGAAGCGCGAGAGATCCACGCCGTTCGGGACGCACTGGACCTTCGCCGCCGAAACGTTGCAGCTCGTGAGGATCGTGGACCGGAGTTCCTCGGACACCGTCACCACGCGATCGGCAAAGCGGAAGAGCACGCTGCGCGCGACTGCGCGGCGGCGCTTCAGGCTGGTCGCCTCGTCCACGTCGCGGCCGTGTTCACTGTGCAGGACACCCTTCACTCCGGCGAGACGTGCGGCCGCCAGGCCTTCGATGGCGGAGAAGTTCCTCGTGTGCACGAGGTCGGGCTTCTCCCGGCGGAACAGGCGGAACAGCGCTGCCGGGAAGAGCGGGTCGTTGCCCCAGCGGCGCTTCACGGTGACCACGTTCACGCCGGGACGCTCGACGCGTTCGAGCATGGCGCGGTTGCTTTCCATGAGGGCGATCGTGAACCGGAACCGCTCCGGGTCCATCCGGTTGAGCAGGTTGACGACGCCGTTCTCCGTGCCGCCCCTGCCGAGGGAGTGCATCACGTAGACGATGTGGTAGGGCTCCGTCATGTCCATCTGCCTCGACGTGCGTCCCGCCCGCACACGGGGCCGGAAGCACCTTTCTCGAGGCCAGGAGCCGTCGCAGGGGTTCGGTCAGGCGGCCGGTCGGCGCCGCGTGACGAGTCCGCGCAACATCTCCATGTCCTCGCGGGACACAGATCGCAGAACCCGTGCCAGAACGACGAACGCCGCCAGATAGACCACGCCGTGTACGGCGCCCCGCCAGAGGTGCACGACGGAGCTGACCGCGCGACTCGCAACGGGAATACCCTCGCCGAGGTGCGACGGAACCACCGCCAGCGCCACCCAGGCCGCGAGGGAGCACGTGAGCACCATGCGGAAGAGGTGCCCCCAGTCCATGAGATCCCGCCACCGGCAGCCGAGCCGCTGGCGCGCGAGCCACCCGCCGAACGCCCAGTTCACCGCGAGCGACGCCGTCACGGTCGCCGCCGCCGCCCCGTGGAGACCGTAGAGCGAGACGAGCACGGCCGTGAACGCGCCCGCCACGACGAGCGCAACGCCGGAGAAGACCAGGGAGCGCGTCGTGGCACCGATGTTCTCGAGCAGCACCTGCGGCAGGAACACGGCGATCGCGATGCGCACCAGGTACCAGCGGAAGACCGGGACCGCCGGTTCGTAACGGTCGCCCCAGACGAACGTGAATGCCTCCACAGCGACCGCGAAGAAGAGGCCGGCGAACGGGAGCGTCGCCACGGCGATCCCGCGGCAGGAACGACGCCAGAGCGCGAGCATCCCGGGCTCGTCGCCCACGCCGTGGAGTCGGGCGAGTTGCGGGGCCACGAGCCCGAGGGCGGTGAACGCGATCGCGGACACGATCGGCACGTCCATCGCGGCGCGGTAGTAGTGGTCCTTCGCGTCCGGGAACTGGTCCATCGGGAAGAGCAGCGGGACGAGGAACTTGTCCATCTGCGCCGCGAGGTAGTTCACCCCGACCGCCAGCACGAGGGGCACCGAGTAGTGCAGCACGTCACGTGCAGTCGGGCCGGCGTCGTCGGAGCGCTCCGTCGAACGCGACAGCAGGCCCCAGTACGTGACGACAGCGGGAAGCGAGGTAGACGCAAGCAACGCCAGCAACGTCCACTGGAGGCGGTCCGCCTCGGGTGCGAGCCACGCGGCGCCGCCGATCGCTAGGACGTTCCAAACGCCCTGGGCCAGCAGGACCCACGCGACGAGTGTCCGGCGTCCGCGCGCGATGAGGACGTAGTCGGTCACCGACTGCGCGAACGACATCGCGACGATCGCCCCGATCACGACGCGGTTCGCGAGGAGCGACGCGTCGCCGGGGTCGAACATGTGCAGAACCGCGGGGAAGAGTGCGATGGCCAGTCCCACCGCCAGCCCCACGGCGCCGAGCACGGCCGCCATCGTCCGCAGCATCCGGTCGGGCGACTTCGACCGCGGGACGAAGTACGTGATCGCCTTTCCCACGGGCACGGAGATGGCCATGGGGATCGCCTGCGCGAGGAACGGGACCTGCTGGTACGTACCGTAGAGGCCCTTGTCGAGCTTGCGCGCGAGCAGCATTCCGACCACGAGGAACGAGACCATTTGCGCGCTGCGCGCGGCCGTGATGATCGCCGTGGCCCGCCCGAGATCGTCGTACTTCGGCGCGGGCGTCGGCGGCGGCGTCGGTGTTGGCGGGCGCAGGTCGTCCCGGCGCAGAGTCGGCGGCGGGCCGTCCTGCGCATCCGAATCAGCGGGTGCGACTGCTGCCGTCACGCCTCGGACTCCGGGATGAGCGGTTCGGCCGTCGCGCCCTCGGCGCCGACGCGACGCAGCATCTCCTCGACGAACGTGCGCCGGGCGGCAGCCTTCTCTTCCGGGAGGAATCCCGTGAGCGGCACCTGACCACCGGCCATCGAAGGATGCCCGCCGCCCGAACCCATCCCGGAGATCACCTGCCGGATGAGGTCCCCCGCGTTCGCATCGGGATCGCCGGTGCGAAGGGAGACGTAGAGCGTAGAGCGGTACTCGCCGAGAACGCACGACCAGCGCGCCCCTTCGAGGCGCAGCAGGAAGTCCGCCATTTCGGCAACGATGTCGGGGAAACGCACCTTCCCCAGATCGGCCACGAGGACGTCGCCGTATGAGCGCGCGCCGTCGATCGCAGCCCGGACTTCCGCAAAGTACTCGCGCGGCACGCGCCCGGCCTCGATGAGCGAGACGGCCCGCCGGTCCGCGATCTGCTCGAGCGCGCGGTAGACCTCGACGTCGATCTCACCCGAGTCGCGCGCAAGGTCCTGCGTCTCGGCGCGGATCGCGTAGTAGAGCGCCGTCGCGAGGTCGGGCGGGATCGCCACGCCGCCGGCCAGCAGCATCTCCGCCACGATCGACGACGTCGCACCGTAGCGCGGCTCGACGATGGCGACCTTCGCGCGCTTCGTCTCCGGCCGCATCGGGTGGTGATCGATGACCACCGTCGGAACGAATCCGTCGGGGAAGCTCGTGAAATTGGTGCCGGGCTGCGTGTCGCAGACCGCGGTGAAGTCGTACGCGCCGTAGTCGATGAGAGCGCCGGGGACCATGGGCACCTGCAGGTGCTGCACCATCGCACGGTTCTCGGATCGTCCGAGGACCCCGCCGAACGCGATCACCGCGTCCTTTCCCGTGTGGAGGCGCACGAGGTGCCGAATCGCCATCGCGCATGCGATCGAGTCCGGATCGGGGTTGTTGTGCGTCTGGACGAGGAACCGCTCGCAGCCGCGGATCGCGCCGACCACGGCCTCGAGCCGACCGACCGCTTCCTTCCGACGCACCGACTCCGATTGGTTCATGTGCCCCACGTCATCCCTTCGGCTGCTCCGCTTCGCCCGTGCCCCCCGACGGGGGCGTCGTCTTGCGATAACCGAGGAACCGCAGGACGTGGAGCACTTCGCTCCACGTCGGGAACGGACGGTCGTGGCACCGGCGGTACGCATTGACGGCGTTGATGAACTCGAGTTCGTCGGCGTCGAGCGGGTACTCGTTGATCGACCGCACGTTCCCGCGGTACTGCTCCGCGACGCCGACGCTCACGCGACGGTCGGGTCCGCGTCGGTCGCCCGCGCGACGCTCGACGCCGACCGGCGGGTCGGTGCCTGCCCGACGATCGACGCCGCTGCGGCGTCCTCCGACGCGGCGATCCCGCGGATCCGGCGCGGGAACGGCGGTCGTCTCGCCCGGCGGGCCGTCAGGCCGCGCGTCCGGCTGTCCGCCGCTTGGCCCGGCAGCCGGCGGCCCGGAGTCATCGCTCACGTTGACGTTCACGTTCGGAGGCTACCCGATCGCCCCGGAAGATGCGCGAACGTGGGACGCCTGAACGTGGGGCGCCTGAACGCGGGACGGCCCAGCGATCGACGACTGCACCGCCGCGGCCGCGGCGGGCGGCACCCGCAGGGCGACGATCGCGCCCGCCAGCGAAACTGCGACCAGCCCGGCCGACCGCGATGCGGCCGCCGCGAGAACGGGAGACTCGAGCGTCTCCTCGAGCCGCACGACGCCCGGCAGGTCAGAGACCGTGACCCGCCGCCCGTCGGTCCAGACGAGCAACACTCCGCCACCGTCCGTCCCGCCGACGCACGAGAGTGTGCCCTCCGGACGCGGAATCGCCCGCGAGACGCAACCGTCGCGCTCGACCAGATGCACGGCCCCCGGGACGACCACCAACAAGCGTTCGTCGGCCAGAACTCGCACGGCCGACGGCGTCGCCCGAAGTTGCACACTCCACGCGGGACGCCCGTCCCACGCGAACGCGATGAGCTCCGTGGCCGCTACGACGACTGGTCCCTGTCGGCCGACGGCAACCAGTTTCACGGCCGACGACGCCAGTTTCCCGGGCAGCGCGAGGTCGCGCTCCCAGCCGACCCCGAAGCAGCGAATCGCGCCCGACCGGGTCTGGAACGCTGCTGCGACCTGCGAGCCGGCGACGTAGTCCGGGTGATCTCCGCGCGTCGGCGACGCTGCGGCGATGTCGGCCCCGGTCGCACCATCCAGCATTCGAACACACCCAAGCTCATCCGACACGACGAGGCCGCCACCATCGGCCGACCAGTTCGCGCGCACGAGTTCCGCGCTGAGTCCGCGCACCGACTCCGACGTGGCGGCAGAACCTGCCTCGCCGGCGCGCACGCGGCGGATCTCGCGGGTCGTCGCAAGAAGAACGTCTCCCGACGGCTGAACCCAAGCGTCGAGCAGCGCGCCGGCGTGCGACACCTGCACCGAGACTCGCCCGTCGGGGTCGCAGATCGTCGCCCGCTCACGCCCGTCCCCGGCGACGAAGCGCGAGCCATCGCACGCCACGACGATCCGCACTCGCGGCGACGAATCGCTCGCGTTCGCAAGGAGCCTGCGGCCGACGATCGCCAGAGACGGCGCCGGCGCGGCCACGGCGTCCTCGGCGACCGCGGATTCGACCTCCATCAGGCGCACCGTCCCGTCGCCGAGCCGGATGAACACCTGCCCCGCGTCGGAGAGTCCGATTCCGACGACCTTCGAGGCGGCCCGGCCCTCGGCGACGATTCGACCGCTGCGGTCCGTCAGGACCACCGAGCCGTCGGAGCATCCGAGCGCGATCTGCGACGACGACGCCGCCGCGCACTCGACGGGGCGCCCGACGTTGAGCACGCCGACGCGGGCACCGCTCGACGCCTGAACCACCTCCGCGCCGAACGAGAGGAAACACGCGATGATCCGATCGCCCTGCGGGTCCGACGCGAGCCCGGCGGCGTAGCGGCGGTAGTCGCCGCCCCAGAGCAACGCCCCCCAGGCAGCGAACCGGCCGGCCATGCCCTGCTTCGAGAGGGTCGCGAGACCTCCGGTCCGCGCGACGCAGACGGCCGCTTCCACCGGCCCGGGCACCGGGAAACGGCGCAGCGGACGCCCTGCGCCGTCGTGAACCTGCACGTCGCCCCGCTGCGGGTCCACCACGAAGAAGCCCGGCCCGGCCCGGTCCACCAGGACCCGCTGCCCGGGTTTCAGTCGAAGTCGGATCGTCGTGCCGCCGGGCACCGTGATCAGACCGTCCCCCGCCGCACCGACGAACGCTGCGCGCACGCCAGGAGTCCTGGCGTCGGGCCGCGTGGCGCCGCGGGCTGACCCCTCCGCCTCGGTCCAAACATCGGCCCAGACGACCGCGCTCGCGAGTCGGAACGACGCCCGTCGGGACCCGTCCGCATTCCAGATCCCGGACTCACCCCGATCGTCACCGGCAGCGAGCGCGCCGGTCGCCGGGGCTAGACACATCGCCCCCACCCGCCCGGGCAGGGCGAGCAGGCCCCGGACGACGAGGCGGGGCGCGGACGGACTCACGAGGGCAACATCGGCGCTTCATCGCACCGCAGGTGAGCGGGACCGGCGATACTACCCCCGTGAACAGCGACCCATGGAGCGAGGCCAAGATTGCGTGGCGACGGTGGCTCCAGGGGCCCGGGCTGAATGCTCGGATGTTCCTCTACGAGGAGCTGGCGTCGCTCACCGGCGCCGGAATCGCGATGCGCGAAGCGGTCCGGGATCTCGCCGCCCGGTCGAGCGGCCGCAGGCGACGGGCGCTCGAGGGGCTCGACCACGACCTCGCGCGCGGACTCACGCCGGGTGCAGCGTTCATGTCGCGCCCGGAGAGCTTCGCCCCGGTCGAGGCGCATCTCATCGCCAGCGGCGAGCGGACCGGTCGCTACGACCGCGCGTTCCGCGACGCCGCCGCCGAGGTCGAGCGAGCCCGCAAGACCCAGTCGAAGGTGCTCCGCGCCGTCGCCTACCCGCTCTTCCTGCTCCACTTCGCGCTCCTCGTTCCGGCCTACGCGATCCTGCGACAGAAGACCGGCCCCCTGACCGCACAGGTGGTCGTGTGCCTTGCGCTCCTCGCGTTCTGGGGTCTGGTGGTCGGCGGGATCACGTTGCACCTGGCGCGCCGCGGACGTCCGGCGTGGGGGCGGGCCGTCGCCACGTTTCCGCTCTTCGGCGAACCAGCGCGCCACGCGGCGCTGGCCCGCGCCAGTCGCGTCGCCGCCGCGTTGCAGGATGCCGGTGCCGATCTCGCGGACTCGTTCGACGGGGCGGCCGACGCATCCGGCAACGGTTGGGTCGCCGAGGACCTGCGCGCCGCGTGCGAGGACGTCCGCCGCGGACGCACGGCAACCGAGTCGCTGTCGCGCGTGAAGGCCTACGGAACCGACGCCCGCAGCCTTCTCGAGACGGGCGAGAAGTCGGGCGCCATCGCCGAGGCGTTCGCGCGGATCGCCACGATCGAGGACGAGCGGTTCGACGGCGCGCTGCGCCGGGCGGCGGTCGCCCTCAACGCAATCCTCTTCGGCGCCGCGGTGCTGATCGTCGTGTGGATGCTCTTCTCGACCATGACCGGCGCCATGGGGATGTGAGTCAGACCGCGCGACGGCGCGCGATGGCAAAGCCCACGAGCGTCTCGCACAGGTCCTCGAAGCTCATCCCCGCCTGTCGCGCCGACAGCGGACAGAGCGACGCGGTGGTCATCCCGGGAACCGTGTTCGTCTCGAGGTAGACCGGCACGCCGTCGCCGCCGACGATGAAGTCGCTGCGCGAGATGCCGTCGCAGCCGAGCACGCGGTGGGCAGTCACCGAGTCGCGACGAACGCGTTCCGCGACATCGTCGGGCACGCGCGCGGGGCAGATCTCCTCGCTCGCGCCCTTGTACTTCGCCTCGAAGTCGAAGAACTCGCGACCCTTCGGAACGATCTCGACGAGCGGCAGGGCGCGAAGATCCCCCCCCCGATTGCCGAGGACGGGGCACGTGACCTCGGTGCCGCGCACGAGGCTCTCGACCAGCACGCGACCGTCGCTGCCTTCGAGACCAGTCTCGATCGCGCGGCGGAGCGCGGGCTCGTCGTTCGCGACCGAGACGCCGAAGCTCGACCCGTCGCGCGGCGGCTTGACGAACGCGGGATAGCCCACGCGCGCTTCGACGCGGCGGATCACTGCGGCGGCGTCCGACGTCCACTCCGCCCGGTCCGCCGAAGCCCACTTCGCCGTCACGATCCCGTGGTGCGCGAGGACTTCCTTCGTCCGCTCCTTGTCCATCGCGAGCGCACTCGCCGCGACCGCCGAGCCGGTGTACGGAAGCCCGAGCGTCTCGAGGAACCCCTGCACCGTGCCGTCCTCGCCGAAGGCTCCGTGCAACGCGACGAACACGACGTCCACAGCGCCGGACGACTCCAATCTCGCGACGGCGGACGCCGGGGTTTGCGGCGCGACCTGCGTGGCGTTCGGCGACACGGCGCTCGGCGACACGGCGTGCGGCGATACGGCGCTCGGCGACCGAGCGTTCGACGTGGACTCGGAGGCGTGTTCGATCGCAGCGAGCGCGCCGACGGCCGGGAGCTCCCAGCGGCCGTCCGCCGCGATCCGAACTGGGATCACATGGTGTCCCCGCCGCGCCAGCGCCGACGCCACCGCCGCGCCGCTCGCCAGCGAGACGTCGCGTTCACGCGACGGTCCGCCCATCAGCACTGCCACGCGCAACACCGGCCCGTTCGTCGGCCCGTTCGTCATCGATCACCCCTCGCTGCCGAAAGCGGACGCGACCACCGGACAACTCTCGAGACACGTCGCCCGGCGGGGACCCGATTCCGCCGAGTGCCGCTGCTCACCGCAGGTCAAGCCCGCGCCAAGCCGCGCAGCGCGCGGTAGGCGTGTTCGTCCGGCGCGTCGAACGGGCTGATCTCGATCGCTCCGTCCGGCGGCGTCACGCCGGCGCGGCGCATCCAACCCCGGAACATCTCGATGAGGTCCCGGCGGGCAGTGTCGGGCGTGTCGTCGCCCGTGGCATTCTTGATCGGCGAGAACTCGTCCGACCGCCGCGCCTCGACGACGACCGTGCGGGCCGCGCGCGGCAGCGCGTCGAACACGAAGCACTCGAACTTGGTCGCGTTCGGACGGTCCGGCTCCACCGTGCGGCCCGTGGCGTCGGCACACGGAACCTTCTTCCGCGCCCGGTGGTACGGCAACCCTTCGTCCGCCATGCGCCGGGCGAATGCAACGTCGATGCAGTGCGCTGCGATGTTTCCCTGGCCGAACACCAGCGCGCCTTCTGCGTCGATCGCGCTCTCCTGCTCGACCGTCAACTCGCTGTACTCGACGATCGCCGGACGTCCGCCGACACGGCCGAACACGCCGACCTTCTCGGCAGGCCCACGCTTCATCACGCTCTTGCTCGAGAACTCGGACTCGTTCCGCACGTGGAACCCGACGAACAGCGGGTCCAGCGTCCGGATCAACGGATTGTCCACTTGGCAGTATGCGAGCGTGCGAACGCCATGGTCGGCGAGGAGATCGATCACGCGCGACTCGCGCAGCGCAGCGTAGACCCCGCCGTGGCCGTTCGGTGCGAGTGCGATCCGCGACGCAGATGTCAGCACGATGCGCCCGGCGTCGTCTACCGCCGGAAGCGATCCCTGTTTCACGAGCTTGATCCACGTCGGGTCAAGCCCGAAGTGGTTGTGCCAGCGGACGAAGTCCGCGGTCGCCTGCGCAGTCGCGTCGCTCACCAGCACGACGAACGGGATCGGCCGTCCCACGCGCTTGGCCCAGTAGCGCACCTTCTCGGCGTGCCACGCGAGCAGGGGTTTCCCGGTGAGCGGCCCCACCGGCCACATTCCCTTCGGCGCCGTGCTCCCGAGGCGCGTGCCCTGCCCGCCTGCGGCGACGACGACCGCGACGCGCCCCGCCTCGATCTCATGCAGGCCGCGGTCGTGCGCTGCGAGGCGGAGACGGCGGTGGTCCTCGGTCGCCTCCATCCGCTGCAACTCGTCGCCGGGCGGTTCGATCTGCCCCGCTTCCGCGGACTCCCCTCCCGTCGCCGGTGCGGACGCGAGGATCTGCGCGAGTTTCGCAAGGTCCACCTGCCGTGCGTCCGCCAGCAGGTCGGAGACTTCGGCCGCCGCGAGCTGCGGCAGGAATCGGAAGACGTGTCCCTGACCGGCGGCCTCGAAGCGCGCGACGAGGTCGCGATCTGCCTGGTCGAATGCGGCAACGGACGCCATCAGATCCTCCGAGTGGGTGCCCTGCCCGATGCTACCGGGCCGACCGCTCAGACCCGCGCGAACAGGATGGTGGCGTTGTGCCCCCCGAACCCGTTCGAGTTCGAGAGCGCGTAGCGGACCGAGAGATCGCGTGCGACGTTCGGCACGTAGTCGAGGTCGCAGCGCGGGTCCGCTTCTTCCTGATTGATCGTCGGGTGCACGCGCTGCGCGTGGATCGACAGGGTGGTGGCAACGGCCTCGACGGCGCCGGCTCCGCCCAGCAGGTGCCCCACCATCGACTTCGTGGAGGAGACGCAGAGTTTCCGTGCGTGCTCGCCGAACACCGTCTTGATGGCGACCGTTTCGATCGCGTCGTTCATGTCGGTCGATGTGCCGTGCGCGTTCACGTAGTCCACGGCGTCGGGATTGATCTTCGCCTCGGCGAGTGCCGCACGCATCGCCCGCGTCGCGCCCCGTCCTTCCGGGTCCGGCGCGGTGATGTGATGGCCGTCCGCGGTCATGCCGAAGCCGACCACCTCGGCGTAGATCTTCGCGCCGCGAGCCTTGGCGTGTTCGTACTCCTCCATCACGAGAGCGCCGGCGCCCTCGCCCATGACGAAACCGTCGCGGTTCTTGTCGAACGGACGACTCGCCCGCTTCGGATCGTCGTTCCGCTGCGACATCGCGCGGAGCGCGCAGAAGCCCGAGATCCCGAGCGATGTGATCGTCGCCTCGGTGCCCCCCGCGAGCATCACGTCGGCTTCGCCGTACTTGACCGAGCGGAAGGAGAGCCCCAGCGCGTGGTTCGACGACGCGCAGGCCGACGCAGTGACGAAGTTCGGCCCGCGGAGCCCGAAGCGCATCGAAGCCTGTCCCGCGACCGCGTTCATCATGATCTTGGGGATGAAGAACGGACTGACCCGTCGAGGTCCGCGGGCCACGAGGAGTTCCTTCGTCGCTTCGATGTCCGTGAGGCCGCCGATCCCCACGCCGAAGATGCAGCCGAAGCGATCCGGATCCGCGAGCGGCGCCGCGCCGTCGGCGAAACCAGCGTCGGCCATGGCCTGCACCGACGCGTGGAGGCCGAACTGCACGAACGGGTCGAGCTTCTTGACCTCGTGATCGGGTCCAACGACCGACATGTCGAGGCCGCGGATCTCGGCGGCGATGCGCGTCGTCATCTGAGACGCGTCGAAGTGCGTGATGAGGTCCACGCCGGATTCGCCCGCGAGAAGGCGCGTCCACGTGTCACTCGCGTTGTGGCCCAAGGCGTTGACGGTGCCGAGGCCGGTGATCACGACGCGGCGACTCATGCGATCCCTCCGCTGCTTGGCGCGAAGCGGCGACCTCCGGGGGCCGCCTGGGTCCGCCATCCTTCCGAAACGATCTCGATCGGTCCCGCGAGCGGTTCCGTGATCGACGCCGGGGAGGATGTTCCGTTCGGCCGGAGAACCGGCCTCAGGATCGTCTCGCGGACGCGGGCGGAACCGACTCGACGGACGTACGCCCGGGTGAATGCGCGCCGCTGCGAACCGGGTTCGCAGCGGCCCACGACGGGGCCAGGCCCCAGGTTACGTGTGCGACTCGATGTACCGGATCGCGTCGCCGACGGACTGGATCTTCTCCGCGTCTTCGTCGGGGATGTTCAGGTCGAACTCGTCTTCGAACTCCATCACGAGCTCGACGGTGTCCAAGCTGTCGGCACCGAGGTCGTTGATGAACGATGTCTCGTCCGTGACCTTGTCACGGGACGCGCCCATCTGCTCGCAGACGATGTCGATGACCTTGTCGCGGATGCTGCTCTTGTCGACTGCCAAGGGCCGTCCTCCTCTATCGCTGCGTCCTGGTGGCCACAAGGGCCAAGCTCTCGTGCCGTACACGCCCGAATGGGCTTCGAACCGGCCTGCGGTTTCTACGTGCCGCCGCGGGAGGCGTCCACTTTCGGAGGGGCCAGTTCCCCCGCCCGGTCCCGAACCCGGTACAATTCGTGACTCACTCGCGGCGCGCTGGCGGCCTGTCGGGTGGCGCCCTCGAGCTTGCAACCGAGGACGCCGACAGGCTGCTAGCCCGGATCATGCACGAAGCTCCGCGCCTGGCCGAGCCCGTCTCATCGACGACTGGCCGTCCGCTGCGTTGGGACCCTTGCGTGGCTTGACAAAGCCGACGCTGCGGGTCCCGCCTTGCGGCCGACTCCGCGGATCT
>JAIOPE010000101.1 GCA_021414065.1 Planctomycetota bacterium
CGTGCCGGTCGTGCCCGAGGCGCTCGACCTTCTCACGCGCGACACGGCGTCGCACGACTTCGACATGAAACGGCTCGTGCGGATCGTCACGGCGACCCGCGCCTACCAGACGTCGAGCGCGGGCAAGGACCGCTCGGCGAAAGCGCAGGCGTTCTTCGCCGCGGGGCCGGTCAAGCCGATGACGCCCCAGCAGTCGTTCGACTCTCTCTCGGTCGCTCTCGGCGTTGTTCACGACGGTCGGACGCTCGCGCTGAGCGACGCCGGTCCGTCGGCGATCGAGATGCAGGAGGGGCGCGGGGGGATGCTGCGCATGATGGGCGACGACTACGCCGCACCCGACCGCGCGAAGGTCCAGATGGCCGCGGCCGCGAAGTCGTTCTTCACGACGTTCGACGACGACGAGCAGGGCGGCGACGCCACGTTCGAGGGAACCGTGCCGCAGGGCCTGTTCCTGCTGAACAGCCCGATCGTGAACGGGATGCTGCTCAATCCGAGCGTGTCCGTGGTGCCTCGCATCGTGGCGCAGTTCCCCGACGAGAAGTCGCGTGTGCGGCAGTTGTTCCTCCGCACGCTCTCGCGGGAGCCGACGGCCGCCGAGTCCACTCGCTTCGTGAAGTTCGTCCAGGAGTACCGCAGCACGACCGGCGCGGCGTCGTCGCAGAGCAAGCGTCGGAAGTTGAACGAGGACCAGGCCGCGGCGGCGTACGCAGACGCGCTCTGGGTGCTCATCTCATCGAGCGAGTTCGGCTCGAACCACTGATCCGTCGCGTCCCAGAACGAGGGCTCCCATGAACACGAACCTGCTCCTTCCTGACGACCTCTCCGGACGCGTGCTCCGCGCCTGCTGCTCGCGCCGCGGATTCCTCCGGAACACGTTCGCGGGTGGGATCGCCGCTGCGGCGGCCGCCGCGGCGTCGGCCGCGATCCCGGGGTCGCTGATGTCGCCCGCATTCGCCGGCACGGAGACGCCGTCCCGCCCGGCGACTCGCTCGCGGGCCACGGCAAGGCCAAGCGCGCGATCTTCATCTACCTCGCCGGCGGCCCGTCGCACCTCGACTTGTGGGACCCGAAGCCCGGCCGCGCCACCGGCGGCCCGCTCACGCCCGTCGCGACGTCGATCCCCGGCGTTTCGCTCGGCCAGCACCTGCCGAAACTCGCGGCGCAGATGCGCAGGTTCGCGCTCATCCGGTCGATGACGTCGAAGGAAGGCAACCACAGCCGCGCGAGGACGCTCGTCCACACCGCGTATCCGCCCGAGGCGACGGTGAAGCACCCGACCTTCGGGTCCGCGATCTCGTGTGAGGCGGGCCCGAAGGCGTTCGACCTGCCGAACTTCGTCTCGATCGGCGCGCAGCAGGACGGCCCGGCCTTCCTCGGCGCGGCCCACAACCCCTTCAACATCAACGATCCGAACAAGCCGATCGAGAACCTCGGCTACCACGACGACGTCGGTCGCGAGCGCACCGAGAAGCGCCTCGAACTCCTCGACGAGATGCAGAAGGACTTCGCGGGGTCGCACGGCACCGACGTCACCGCGAGCCGCGACGACATGTTCGACAAGGCGAAGAAGATGATGGACTCGCGCCTCCGCGAGGCGTTCGACGTGTCGAAGGAAGACGCGAAGCTGCGCGACGCGTACGGCCGCACGAAGACCGGCCAGGGCGCGCTCATGGCGCGGCGCTTGGTCGAGGCGGGCGTCTCGTGCGTCGAGGTCGTCCTCGACGGGTGGGACACGCACGACGACAACTTCAACCACGTCGCGAAGAACTGCGGCGAGCTCGATCCGGCGATCGCGACGCTGCTCGAAGACCTCGACCAGCGCGGCCTCCTTTCGAGCACGCTCGTCACCTGCTTCGGTGAGTTCGGCCGCACGCCGCGCATCAACGAGCGCACCGGCCGCGACCATTGGGCGAAGAGTTGGTCCGCTCTCGTCGCCGGCGGCGGCACGCTCGCGGGCCAGGTCATCGGCGAGACCGACGCCGACGGCATGGAGCCGAAGGAGCGCCCCGTGTCCGTGTCCGACCTGTACGCGTCGTTCTGGCACGCGTTCGGCGTGGACCCGTGGAAGGAGTACGCGGCGAACGACCGCCCGATCTTCCTCACCCCGAAGGACGGCCGCGTCGTCCGCGAGTTGTTCGTGTGACGCCGACGGTCTGACGCCGAAGTCCGAACGTCCGAACGTCCGAACGTCCGAACGTCGAACGCCAAAGTCCGAACGCACCGGAACTCGCAGTCCGCTCCCGCGTCTGACGGGGCATGAAGATCTCGCACCTCGTCGTCGCGGCGGCTTCGCTCCTCCTTGCGGCTTGCGCCGCGAAGACCGGCGGCACCGACATCGACGCGTTCGACCCGCCGCGGCCGACGCGGATCATCGTCCCGAACGAGCGCCAGCGCGCGTGGATCGCCGCGTCGCCGACGGTGTTCGTCGGGCGCATCACCGCGCTCGGCAAGCCCCCCGGCATCTGGTGCGGCGTTCTCGCCACCTACCAGACCGTGGACTTCGACGTCGAGCGCGTTGTGCGCGGCGCCCCAGTCGGCAAGCGCGTTCGCGTGTGGTTCGCCATCGCGGAGAAGGACGGCGGCGTGGACGACATCCCGCGTCTCGACCCGGGCGTCTTCCGTCTCGGCGCGACCGGCGTGATGGCGTGCGGCCCGCGCTCGTCCCCGGACGAGACGGCGCGCGGCGGGCCGGTCGAACGGCTGTCGGCGTCGTCCGCCTTCCACGAGATCCCGGCCGGCAAGACCGCCGAGGACGTACTCGCGGGCCGGTAGCGGGCGGGGTCGGGGACTATTCAATCGACGACTCAGGCTGGCGGGTCACGGTCGGCATCGCCCCGCTTGGTCCGATCCGCCAGCCAGAACGGGACTGCCACCAGCAGGAAGAACACGGCGAGCACCACCACGGCGCCAACAAGCCCGAAGAGCGTGGCCCGCCAGAAACCGATCTTCGGCGCCAGCGTCGCCGTGGTCCCTGCCCACCCGCTGACTCCACAGATGAGGAGCAGACACCCCGGGTCATGTCGGCCGGACTCCGACGTCCTCCGCCTGGACAGCCGCGCTCCGTCACGCTCCTGCGCGTCCATCCGCTCCCCCCTCGCGGATGCTGATCCACCCGGTGACCTCTTCGATGTCGGCGCGGCAGCCCGGGGCGCGTTGACGGACGACCTCCATGCCGACGACATCGAGAATCGCGCGCAGGCGTCCAGCGGCCCAAGGGTGGTTCTCGTCCCAGCGTTCGACCGGAACCCAGACTCCGACAACGGCATCCCCGCTGAGGAGTTCCGCGTCGAACCGGAGGTGGTTGTCGCCCTCGCGATAGTGCACGTACGCGCAGCGACCGAAGTCTTCGATCGTCACCGTTGCCCGCTGCTCGGCGTGGTCATCGCGCACGCCGCCAGTATCGCGCGCAACGGACCGTCGACCGCTCAGGCTTCGCGTCACGCCGGGAACTTCGCCTTCTTCGACCTCGTCCCCAAGCGCTCCGAACCCCGTCCCCGAGCCGCCTTCCGGTTAACGACTTGCGCGGGACAAAAAATTGTCCCGCCTCGGTACTCAACCGGCCGACGGGTGTACCCTTCATGCTTCGTTCGCGCGGAGGCGCCATGATGGTCTTCACCCGATCGCTTACCCGTACCCGGCGCTGCGGTGGCGCCCTCGTGCTCGCCCTTGCGACCGTTGCCGCCTCGGCCCTCGGGGACGATGGCTTGCCCGACGGCTACGGCGTCGTGCTGCCCTCCGGATCGAGCGTCCGCGCCGACATCTCATCGATCGTGGGCTCCGAGGACATCGACGACTACATCGTCCGCGTCGAAGCCGGCCGGACGCTCTCTGTGACGGTCGCCGCGGCGCCGCGCAGCGACCTCATCCCGGCCGTCGAACTCATCCGCTCCGACGGGAGTGTCCAGCACGCCGCCGTCGCAACTGCGTCCGGCCGCGTCCGCATCAAGGTGCCTGCGGGTCCGACCGAGACGTGGAAGATCCGCGTGCGGGGACACAGCCCCGACGCCGACGTCGGGCCGACGAACGGTGCGTACAGCGTCTCGGTGAGCGTCGGCGGCGGGATCTCCGCGAGGGCGCGCAACGCCGTGCCCGACGTCAACGGCCAGTACCGGTTCACGATCCCCGCGCAGGGCGGCGCCAGGATCACCGCGCGCCTTCGGTTCCACGGTGCGGCGCCCGAGTTCTTCGGGCTGACGTCGCCCGGCGGGGGATTCGTCGAGGGAGTGGCCGTCGCGATTCGCGCTCGTCGCGGCGTCGTCACGCTCGATCGCTTCCGCGTCCCCGACGGCCTCCCGTTCGGCGACTACGCGCTCACCTTCAACGGGTCGCCGGCTGCGACGACCGACGTGAACTTCGACGCGACGGTCGCCGCTCAGCGCGTGCCGCCACGGCGCAGCACGCTGTCGCCGCTCGAGCCCTGGATCGTCTCGGTTTCGCCGGCCGTCGGCGCAGCCGGGTCGGCGCTCACGATCTCCGCCCAGCACGTTGAGGACGGTCGTCCGGGCTCGCACTTTCGCTTGGCGATCGGCGGCGTCGATGTCCCCGACGCGCAACTCCAGTTCGTGGACACGTTCCGCCCGCCGATGATCGTCGGGACGGTTCCCGCCGGCGTCCCCCTCGGCCTCAACGACGTCGTCCTCGAGACGGCCACGGGGCAGGTCGCGGTGCTCGTCGGCGGGTATCGACAGGTCGTTCCGCCGCAAGTCACCGGCTTCACGCCGCTTGCCGTTCCCGCGATCGGCGGCGCCGAAGTGACGATCCTCGGCCGCGACTTCCGCCCGGGCCGCATGGGCGTGCGGATCGACGGGAAGCTCGCGGCGATCACGCCGATCGCCAGCACCACGACAACCGTCCGTTTCGTCTCGCCGCCGTCCGAACAGGGCGAGTACTCGGTCGGCGTGGTGGATCTCGACACGAACCGGATCTCCGACATCTTCGACCCGATGCTCCAGTGGGCGCCGTGGGCCGCCCTCTCGAGCGCCACGCCGAACGTCGTGACGGTGCTCGGCGGCGACACGATCATGCTGGACGGCTGGTACTTCACGCCGAGCGACGTGATCCGTCTTGAGACGACGACTCCGGGCGTCTACGAGACGCTCCCCGCGACGTACGTCAACACGCGCACGCACACCATCACAGCGCCCGTCCGGCCGAAGGGGCGGTATCGACTCGTCGTGGACGATGGACAGGGGCACCTGTCGCAGTCGGCCACGATCACGTACTTCTCGTTCTCCGACGTCACGGCCAACTCCGCACCGTTCACCGGCGCAGGCGTGGACGCCGCATCGACCGCCCTTGCGGACTTCGACGGCGACGGCGACTCCGACCTGTTCGTCACGCAGCGCGCCACCGGCGTCGCGGGCGCGTCGTCCCGCACTCGGGTGTTCCGGAATGACGGCGCGGCCGGCCTCGCGGAGGTCACGGCGACCGTCTTCCCCGCTGCGTCGGCGGCCGACGACTGGCGTGGCGATCGCGTCCAGGCCGCAGACATCACCGGCGACGGCTTCGCCGACCTCGTGCTCGGCACGTCCGACACGACGGTGCCGGCCGCCGGACGCAGTCGCGTCCGCATTCTCGTCAGCGAACTCCGGGCGCCCGGCGCGGCCACGACCGACCGTGTCTTCCGCGAGCGGACGACCGACCTGTTTCCGGCGCCCCGCACGATGAGCGTGCTCTACGCCCAGAGCGGCGGGGGCATGAAGAACGACACCGACGACTGGGCCGCGCTCGACCTGTGGGTCGGCGATCTCGACCCGACGACGGACGGCCTCCCCGACATCGTCGTCACCACCGACCGCACGTTCGCGAACAACTACGTCTCGTGTACGCCGTACTGCGCGTCGCCCTACGGCGGCGGCTACGCCTACAACATGTACTGGGGCGGCACGCGCGTCTTCCGGTGGAACCCCACGGCTCGCTCCGGCCTCGGCCGCTACAAGCTCGACACGTCGCTGCTCCCGCGGGAGGCCCGGCTCCCTGTCTGGATCTTCGGCGCGCCTCCCGGTACCTACACGCTCTGCAACACGACCACGCCGTGCGCCGGGACCTTCACTCCGTTCACAGGGCGCCGCCTCGCGGTCGGCATGGTTGACGGCGACGCGAAGCCCGACATCGCAGTCCTCGCCGACGTCGCGCCGATCGTGCGCGGCACCCCGCGGTCGGTGCTGCAGGTGGCGCTGAGCCGCGCCGCGGCGAACGCCTACCCGAAGATGAACGACGCGACGAACGCGCTCACGGCGCTCGGCGCCGACTTCCGCTCCGACGCCCTCGCGATCGGTCGCACCGGATGGCCCGACGGCGCCGGACTTGGGCTGATTGCCCTCGCGCGTTTCGCGCCTGGCGCGCCACCGCAGCCTGGTTCGGGGCCGGCGTCGTCCCTCCGCCTCCTTCGCTATGTGCAGGCCACCGACCCGCTCGTCGTGGGCACCTTCGAGGACGTTTCGTCGCAGATCCTCCCGGCCACCGACCCTGCTGCGCTCGGCGAGTCCTGGCAGGCCGACGCCCTCCGGTTCGCCGATGTGGACCTCGACGGCAACGACGATCTTGTGCTCCTCTCCCGCGCCGCCCCGGCCGGCACGTCGTCCGGCCTCCGCATCCTCCGCAACGTCTCGTCCGGGCCGACGAAGGGCCTGCTCGTACCGTTCGCATCGACGTTGATCGATGTGTCCGCCGGCGCGACGCCCATCGCGGGGGACGTCCTGACCATCGGCGACATCGACGGCAACGGCCTCCTCGACTTCGTCACGTCGCGGTCGTCGCCGACGGGCGTCGGCCCGGCGACACGAATCGTCGCGACGGAGCGGTAGTGCGGGGACGGGGCCTCAGCGCCCCGCCCGCTGGTCCCACGCGCGCCACGACCTGTCGCCGCGGGCCTCGATCACGCCCGCCTCGACGAACCGCGGACCCGCCTCGAACGCCGCGTTGGGATCGGGACCGTCCTCACCGCCTCGTGGGCGGACGCGATCGAGCCGGCCGATGGATCGCACGAGGCGCATTTCCCAGATCACCTGCGGTCCGCCGACCGGGCCCCATCTCGGAGTCCAATACGCGTCCCATCCGCCGATGGAGTCGCCGTTCGGGCCGTCGCGGACGTCGGCGAGCGGAGGCGGGGGACCAGCAGTCTGGAGCGCGTCGATGTTCGGCAGCGGATCGAGCGTCCAGACTCGCAGCGGCGGCTCCGGCGGAGTGCTCGTCCCGAATCGCAGCACCAGCGCGGCGGCGAGGACGAGCGCCAGCAGAGCGCCGATCGCGATGCGGGCGGCGGGGCGCGTGGTCATGTCGCGAGTGTAGCCTGCGGACGTAGCGGTCCCCGTCCCCCCTCAGCCTCCTCTCGCCTTCCCCCAGCCCGGCCCGGTACCCTCCGGGTTTCCCCCTGACGGAGATCCAGAAGTGCCGAACGCAACCGAGATGAAGAAGGGCATGGTCATCCAGCACGAGGGCGACCTCTGGCGCTGCCTGGAGACCCAGCACGTGACGCCCGGGAACTGGCGTGGCATGGTGCAGGCGACGCTGCGCAACCTGCGCACCGGGTCGAAGCACGAGATGCGGTTCCGCTCGACGGACAAGATCGAGCCGGCCTTCATCGAGATCGCCCAGATGCAGTACTCGTACAAGGACCGCGGCTTCTTCGTCTTCATGAACACGGAGACGTTCGAAGAGACCTCGGTCGAGGCCGAACTGCTCGGCGAAGGCGTCCAGTTCCTCACCGAGGGCCTCGTCGTCAACGTGCAGTTGCATGACGGCAAGCCGGTCGGGCTCGATCTGCCCGCGAGCGTCACGCTCACCGTCAAGGAGACGACGCCCGGCGTGCGCGGCGACACCGTGAACAACACGCGGAAGGACGCCGTCCTCGAGACCGGCCTCGCCGTGAAGATCCCGCTGTTCATCGGCGAGGGCGAGAAGGTCCGCGTGGACACGCGCACCGGCGAGTTCATGGAGCGCGTCAACGAGTAGACGGACGCTCGAAGCGACGGGCTTCTGCCGGGCCCCCGGACGGCGCCCATGCGTCTGAAGTACGCGTGCCGGCGGCTCACGGGCAGTGCCCGCTCGAGCCGCTTCCAGGAGGTTGAACGATGCGCCGGGTGATGCTCCTTCTCGGCGTTCTGCTCGCCGCCATGCTCCTCGCCTGGTGGGCTCTCCACGACGATCCGCTCGCGCCCGGCGCCGACGGTCCCGGCGTCCGCGTCGGCACAGGCGAGGACGCCGACGGCGCGGCTGACGACGTCGCGAAGGGCAAGAAGCCCCGCGACCGCGCGAAGGCCGGCGCACGCGCGGCGGTCGAGGACCCGACGTTGCCCCCGTGGATGCGGGAGTGGCCCGAGGTCGGGCAGGACGTCCCGCAGGACCCGTCGCTCGGCGCCATCGCCGGCGCGGTCTACGTGACGCAGGGCGTCGCGGCGGAAGAGTGCGTCATCGAGGCGACGTTGCGCGGCGCGGTGCTCGCGCGGGTCCGACTCCGCGGCACGGCGACGTTCCGGTTGAAGAACGTCGCGCCCGGCTCCGGGATCGCGCTCACGGCGCGGTCTGAGTTCTACGCCCCGGGCGGCCTCGACAAGTTGCAGGTGCGCCCGGGCGTCGTGACCGACGTCGGCACGGTCTACCTCGGGCTCGCGATGGACCCCGACGTGCGGAACAGCCTCGATGTCGAGGTCGTGGCCGACGGCAAACCCGTCGCGAACGCCGACGTCACCGCGACCACCGTGTTCTACGGATCGCTCGTCTCGCTCGGGAACCTCGAGAAGCAGCCCGGCGGGACCATCCTGCGCGCGCAGACCGATGCGTCGGGCCGCGCGCGGTTCGAGCGTCTGCCGCCCTCCGCCTACGACGTGTTCGCCGAAGCCGACGGGCTGACGTTCGAGGTGAAGCAGCGGCAGATCCTCCAGAAGACGAGCGATGTGTCGGTTCGTCTCGAGATGAAGCCCGCGCTCACGATCGAGGGCAAGGCGCAGACCGAGGACGGCACGCCGGTGGCCGGCGCGCGCGTGATCCTGCTCCGCTGGAACAGCTTCACGAACGTGCCGCCGGCGGTGACCGACGCCGAGGGGAAGTTCACGGCGAAGGGACTCTCCGGCGGAAACTACTTCGTCGTCGTCGCGAAGGACGACCTCGGCTCGAAGGACACGCAGAACGTCCCGGCCGGCACGAAGGACCTCGTGGTCGTGATCCCGACGGGCGCAGAACTGTGGATCAAGTGTGTGGACTCGGCGACCGGCGCGCCCATCACTTCGTATGGCGTGCGACCGTTCCGCAAGGTGCCGTTCGCGTATCTGTTCGCCCCGCTCATGGAGGCGCGGACGACCGACGGTGTCTTCAAGACGAAGCTCCTGCCTGCGTCGGACTACGGCGCGGAGATCACCGCGCCGGGCTATGCGATGGCGAACGTCGCGACCGTGCCGCTCTCGCCGAAGGAGGCGTTCGAAGTGAAGCTCGAGGCCTCGGGGCTCGTCCGCGGACGCGTCGTCGAGAGGGGCACGGGCAAGGTGATCCGCGGCGCGCAGATCTACGTGAAGCGGGGCGGCTTCCCGCCGTCGAAGGTGAAGGACCAGCAGACCGTCTCCGACGCGCAGGGCATGTTCCTGCTCGATCACCTGCCGCTGCGGCCGCTCAGCATCTGGATCTCGCACGTGGACCACGACGAAGCCACGTTCGAAGGCGTGGCGCCGGTCGCGAAGACGGCGAACGGCGCGGTGGACGCCACGATGCTGCCGGCCCGCGACTTCGCGCTCGGCAGCGGCGGACGCATCGAGGGCCGCGTGTTCGCGAGCGGCGGCGGCGCGGTGAGCGGCGCAGTGATGGCGGGCGAGAACGTGGTGCTCGTCGTCGGGTTCGACTTCACGAACCAGCGGAACGCAACGACCGACGCGCAGGGGCGCTACCAGTTCACGAACGTGCCGGTTGGCCCGAAGTACACGGTGTCGGTGGGGCAGTTCAACCCGGGCCGCGCGGGGCGGAGCAAGTCCGACGTGGTCGTGACCGAGGGCCAGGCGACGGTCGTGGACTTCAACGAAGCCACGGGCGGTCAGCGCGTGACGGGTCGCATCCTGCGGGGCGAACTCCCGGGCGCCGACGTTCAGGTCACGCTGCTCTCGGACGACGGCGGCCAGTTCTCCGGCCAGGAACGTTCGAAACCCGACGGCTCGTTCGCTTTCGACAACGTCCCCGCGGGCAAGTACATGGTCCGCGCGCAGGGCGGTGGATCGCGCATGGCGAACCTCACGGTGAAGCCCGATCAACCGCCGGCCGAGGTGGTGCTCGTGCTCGCTACGGCCGGAATCTCCGGCAAGGTCGTGGACGCGACCACCGGCCTCGCGATCAACGGCGCGTGGGTCGAGTGCGATCAGTTGAGCGACAGCGCCGGATCGACTCTCTCCGACCTCGTTCGCACGAACCGCGGCCGCAATCCGGCGGGCGTTGACGGCACGTTCCAGTTCCGCGGCCTCGAAGACGGCACGTATCAGGTGCGCGCGGTCCGCGACGGCTACGGCACGGAGTTGTTCGACGGAATCGTCATCGCGAACGGCGTCTCGAAGGACGGCGTGACGGTCGCCCTCGGCCCGGCGTGCACGGTGGCGGGACTCGTCACGAACGCGCAGGGGACGCCCGTCGAAGGTGCGTCGATCCAGATCCGCGATGCGCGCGGCCGTCGCGTGTTCTCGATCGCGCTCACGCAGACGAACGGCGACGGCACGTACTCGCAGGGCACGCTCCGCCCCGACGTCTACGACATCACGTTCGAGAAGGACGGCTACGCGCCGGCGACGCAGCGGGTGACGCTCACGACCGGCGCTGCCGTGAAGCTCGACTTCACGATGCTGCAGGGCGGCCGGATCGAGGTGTCGGTCCGCGACGCCGGCGGCGCGCCGGTCAAGGACGCCGTCATCACGCTGTACGATGCGAGCGGCAAGGCCGTCACGAAGGGCATCACCCTGACCAACCTATTCTCTCTCAATCGCAACCGCACCGACGCCAACGGCGTGGTGCTCGTGACCGGCGTGGCGGCTGGCGTCTACCGCGTGTCGGTGACTCCAGCGGGTCGCGACGATGTGACGGAGCGAGCCGGCGTCGAAGTCGTCGAAGGCGGGCTCACCCCGGTCGAAATCGCGGTCGCGGCGCCGGCAGGCAACTGACGATGCGTCGCCGCTGGCTCGGGGCGCTCGCTGCGGTGGGGCTTGCGCTCGCCGCGTGCGGGCCGCACGAACTGGCGCGCGTCGAGTTCGAGGTCGTACCGGCGTCGTCGGGACTGCGGTTCCGTCACGAGTTGCCCGGCGGCACACTCGACAACCTGGCGAAGTCCGCGATGGGCGGATTCGCGGTGATCGATTACGACGGCGACGGACTCGCGGACGTCTTCTGCGTCAACGGCGGATGGGACGACAAGCTCGGCGGCGGCGGCGAACGTCCGACGAAGACCGCGCACCACCGTCTCTTCCACAACCTGGGCGGGTTCCGGTTCGAGGACGTCACCGGCCGCGCTTTCGCGGGCGTGGAGCGTCTCGACGGATTCGGTCTCGGGGCGTGCATCGGCGACATCGACGGCGACGGTCGGCCGGACCTGTACGTGGCGCAGTATCGGCGCCCGCTTCTCCTCCGCAACCGCGGCGACGGCACGTTCGAAGACGTCGCCGAGCGAGCTGGAATCGACGTTCCGTTCGCGGCGGGCGCGGCGTTCCTCGACTACGACCACGACGGCGACCTCGACCTGTTCGCCGGGCAGTACGTGGATCTCGACGACGTCGAGATGACCGGCATGGCGCACGCGGCGCAGGGCGACGGTGTCTTCCCCGGCCCCGGGGCCTACAAGACGAAGCTCGCGAAGCTCTATCGCAACCGCGGAGACGGCACGTTCGAAGACCTCACGCAGGAAGCGGGTCTGCGCAAGCCCGGCAAGGCGATGGGCGTCTCGGCGACCGACGTGGACGGCGACGGGTGGACGGACGTCGTGCAGGCCAACGACGCGATGCAGAACTTCGTCTGGCGGAACAAGGGTGACGGCACGTTCGTGGACGTCGGGGCGACGTCCGGCCTGGCGTTCGGGCGCGATGCCGAGGACCGCGCGTCGATGGGCGTCACGTTCGCCGACATCGACGGCGACGGGCGCCGCGACGTGCTCATTCCCGACACGCGCGGCGGCGCCGTCTACCAGGGCCGCGATCCGTGGTTCAGTGACCGCTCGGCCGAGTGGGGGCTCGCGGGCATGTCGCTCGGGCGCGTCGGCTGGTGCGACGTGGCGTTCGACCCCGATTGCGATGGCCTGATGGACCTGTACCGCGTCCACGGCGACCTGCGCACGCTCGAACCGCAGACGAGTTTCCTCATCCGGAACCTCGGGCCGGATTCGGATCGCAAGGGTTCCGAGAACCCTGCGCAGTTCCTCCGCGCGGAGCCGGGGATCTCCGGGATCGACGGCGTGGCCGAGGTGGATGCCACGGGGCGCGCGGCGCTTGCGTGCGACCTCGACAACGACGGCCGCGAGGACCTGCTCGTGTCCGGCATCGGCGGGCCGTTGCGCGTGTTTCGGAACGTCACGAAGTCGGGCGGGGCGTGGGTGCGGGTCCGTCTCGTCGGTACCGGGAAGAACCCGCTCGCGATCGGGGCGATCGTCCGCGGGCGCGCCGGGAAGCGTCGGCTGGTCGGCGAGGTGACCGGGAGCACCGGCTACATCAGCGGCGGCGACCTGCGCGTCCACTTCGGCCTCGGCGACGCGTCGTCGCTCGACGACGTCGTCATTCGCTGGCCCGACGGCACGGAGACGAAGTCGAGGTCTCTCGCGGCGGGGCGAGATCACGTCGTCGAGCGGAGGTAGCGCGTGGCACCCGGAAACGGATCGAGTGGCGGCCACGGCGACGCGAATCGGTTGACGAGGCGCACGAGACGGAAACGGAGTTCGCCTCGGCTTCTGGGTCTGCTCGGCGTCGTCGCGCTCGTGGGCGCTGGGCTCGTCGTCACCAAGCTGATCCGACGATGGAACTCCGACGACGCCGCGGACCTGCAGCGCCGACTGCTCGAGGTGCAGGTGCTGGCTGAGTCGGGGGATCTCGCGGGCGCGGAGCGCGGCGTCGGCGGCATCCTCAGCGGCTCGCCCGGCGACGAGCGAGCGCTCTGCCTGCTCGGGGCGATCCAGCAGCGACAGGGCCGCGACCAGGATGCGGCCGGGACGTTTGCGGACGTACTGCGGCGGAACCCGTTCAATCCGGCCGCGCTAGTGTACGTCGCCCAGAAGGACCTCGCCCGCGGCGACGCGGACGCGGCGGTCGATCGCCTCGCCGCAGTTCGCGAGACGCGCACGTGCCCGTCGGTGCTCCACGATCTCGCGGCGCGCGCGGAGATCAGCCGCGGGGACATCGACGCCGCGATCGTCGCGTGGCGCGCTGCGGAGGCCGCGCCGTCGAGTCGGCCGGGCGCTGCGTTCGACGTCGCGGAGGCTTCGTGGTTCCTGTCGCGGGCCGCGTGGTCACCGACGCACGCCGCCGCTGCCGGCGAGGCCTGGGACGCGGCCGGGCAACGCGCTGACACGTCCCGCGACGAGGCGCTGGCGGTCCTCGTGGCGCGTGGACTGTCTGCGCGGGCACGACCTTCGGAGGCCGTTGCGCAGCTCGCAACGTTCGCGAAGGCGCCCGAGAGTACGACTCCGAAGACGTCTGCGCCGTCGGCGTCGCTGACGAACCTTGCGATCGAAGCCGCGTGCATCCGAGCCGCTGCGTTCGCCGCTGCCGGGAATCGAGCAGGTGCCGAGCGTGAATTTGCCGCGCTCTGGACGGATCCCCCGTCGTTCCGCATGGTTTCGGCGCGGTGCTGGTCTCTCGCGTGGTGCGGCGACGTGGAACTCGCGCGCGGACTCGCCGAGGCGGCACGCGGGGCTGCGCCGTCGTCCGCCGCCGACGCACTCGTTGCCGAACTGGCGTGCGTACCCGAGCGCGTCGAGTCGGCGGGCGACCTGCTCGCTCTCGGACTGTGCGGCGTCGGCGCCGACAACCCGCGACTCGGCGCCGCGTTCGTCGGCTCTGTCGAGCGGGCGCGCCGCGGAACGTCGCGACTGGCGCGGTGCCTGTTGCGGGTCGTGCCGCTCCTGCCTCGCATCTCGGCGGGTACGGCCGACGCTGAGTCCGTCCGGTGGGTCCGGCGTGAACTCACCGAACTCGCCGTAGACGCAGATCTCTCGCAGCGCGTCGAGATCGCGCGCGCGGCCATCGACCTAGCGGCCGGCCGCGCAGACGCTGCGCTCGATCGGCTCGGGACGGTGCCACGCGGGGCCGCCGGCGCGGGCGAGTATCACTGGGTCCGTGGGCTTGCACTCGAGCGACTCGGGCGCTTCCGTGAGGCGGCGGCTGACATCGGCACTGCGATCGAGCGAGGCGGGGCAGACACGGTACGCATCGCCGGACTCGTCCGATGTCTCGCCGCGGCGGGCGACACCGCCGACGCCGCCGCGCGCGCGGACGAGGCGCTGAGATCGGCGCCCGGCGACGTCTGGATCTCGGCCGCACGCGCCGCCGTGGCGTCGGCGCCCGAAGCCGCCCAGCGGTGGCGACAGGCGGCCGCGGCGCTCAAACAGGCGGCGACATTGCTTGGCCGGCGCCCGTCTCCAGCCGACCTCGATCAAGCAGAGTCACTGATCTCGGCGGCCGAGGCCTCGCCGCGAGAGCGTCGCCGTGCCGTGCTGATGCGTTGCAGCCTGTTGGTTGCGCGGGGCGAGTTCGAAGCGGCCTCGGAGCGCGCCCGATTCCTCGTCGCCTGTGATCCCGACGACACCGAGGCGGCGGAGTTGCTGCGGCGTTCGTCGGCGGAGGGCGCGCGGCGACTCGCGCAGACCGTGACGTCGCGGCCCGACGACGTCGAGTCGCGGTTGCGCGCTGCGCAGGCGTTCGCCGGAGCCGGCGAGGTCGGACGTGCGCTCGAGATCCTCGACCGCGCGCCGCAGGCGGAGCCGCGCGTGCTCGGCCGGAGGGCGGCGGCGCTCGCAGCGCTCGGCCGGTTCCGCGAAGCCGAGGCGACGTTCCGCACGCTGATCGCGGCGGCGCCGGACGACCCTCGCGCTCGGCTCGGCCTGATGCAGGTGCTCGCATCGTCCGGTCGCGATGCCGATGCGGCCGAGGGGCTCCGCGTTCTGATGTCGCCCACGACGCCGCTCGACGTGGCCGTCGCAGCGGCGACTGCGCTGGTGACGCTGCCGTCCGCGGGCGTCGCGGAAGCCGCGGCCGTCGAGCAGTTCAGCGCGGACCGGCTCGGCGCTGGCGTCGGCGTTGACGTTGGCGTCGATGTCGGCGCCGATGTCGGCGCCGACAGCCGTGCGCGCGAGGTGCTGTCGGCTCACGTGCTCCTGCTCCGCGGGCGGTACGACGAGGCGTTGGCGAGCGCGCGGCGGCTGTCCAACGGCGATCCCGGCGCCGCGGAGCCCCACGTGGTGGCCGCGATCGCGCTGGGGCGCGCCGGCGACTGGCCCGCGGCGCGCGACGAGCTACGCGCTGCGCTCGTCGCTGCGCCAGCGCATCCGGTCGCGCGGCGCCTCCTCACTGCGGCCGACATCCGATGTGGCCTCGCGGCGTATCTGAAGTCGGACATCGGCGGTGCGGAAGCGTCGTTCGAGCGAGCGGCGTGCAGCGGCCAGGCGCTCGACGTCGTCGCGGCGATGCTGCTCGGCGGGGCCCACGTCCGGTTCGGCGACGCAGCACGGGCGGAGGCCTGCGCCAAGCGACTCGCTGCCGGCGCGGGGCACGCGACCGTCGAGCCGATCTTCCGGTCGATCCTCGAGACGGCGCGCGGCGACACGGCCGGCGCCGCCAAGCGACTCGCCGCCGCGCTGGCGGTCACTCCGAGTCACCCGATGTTGCTCGCCGCGACGGTGCGGTCCCAGATCGCGTCGGGGCAGGCGAAGGCCGCCGTCGAGGTGTGTCGCACCGCGATCGCCTCAGGCGCCGCGCGCGACGGATTCGCCAGCTACCTCCTCGGCGAGGCCGTCGCTGCTTCGGGCGATCCCGCCGCGGCGATCGGGGCATTCGGTGCGGCGCTGGCGGAGGCGCCGCGCTCGCGGACCTTCGAGTCTGCGTGGGTGCGGGCACTCATCGCAGCCGGCCGCTCGGAGGAGGCGCGGGCGTACCTCGCGCAGACCGACGCGACGACCGCGGATTCCTCGCAGGACCTCCTTCCGTCGTACGCCCGCGTGCTCGCGGCATCGTCCGACCCTGACCTCGCGCTGCCGGTGCTCGTGTCCGAACTCGCGGCGTTCGATCGGCGACCCGACCGGGCGAGCGAACTCGGGGACCTCCTGTTCGAGGCCGGTGACCTGGCGGGGGCGGAGGCGTCGTACGAGCGGGCGATCCGCGGCACGCCGACCACGTTCGGGCCGTACATCGGCCTCATGCGTGTGCTGTGGAAGACGGGACGACTCGACGAGGCGACCCGCCGTTTCGAGGCGGAGTCGCGTGACCGTCCGGACGACCCGGTGCCGCCGACGATCTGCGGGCTGATCGCGCAGTCGCGTTCCGACGTCGCAGCGGAGGAGCGGTGGTATCGACGGGCACTCGACATCGCGCCGGGCAGCGTCGTGGCCGCCAACAACCTGGCCGGTCTGTTGACGTCCGACCCCGCGCGCCAAACGGACGCGATGGTGTTCGCGAAGCAAGCGCTCGCAGGGGCTCCGACGAATCCGAGTGTGCTCGACACCTACGCGTGGATCGCGCACCTCGGCGGCGACTCGAAGTCGGCGCTCGCGCCGATCACGCTCGCCGCCCGCCTGCGCCCGGCATCTGCCGCGATTCGATTCCACGAGGCCGAGATCCTGGCCGCGAACGCCCTCGACGACCGGGCGAAGCGCGCGTGGGCGGAGGTCCTGCGCATCGACCCGAAGTTCACCGCGACGCACACGCCGAGCGTTCGTCTGCGTGCGCTCGTCAGCACGCGGTGAGATGACGCGCCCGCCCGGGCCGGGGCAGCGAGAGCGGCGCGGCGAGGTGCTCAAGTCGGCGACGGCGTGGGGGACGGCCGGCAGGAAGTCAGTGCCGCCGCGGAACCCTCTCGCATCCCCGACGCCGGGCCGTCGCGGAAGTGAGTTTGTGGGGACCGTCCCCGGGCGGCAAAAGAGCCGGGTGATCGACGAGTTCGCAAGGCAGTTGCAGCGTGCGGGCGAGGAGCTGAACTTCCTCTTCGGCTCGTGCCGGAGCGGCGCCCCCGCGGCCTCCGCGCCGTCGCGGTCGATGTCCGCGGCACGCAAGGACATCGATCTTCCGCTCGTCCGCCAGGGACAGGAGCTGTCGGTGTACGTGGATGGCGCGAAGCTCCTCACGCTCGACAGCGCCGGCGGACCCTGCCGTCCGGGAATCGCGCCCGTCGGCGGCGAGGCGAGGTTCACCGACGTGCGCTACCGCAAGCTGTCGCGCCCCGGGCCGCGGTAGCGTTCCGCCGCCCGCCTCCGCGCCGGGAGCGCGTGCGCGTGGATTCGGTTCGTCGCGAGCTCCGCGTGCCCGAGGTGCTGACTCAGGTTGGTAGGTGGCAGCGAACCCCGCCCACGAGGACGTGGCGGACCCCGTCGCGGCTACTGCGCCGTCGGCCTCCGGAAGCGGCCCCACGCGTGAAAGCCCGCGTGCGAGAAGCGGAGCATCACGTGTGTGCCGGCGGTCGCGGCCGACTCGCGCAGCGTGATCTGGAACCTCCGGGACCGCGCGCCGCGGCCGACGCGGAGGTCGATGGCGTCCGACGAGCCGCGGCCGCTCTCAAGGTTGATGCGGCGGGCGGTGCGGCCGGCCGTGACTCGGCCCGCGCCGCGCAGGTCCGTGCGGCCGAGCTTGCCGACCATGTGGCCTTGGACGATCGTCACGACGCCCTGCGCGGTGCGCCGCGCGCGGACGCGGGAGACGCGCAACTTGGCGGTCTTCACCTCGTTGCCTGCGTCCGCGATCTGGAGCAGCACGTCGCCCGAGAGCACGTCGCTCGACCCGGTCGTCATCGTGGCGCCAACGGCGTCGATCGTCGCTCGCGATCCGTAGGACTTCTCGCCGTCGTCGTCGGGGATGTCCTCGGCGTCGCCATCGTCGGAGGCGGCCTCCGGGGGCTTCAGCCCATACGTCGCGAGTCGGACGAAGCCGGATGCGGCCGAGGTCTGGTCCAGCGTCCGCAGGGTCGCGCGGCGAACGTCGATCGCGTCCTTCAGCGAGACGACCTGCACGTCGCGGGCGGCGGTGTAGACGCCGCGTAGACGGACCATGCCGTTGCTGATGGCGACGATCCGGCCCGCGGTGGCGTCCATCGACGACACGTCGAGGTCGAGGTCGCCCGAGATGCAGCGGACGTCGTACTCAAGGGCCGAGAGCTCTGCCGTGCCGCCGGCGGCAGTGACCGCGCCGCCGGCGAACATCCTCAGCGTCGCATCGGTCGTCTCGAGGTGCGAGCCGTCGAGGATGTCAATGTTCCCACCGGCCGCGATGAACGCCGACGTCGCCGAACTGCGCACCGTGCCGGCGATCCGCACGTCGCGGGAGGCGTTCATCTCGAAGTCGCCCGGACCGAGCTGTTCCACCACGACATCCTCGCCGATCGTCAGGTCGTTGTACCATCCGCCGGTCGAGATCGACATGCCACTGTCCCGTGCGGCCGTGCCGGCTCCGCCCGTCGTGCGCACGACGCAGCCGTCGCCGATCGCCACATGGCCGCCGAGGGTGAAGCGGACGCGCGTCGTCGCCTCAAGCGAAGCCGCGCCGTCGATGTCGAGTGAACCGAAGTACGAGCCGACGGAGACCTCCTCGCCGCCCGACGTCGTCGCGCCGCCGAGGACGACGTTGCCGCGCGTCCAGACCACGAGGCCTGCGAAGCTGCCGCCATGGATCTCGGCGGGCGGGCCCTGCGGATTCTCGTAGTCCCAGCTCTCGAACTGGCCGTCGATGCCGGAGTAGTCGCCGTGCGCCTGCTCGGAGTGGACGTACAGGGGACCTCCGGTCGCCGTGCAGTCCGTCAACGTCGCCGGACCGCCGAAGCCGACGTACGCGAGGCCGTCGGAGGCCGTCGCGAAGGACGTGTCGGAGAGCGTCACGGTGATCGTGCTCGACGCGGAGTCGAGGCTCGCGCCTCCCAACACGACGACCTGACCGCGACGCCCCGTCGCCTCGAAGCGGAACGCGGCGCCGGCGTCGGCAGAGACGTCGACTAGGCCGCCGACCGAGACGACCACGTAGGCGTCGTCGTCGTCCGCGTAGACGCCGGCGGCGCCGCTCGCGTCGTCGTGTCCGACGCACGTGAAGTCGCCCGGGCAGTCGAGGAGGAGGCCGCCCGGGCCGTCCATCACGAGGCGGCCCTCGATGCGGAGATCGCCCGCGACGCGGATGGTCGTGGCGCTCGTGAAGCGGACCGTCACTCCCCGGGAGATCGTCAGCGATCTGTAGTCGTACACCCCGCCCGGCAGAGTGATGTCCGACGGAACGACGAAGTCGGGGCCGCCGAGCCCCTGCCGGAACGAGCCGGCCCTGATCTCGGCCGCCCTCGCAGGCGCCCCGCCGTCGCGGTGCGGGATGTTGCCGAGGCCGGGGGCCACGCCGAGTTGCGCCGAGCCGTCGACCGTGACCGTGCCGCGGACGGGCGCGTCGCCGGTCATGAACTTGGCGTCGGTCGAGTCGATCGTTCCTTCGCCCGAACCGGCGCGAGCGAAAACGCACGCCGCGACCAGACAAAATCCGAGTGGCTTCGTCCAGCCTCGCATGAGGTTCTCCTCGTGGATGCCCCGTCCGAACGCAGGCAAGCGCCGACGGGCGCTTGGCCGCAAGCGCCGTGCCCGGTCGACCGTGGGGCTACCGAGGCGACCGACGCCGCGTCTCTTCGAGGCGGTGGATCATCGACTCCAAGCGGACCAGTGTGAGTGCGCAGACGATGGTCCGTCTCGTCACACGACCTCCGGCGCGGGGCCATCATCGTTCGCAGCGCGGGCGCCAGCGGGGTGGTCACGGAATCGGTCGCAGGAAGAGCTCACACCCTCCGAACGCCATCGCCCTTCCCGTCGTCGATATCGTCGCAGGAGGACTCGCGATGCTCGCGAGGATCTGCCGCGTCGCGCGGGACGCGCCACTACCGTCGTCACGAATGCGTCGGGTGCGCCGCAGGGTGTAGCCCACCGGGACGCGTGCGCCAGTAAGCCAGTGAAGGAGAGCGGATGCAAGAGCCGTACGAGGAAGGCGTAGCGAGCCACCTCGACCCCGCGTCATGCGCGGACGGTCGCGAGGCCGGACGTGAAGCGTTGACAGGGGCGCAGGCAGACACGGTATTGAGCTGTGAAGATAGGAAGTTCGGGGTGCCGAGTCCATGCGTCCGGACGAAGGCCACACCGTGGGAGACGCACAACGCGAGTTTCCACCGGACCCCGCGCAGTCACAGATCCGGCGTATGTCTGGAACTCCTTCGCATGGAACCTGGGAGATCCCACGGGTGCCCGGCGGCGCGAGCCGACCGGGCCGGTCGGGGAAGGCCAATGGCCGGAATCCCGACATGAACGCCCGCGGGAAGTCGGATGGTCGCGTAGTACCTGTGAAGTCGGCGAACGAAGGACCGCCAACGGGTCCGGAGGAGTCGGCGGAGGGAAGGCGGCCAGCCAGTTTGCGACGACGGCGTTGGAAACGTTGTGCAGGACGCCGCGCCCCGGGCACAGGACCGGACACGCGCGTCGTACGGACTGCAAGGCGTGCGAGAAGTGGCACGTCGAGATCGACGTGCGCGGTTCACGTCGCTTCTGCACCACGTCACGGTCGAATGGCTCCGGGAGAGCTTCTACTCGCTGAAGAAGCGAGCGGCTCCCGGGGTGGACGGCATGACGTGGCAGGAGTACGAGGAGCGCCTCGATGAGCGGCTGACGGACCTGCATGATCGGGTCCACCGCGGGAGCTACCGCGCGCAGCCGAGCCGCAGGGTGTACATCCCGAAGTCGGACGGACGACAACGTCCGCTCGGCATCGCGGCGCTGGAGGACAAGATCGTCCAGCACGCGATCGGGGTGCTGCTCTCGGCGATCTACGAGGAGGACTTCCTGGACTTCTCCTACGGCTTCCGTCCCGGACGCGGCCAGCACGATGCGCTGGACGCACTCTGGGTGGGGCTCATGCGGAAGAAGGTGAACTTGGTGCTCGACGCGGACATCCGTGGATTCTTCGACACGCTCGACCACGGGTGGCTGATGAAGTTCGTCGAGCACCGCATCGCTGACCGTCGCGTGTTGCGCCTGATCCGTAAGTGGCTCAGGGCAGGCGTACTCGAAGACGGCCAGTGGTCGGAGACGAGCGTGGGCCCGCCGCAGGGCGCGGTGATTTCGCCGCTTCTTGCGAACGTGTACCTGCACTACGTCTTCGACCTGTGGGTCGAGGCCTGGCGGAAGGAAGCGGCCACCGGCGACGTGATCGTCGTCCGGTACGCCGACGACTTCGTGCTGGGCTTCGAACACCGCGAGGACGCCGAACGATTCCTGCGGACGCTCCACGCCCGCATGGAGAAGTTCGGTCTGGCGCTCCACCCGGAGAAGACGCGGCTCATCGAGTTCGGGCGCTACGCGTCCGGGCGTCGAGCGGGCGGCGGTGGACACGGGCGGAAGCCGGAGACCTTCGATTTCCTAGGCTTCACGCATCGATGCGGGAAGACGCAGAAGGGCCGATTCCTCGTGGAGCGGACGACGGTGGCGAAGCGCTTCCGGGCGACCTTGAGCGCGGTGAAGGCGCGGCTGCGAAGTATGCAGCATCGTCCGATCCCCGAGCAGGGCGCGTGGCTCGCTCGCGTGCTCCGCGGATGGGCGAACTACCATGCCATCCCGGGTGACACGCGGCGGCTGTGGGCGTATCGAGCGGCGGCGGCTCGTCACTGGATGTGGGTTCCGGAAATCTTGGCCGCTTCGTTCCGGAAAGTGCGGCCGTGCCGTCGTGGTCGGCGGGCTGGTCCGCGCGTGAGGTTGTCGCGGGGTGCGGGGCGGGGTCAGGAGCCACGGACGGGCTGTGGCGCGTGGAAAG
>JAIOPE010000102.1 GCA_021414065.1 Planctomycetota bacterium
GACGTCGGCGAGGTCGCCGAGACCGAGCGCCTCGAGCAACTGGTCGCGGATAGTCATCGGCGGCGCGCTCCCTTCGAGATCGGATTGGAGACGGGCGCGGGCCGGACCTGCGCGAACGCTTCGTCCGGCAGGGCCTCGTTGCGCGGGTTCGCGCCGACGACGTCGCGCGTCCGTTCCGGCGCATCGAGGTAGAGCGCCTCGACGGGCTCGTAGTAGAAGTTCCGCTGCTGCGGACGGAAGCCCGCGGCGCGGATCACCGCGCAGAGTTCGGGCGACGTCATCTTGAACGCCACGCCGGCTGAGCTGACCACGTTCTCCTCGATCATCGTGGAGCCCATGTCGTCGCAGCCGAACCAGAGCGCCGTCTGGCCGACCTTCGGGCCCATCGTGACCCAACTCGACTGGAAGTGCCGCACGTTCTGGATGTAGAGACGCGCGACGGCCAGCGTGCGGAGGTACTCGGCGCCGCCCGCGGACTCCATGCGCTTCAAGGCGTGCGTCGGCTGGAAGGTCCAGCAGATGAAGGCGGTGAACCCCGCGTCGCAGCCGCCGGCCCGCTCGAGGCTCTCTGCCTGGAGCGAGCGGATGCGGTCGAAGTGCTCGACGCGGTCCGCGAGCGTCTCTTTGTGTCCGAACATCATGGTGGCGGTCGTGCGCATGCCGAGGGCGTGCGCCTCGCGGTGGACTTCGAGCCACTGCTCGGTCGTGCACTTGAGCGGAGAGATCGCGTTCCGCGCCGAGTCGGTCAGGATCTCCGCGCCGCCGCCGGGGATCGAGTCGAGGCCGGCTTCGCGGAGTCGCGCGATCACGTCGCGCACCGACATCTTCGAGTTGCGTGCGATCGCCTGGATCTCGGGCGAAGACAGCGCGTGGACGTGAATGCCGTGCGACTTCACGAACCGCATCAAGTCGGCGTACCACGCGACGTCCCACTCGGGGTGCGTGCCGCCCTGCATGAGCACCTGGTTGCCGCCGAGGGCTTTCGTCTCCTCGATCTTCCGCGCGAGCGTCGGCTTCGAGAGGAGGTATCCGTCGGCGGCGCCCGGCGCGGCGAAGAAGCTGCAGAACGCGCAGTACGAGTCGCAGATGTTCGAGTAGTTGACGTTGCGGTCGATGATGTAGCTGACGACCGGCTCGGGGTTGAGCCGCATGCGCACCGCGTGCGCCGCGGCGCCGAGATCCGCCAAGTCGGCGTCTTCGAGCAACGCGACGCCGTCCGCAGGCGTCAGTGGCCCGCCGCGGACGGCTGTCTTCAGGATGTCATCAATCCGACTCGGGGTCCGGCTCATCGGCGTCTCCTCGTTCGAACGGCTCGAACGCGTGACCGACGGTACCACTTCCGCGACCCCAGACCGAGGCGGACCGGGGCCGCGGAGATCACGCCGCGCGCAGGTTCGGCACGGGAACGGGCAGCAGCGCGGCGGCCAGCGCCTCCTCCGCCGTGTCCACCGGAATGAAGCGCAGCGCGGCGCGGACGTCGTCGGGGATCTCGTCGAGGTCCTGCATGTTCCAGCGCGGAACCAGCACGGTCGTGATGCCGGCCCGGTGCGCCGCGAGGACCTTCTCCTTGATGCCGCCGACCGGCAGCACCTTGCCGCGTAACGTGATCTCGCCGGTCATCGCGACGTCGGAGCGGACGACGCGCCCGGAGAGCGCCGACGCCAGCGCCGTCGCGATCGCGACGCCCGCAGACGGCCCGTCCTTCGGGGTGGCACCGCCGGGGACGTGAACGTGGATCTCGCGCTCGTCGAGCGTCTCGGCCGCGACGCCGGTGATGTCGGGATGGGCGCGGACCCACGTGAGCGCGGCCTGAGCCGACTCGCGCATCACCTCGCCGAGCGATCCGGTGATGAGCAGACGGCCGGACCGAGCGGGCGTAGCGGTCGCCTCGACGAACAGGATGTCGCCGCCGGACGGCGTCCACGCGAGGCCGGTGACCACGCCCGGGCGGTCCACGCGTTCCGCGCTGTCGAGAGGCGACTTCGGCGGTCCGAGGGAGTCCGCGAGGTTGGCGTCGGTGATCACCGCCGGTCCCTGACCGTTCGCCACGGCAAGCGCGGCTTTGCGGCAGATCGTCGCGATGCGGCGTTCGAGGCTTCGCACGCCCGACTCGCGGGTGTGCTGCCGGATCACCGTCCGCAGCGCGTCGTCCGTGATCGAGAGTTCGGCCGGACGCAGCCCACTCGCCTTCGTCTGGCGCGGAACGATGAACCGTTTCGCGATGACGAGCTTCTCGGCCTCCGTGTAGCCCGCGATCGAGAGCACTTCCATGCGGTCGAAGAGCGGCCAGGGGATGGTGTCGATCGAGTTCGCGGTGCAGACGAACATCGCACGCGAGAGATCGAACGGCACGCCGAGGTAGCTGTCGGTGAACGCGTGGTTCTGCGCGGGGTCCAGCAACTCCAGCAGTGCGGAGGCGGGGTCGCCCTGCACGCCGCGTCCGAGCTTGTCCACCTCGTCGAGGATGAACACCGGGTCGGACGTCTCGGCGCGCCGGAGCGCCTGGATGATGCGGCCGGGCATCGCGCCGATGTACGTGCGGCGGTGGCCGCGGATCTCGGACTCGTCGTGGACGCCGCCGAGGCTGATGCGCAGGCACTTCCTGCCGAGCGCGCTGGCGATGGAGTGGGCGAGACTCGTCTTGCCGACGCCGGGAGGGCCGACGAGGCAGAGGATCGGCTCGCGGCCGATGTCGGCGACGGCCGTGGTTCCGCCGGTCGCGTCGTTCTCCGCGCCTCGCTCGCGACGGAGCTTCCGCACCGCGAGCGACTCGAGGATGCGGTCCTTCACTTCGTCGAGGCCGTGGTGGTCCTCGTCGAGCACCGCGCGAGCGGTTTCGACATCGATCGGCAGGTCGGCGGTGGCGGCCCAGGGCAGCTCGGATACCCACTCGAGGTAGGAACGGATGACGCCGTGTTCCGGCGACGACGACGGCACGCGGCGCAGTCGCGCGAGCTCGCGATCGACCTCCTTCTTCGCCTCCGGCGGGAGCGCGATCTTCGCGAGGCGCTCGCCCAGGTCGTCGGCCGCGGCTTCGTCGGTTTCGTCGTCGCCGAGCTCCGCGCGGATCGTGCGGAGTTGCTCGCGCAGCACGTACTCGCGCTGCGCCTTTGTCAGCGTCTCCTGCGTCGCGCTCTCGATCTTCCGGCTCACGTCGCGGACGGCCAGCTCGTGCTGGATGCGCGCCGCGAGCGACCGCAGCCGCGCGGCGACGGAGTCCATCTCGAGCAGTTCCTGCCGCGCGGCGGAGTCCATCTGCACGTGCGCGCCGATCACCCACGACGTCTGCGCCGGATCGGTCACTTGCAGAACCGCCGCGGCGAGGATGTCCGGAAGCTCGTCGGAACTCGCGACGAGTTTCGCGAACAGCTCCCGCACCGACGCAGCGAGTCCCTCGGTCTCCACCGAGGTGTCGGCCGGGTCGGGCGCCGGCACGATGCGGGCCGTCACGAACGGGTCGTCGGAGGCGAACGACTCGATTCGCACGCGTTCGAGGCCCTGGACGAGAAGCTGCGCAGGCGCGCCGTCCGGCCGGTGGATCTGCCGGATCACGGCGAGCACGCCGACCTTCGCGCAGTCGGCGCTTCCGGCCGGTTGCGTGGCGCCGTCGCGTTGACGGACGAGGACCATCAGTCGCGAGTCCGTGGCGACGACCGCGTCGATCAGGCGGACCGATCGCTCCTGACCGACCGCCAGCGGCGCGAACGCGGTCGGCAGGACCACGGTGTCCCGGAGGGGGAGCACCGGAAGGACGTCGGGGAACTGCATCGCGGACCGGGGACTCGATGCGGAGGAGACGGACTTCGTCATGGGGACCGTGGGACCTTTCGTCCCGAGGCGCGGCCGACGTCGTGTCGGCCGGGCGACTCGGACGACTCCCTGATCGCGAGCAGCGTGCCGCGATCGCGCGGAGAAGCGTGCGGTGTCCGTCGCGCGTCCGGTTCCACTGGGTCGATGCTCGGATATCACGACCTCGCAGGCTCGCCCGAGCCGTGCCGCCGCTGCGGTTCGACGTCGGACGACTGCGACTGGCTCACCCGCGAGGCGCGTTGCGCTACGTCCTGCGACGTCTGTCATGGGGGCGGTGCGGCGCGGTGCGGGCACTGCGACGAAGTCGTGCCGTGCGGGGCGATCGTCGGCCGGAACCCACGACCGGATGCGACGTGCGCATGGATCGGCCTCGCGGCGCTCCACGCCGCGGGCTGCGCGTGGGCTTCGACCCGCGGCGGCGAGATCGAGCCGTTGGCCGCGGCGTTGCGCCCGATCTGATGCGCCGGTGAAACGGCGTTGAACCGAAATCGGTCCCGGTCCGTTGGGAGGATCTGGGGGACGCTACGCGCACGACCGCTGCGGCCGCGGCGCGCCAGGCGTCCACAGATCGAGGATGCGATCGCGGAGGTGCTGCATGGTGAATCGGAGCCAGTCCCGTGCACGGAATGGAGCTGCGACGGCCAAGCGGGGAACGATTGCGTTCGCGCTCGCGGCACTCGTAGTGACGAGTTGCGCCGGGACGCGTTCGGCGGAAGACGTCGCAGAGACGCCCGTCGTTGCCGCGCGCCCGGGCCCGCCGGAACCCATGGACGTGCGTGTCACGGACCTGCCGGCGGACCTCGTGGACGCGATCGCCGATCGGATCGCCGACCGCGTCGTCGCACGTCTCCAGGGCGGGGCGCAGGCGGCGTCGCGTCCGGGCTCAGCGGGCGCGCGCGAAGCGTGGAGATCGACCCCCGCGGCGTCGGCGCCGCCGGCCGCCGCCCCGTCTGTCGCAGATCGCCGGCGCGCACCGGTCTCGCCGCCTCCGGCGGCACCGGCAGCGACCGACGAGGACATCCGCGCCGTCCGCGCGAGCGCTGAAACGGCCCTCGATTGGCTTGCGCGGCACCAAGGCGAAGACGGCATCTGGTCCGCAGCGCGGAACGGCGGCGAGGCGAGTTACGACGTCGGCGTCTCGGGCCTCGCGATCCTCGCGTTCCTCGGCGCGGGCGAGACGACGGAGACGGGGCCGCACGCCGAAACCGTGAAGCGCGGCCTGAAGCGCCTCGTGGAGCACCAAGACTCCGAGGGATGCATCGGCCCCCGCACGTCGAGCCACTTCATGTACAACCACGCATACGCCGCGCTCGCCGTCACCGAGGCGTACGGGATGACGCAGTCCGCCGTGCTGAAGGTCCCGGCCCAGCGCGCGGTGGATTTCATCCTCCAGGCGCGCAATCCCTACCTCGGATGGCGCTACGGCATTCGCGACGGCGACAACGACACGAGCACGACGGGACTCATGGTGATGGTGCTCCGATCCGGCAAGCTGGCGGGACTTGCGATCGACGACGCGGCGTTCACCGGCGCGCTCTCCTGGTTCGACAAGATGACCGAGCCCGAGTACGGGCGAACGGGGTACCAGCAGCGCGGCGGACCGTCGCCTCGCACGATCGAGTCGATGGCCAAGTTCCCGGCCGACCGCGTCGAGTCAACGACTGCCGTCGCGACGGCGGCGCGCATCTTCGCGGGCGCCAACCCGGCGCAGGACGAGTGGGTCAAGAAGGGTGCCGACGTCGTCGCAGCGAAGCCGCCGGTGTGGAGCGAGTCCGAGGGATCGATCGACTTCCACTACTGGTACTGGGGCACGCAGGCCATGTTCCAGAAGGGCGGAACGCACTGGTCGTCGTGGCGGAACCACATGGTCCGGGCGCTCCCGTCGCATCAGCGCGCAGACGCTGGTGCAGACGAGCGCGGCTCGTGGGACCCGGTGGATGCGTGGAGCGCCGAGGGCGGCCGCGTCTACACGACGGCGATGGGCTGCCTCATCTCGGAGATCGTGGGCCGCGCGGGGAAGTAGCGCCGCAGCGGAACGTCTACCGCCCGTCCAGGCGGATCTCCTACCTACCGTCTAGGCGGATCTCCATCGTCCCGTGGCCCGGTTGCGGGGACTCCGTCGCCTTCGACGTGAGGCCGTAGCGCTTCTCCAGGTCGGCCTCGTGCTCCTGCCACCAGTAGCGGGCCTTGTCTCGGTTCCACTCGCCGAACGAGCGGCACCACTCGAGTTCGCGGGAGAGGGCGTTCGCGCTCTTCGGGCGGCGCTCGGGGTCCTTCTCGAGGCACGCGAGCAGGGCCTTCTCGATGTCGGGCAGGATTTCGCGCTCGCACTTCTCGGACGGCGCGACGGGGACCTCCTTCGTGTGTTGGTGGAACAACTCCACGACGGTCTTGCCCTCGAACGGCGGCTTGCCGCAGAGGAGCAGGTAGCCGATCGCGCCGAGTGAGTAGAGGTCACTCCGCGCGTCCACGCTCTCGGGGCGAAGGAACGCCTCGGGGGCCATGTAGGTCGGCGTGCCGAGCATCGCGCCGGTCGCGGAGAGCTTCACGGCTTCGTCGGAGCGGCGGTCCATCACGAGCCCGAAGTCGAGCACCTTCACCACGTCGAACGCGCCGCCCGCCCGGCAGAGGACGATGTTCTCGGGCTTGATGTCGCGGTGGATGAGGCCGAGTTCGTGCGCCTCGTTGAGCGACCCGCAGACCTGCTGCAGGATGAAGATGACGCGGCCCTCGTCGAGCGGGCCGTGGTCGGCCACGAACTTGTCGAGCGTGATCCCGACCAGGTACTCCATCGCGTAGTAGAAGGTCCCGCCCGGCGTGCGGCCGAAGTCGAAAATCTGCACGGTATTCGGGTGGGTCAGGCGGCTCGTGCTCTGCACCTCGCGCTCGAAGCGGGCGATCGCGTGCTCGCTGTTGACGTCCGGGCGCAGGAGCTTCACGGCGGTCGGCCGGCGGAGCAGTGCGTGGCGCGCGAGATAGACCTCGCCCATGCCGCCTTGGCCCACGCGCCGGATGAGCGTGTACTGACCGAGCGTGCGGACCTTGCTTTCAGTCTCTCGTGCGCGGCTCAACGCGGCCGCGTCGCGCCGGGCGATCCAGACGGCGACGCCCGCCGCGGCGGCGCCGAGCGCGGCCAGTGCCGTGAACGCGAAGACGATCGGACGCAGCGGGCCGTAGGCTTCCGCCATCTCGATCTCGACCGCCACGCCGAGGTTCGCGTCGGGTACCCACGTCCACGCGCCGACCACCGGCACGCCGCGCGCGCCGGTGTAACCCTCGACGTCGAACCCAGGTCGACCGATCGTGGCGAGGCCGGCGGCCTTCGTCAGCGGCATCGACTTGCGGGCGAGTGTCGGAGTTGCGCCGGTCGTCAGGTCCACGCCCGGATCGCGCACGTCGATCGCGCCGACGCCCACGGACGTCCGGAGGACCGCGTCGAACCGCGACGGCGCGACGAGGCGGGCGTCGGCGTCGAAGATCAACGTCTCGCCGGTCGCGCCTGGGATGCCGACGGTGGCGACCTTTGCGAGGGCTGCGTTGCGCGCGGCGTCGTCCGCGGATGCGGTAGCCGCCAAGCGCACGGCGTTCGCCTGCGCCGCGACGAGCGCGCGGAGGTCCTCGCCGAGGCGTTCGCGGAGCGACGAGCGCGCGGCGAGGTAGATCCAGCAGCAGACGCCGATCGAGAGCGCCGCGGCGACAGCGGGGCCCAGCCATCGCGCGCGGCGCAGCCCGAATCGCGACGTGGAACCGGAATTGGCGCCGCCGCCGTCGCTGCTGATCGTCGCCATCTCCATGCGCCGGGATGCTACTCGCGAGACCTTGCGGCGGCCTGCTCGGAGCCCGGGGACGGTCCCCAAAAACTCAAAAACTCCGCGGGGAGTCCCGGGGACGGTCCTCACAAACTCACAAACTCCGCGGTGCCTGCTGGGTGAGTCCAACGCTCCCGAAGGAGTTTCTGAGTTTCTGAGGACCGTCCCCTTCGCCGCCGCGGTCTCCGCCGGGGGGATGCCGACGCTGCCGAGGGAGTTTGTGAGTTTTTGGGGACCGTCCCCTACGCCGAGGCGAGCGGTTCCTTCCACGCGCCCCGCGCTTTCAGCAACGCGATGAGGCGGTCGTCGGCCTCGCCCTGGGGCACGGCGCGCTCGACCATGTCCTTGCCCACGTACAGGTTGACGAAGCCCGGGGTGCTTCCGACGTAGCCGAAGTCGGCGTCGGCCATCTCGCCGGGGCCGTTCACGATGCAGCCCATCACGGCGATCTTCACGCCGGGCAGGTGGCCGGTGCGGGCCTTGATCCGCTGGGTCGTCGTCTCGAGGTCGAAGAGCGTCCGGCCGCAGCCGGGGCAGGCGATGTACTCGGTGCGAGACGCGCGGAGGCGGCACGCCTGGAGCACGCCGAGGACGAGTTCGAGGAGGCGCTCGGGCTCGTGCGGTCCGCCGAAGCGGACGGCGTCGCCGATGCCGTCGAGGAGGAGCGACCCGGCGATGGCGGAGCCGTGGAGGAGCGCGTCCTGCGGGTCCGCAGGCAGATCGACGTGGAGGATGATCGGCTCGCCCGGCCGGTCGGCCGCGAGCTTGCGGTAGGCGGGGACGTCGCATCCGCGGGCGATGGACCATCCGGCGGAGCGTTCAGGACGGGGGCCGACCGAGTCGTCGTCGATCTCCACGCCAACGCCGGGGGCCGCGCTGCGGGCCTTCGCGCCGAGCGAGAAGTCGGAGCGGGGGAGCAGGAGGCCTTCGAGCGCCGGCGCGCCGGGCGACCGCGGCGTCGCCATGCGGCGCAGACGGTCCATCGCGTCGTCGCGGCGCATCCACCCGGCGGGGAGGGCGATCATCGCGAGGACGGGAGCGTCGCCGCCGATGCGGTGGACGCCGAACCCGGTGCCCGCGGATGGGCGGCGACCCCCGGGGACGGTCCCCAAAAACTCACAAACTCCGCCGTCCCCGCTGGGTGAGCCCGACGCTCCCGAAGGAGTTTTTGAGTTGTTGGGGACCGTCCCCCGCACCAGTGCCTGCGCCACCGGGATCTCGCGGCAGGGGTCTTCGGTCAGCGAAACGCGGATGGTGTCGCCGATGCCGTCCATGAGGAGCGAGCCGATGCCGATCGCGCTCTTCGTGCGGCCGTCTTCGCCCTCGCCGGCCTCGGTGACGCCGAGGTGGAACGGGTGGTCGAGGCCGTCGGCGGCGAGGCGCGCGGCGAGCATCCGGTAAGCCTGGACCATCACCCGCGGGTTCGACGACTTCATCGAGAAGCAGACGTCGCGGAGGCCCTCCTCCTCGCAGACGCGGACGAACTCCATCGCCGACTCGACCATGCCGGCGGCGGAGTCGCCGTGGCGGTTCATGATCCGGTCCGACAGCGACCCGTGGTTCGTGCCGATGCGGATCGCGACGCCGCGGGCCTTCGCTTCCTTCACGAGCGGACGGAACCGCTCCTGCACGCGCTTCACCTCGGCGGCGTACTCGTCGTCGGTGTACTCGCGGACGCGGAACGCCTTCGTGTCGGCGAAGTTGCCCGGGTTGACGCGCACCTTCTCGACGTGCTTGACGGCCTCCATCGCAGCGCCCGGGTGGAAGTGGATGTCGGCGCAGAGCGGAACCGTCACGCCCTGCGCGCGGAGCTTCGCCTTGATGACCCCGAGCGCGCGCGCGGCTTCCGTCGTCGGCGCGGTGATCCGCACGAGTTCGCAACCAACGCGGACGAGCGCGACCGCTTGCGCGACGGTGGCGTCGATGTCGAGCGTGTCGGTCGTCGTCATCGACTGGACCGCGACGGGGCGGTCGCCGCCGATCTCGAGCGTCCCGATGCGGATGACGCGCGTTCTGCGGCGGGCCGGGTGCAGGGGATCGAATGTGAGGGTGTGGTTCACCCGGAGAGACTCGGGCACTGGGCCTACTTTTTCACTTTTCGGCGGAGGGGGCCAGCGCTCGCTGCGCCGACGCCATGTACGCCCGGACGTACCGCCGCAGCCGGGCCTCGGCCTCGGGATCGACGTGGGGGACGAGTCGGCCGTTCGGCCACGGGGGCTCCTTCTTGCGCTCGGCGGCTGCCGCGCGTTCGGCGTCGGTCTCCGGCATGAGCCGCTCCGCGACGTCTCCCCCGACGAGCCGGAAGAGCCGCGACGTCCCGCCGTCGAGCCGTTCGACGAGGTAGTTCCCCCTTGCGTCGAGCGCGGCGACGACGGGCTCCCCGCCGTGCGGGCCGAGGACGACGATCCGGTTCTCGTCCGGCAGGAAGGAGCGCGGCGCCGCACCCCACGTCCTGTACCGCGTCCCATTCGGGGCGACCAGCCGCAGCACGAACGGCAGCACGTCCACCTGGGACGCGGGGATCGTCCACCCGTCGAACACGGTCGTCGGATACGTGCGGACCGGGTTCTCCCAGCGCTTTGACGGCTGCATCACGAGCAACGGCACCCGGTATCGGTCCGGGTCGATCTCCGCTTGCGGGTCCTCGTGGAATCCGTGGTCGCCGAGGAGGAGGAACACCGTGTCCTTCGCCCACGGACGAGCGAGCGCCGCGTCCATGAACCGGCCGATCGCGGCGTCGGCGTAGCGCATCGCACGTTCGCGGTCGGACGCGCCGCGGATCGAACGTCCGAGTTCGTCGTCGGGGACGGGGAACGGCGGGTGGTTCGTGGACGTCAGCGTCGCGACGAGGAACTTCCCCTTCTCGGCCCGCGCGTCGCACTCGGCGAGGACGCGGTCGAGCAGCACGGTGTCGGGCGGACCCCACGCGGCGTCGCAGTGCGGCTCCGGGAAGTCGTCGCGTCCGACGACCGACGCGAACCCCTGCTGCCGCAGCCAGCCGCCGAGGTTCTCCCACTCTTCTGCGCCGCCCGAGACGAAGCACGAGTCGTAGCCGAGTTCCCCGAGGATGCGCGGCATCGCGCGGAAGTCCCGCTGGCCGGCGGCCGACTTCGTTACCGAGAGCCGAGCGGGGAGCGACGGGAACGACGCGAACACCGCTGGCACGGCGCGGTTGGTGGACGGTCCGGACGCCCAGAAATTGAGGAAGACGTCAGGCGAGAAGCCCTCCTCGTACCGTTGCGAGAGCGCGTCGAACTGCGGCGTCCACACCGCGTCGCCCTTGGCGCCGCAGATCCCGACGTGTCGAGCCGAGAAGCTCTCCATCAGGACGATGACGACGTTCGCGCCGACGAGCGGGCGACGCCCACCCCCTTCCTGCAACTCGAACCGCCGCGGGTGCGGCCCCGGCAGCGGCTCGCCCTCGTACGGTTCCTTGCCGACGATCGCCGCCGCCTCGTCGTCCGTGACGCCGTAGTCGCGCAGGTCGGCGCCGCCGTCGTCGCGCACCGCCTCGTACCCGTGCCGCGCCAGCGTGAACGGGCCCGACAGGTCGAGTTGGTTGACGAGCGGATGCACGCTCCGGCAGGCGTCCTGCGGACGGATCGGTCGTCCGAACCCGCCGCGCGCCGCGACGAACAGCGCGGCAGCGACGGCGAGCGTCGCCGCGACGTCGGGGCGCGTCCCGGCGTCCGCCGAGAACCGCTTCGCCCGCAGCACGCGGACGCACAGCCACGTCGCGACTGCCGCCGATGCGATCACCGCTGCGACGCCGACCGAGCCGACCGACGCCGCCGACAGCGCGAGCGCCTCGCCCGGATCGTCGAGGTACTCGAGCGCGACGAAGTCGAGGCGTACGCGGAACTCGCGGAAGAACGGGACCTCGACCGCCGCAACGAGCGCCACGAGGCCGAGGGCGATGCTTGCGCCGACAACGCGGCCCCCGTCGGATCGTCGGAGGAACCCGACGAGCGTGCAGACGACGAACGCCACGCCGAGCGGATACGCGAGTCCGGCCGCGTCGAACCTCAGGCCGTGGAACAAGCTCGCCGCGACGTCGCCGAGCGGTTCATCCGTCCGAAACGTGACAGCGAGCACCGCGCGTTCGACCGCGAGGATCGCGATCCCAAGCCCGAACGCGGCGGCCCACAACGCGAGGTCCGCGCGGCGGCGGGGCACGACCGGTCAGACCGTCCGGGACATCGTCAGGAAGGCGTGCCACATCCCGACCGCCTCGGCGGGGACGAGCGAGACCTGGTGGAGCGTCTCGCCCTGGCACTGCTTCAGGCGCTCGTTGATCTTCGTGTCGAGTTCGGCGACGGGTCCTTCGATGCGCTCCACGCGGTACTCGGTCTGCGGCTGGCGCTGGCGCTGGAGGTGCTGGAGCGAGCCGATCAGGTGGCCCAAGCTGACGAGCCGCGGCGCGAACCGGTCCTCGATCTCCTGGTACGCGAACGAGTACGGCGAGGAGCGCAGGCCCTCTTCGTTCTCGAGCACGCTCTCGATCGCGCGCCGCGCCAGGTCCTCGTAGACCTTCTGCAACGTGTGCATCGCGCGCCGGTGGTCGTTCGCGTCCATGGTGACATCCTAGCCGCGGCACGGGGCGAAACCGCAGGGACGAGTTCCCGGCGCAGGATGAAACGTCCGCGGCATCGGCTCGTAGACTAGGGCGATGTCTCTCAACGCCACCACACCTCGTGCGATCGCCCGCTTGCTCGCCGTGGTTGCCGTGCTCCTCGCCGTTGTCGGCGGGGCGACCGCACCCGACGCGCTTGCGGCCAGGAAGGCCACGCTCCCGGGCTGGTCACTCATCGGTGACTACGATCTGCAAGTGGACCCGGGGTTCGTGAGCGTCGCAGGGAACTACGACTTCTCCATCGAGGGCGCGTCGGGATCGCTCCAGGTCGTCTACAAGGTGGGAGCCGGCAAGCGCGCCGCACTGGCTGCCGGGGGCCTGTTCAACTTCACATTCCTCACGCTCACCGGCACGTTCTCGGTGGACGAAGTGGCGGAGGGGAACGGCCCCCAGCGCATCGCGCTCACCGACACCGTCAAGAATCCGAACTTCGCGTTCGACGGCGTCGTCCAGCCCGACGGGCGGACGATCGTCGGCACCTATCTGCGGCGGGATGGGTTCGCCGCACTGCCCGGCACGGTCACCGGTGAGCTCACCCTGCGACGGGTGACGCCCCTGAACCCGCCCACCGCCTTCCGTCTCATCTTTGCGAGCACGATGGTCCGGTCCGGCGTCGTCTCGGGCGGGCTGGACGGCGACCGGAAGGAGAAGCGGGCGTTCCTCGAGGTCTATCGCGACGGTTCGGGAAACCAGACGTTCGACGGCGGGAAGGTCACGGGCCGCGTCGTGACGAAGGCGGCGACGGCAACGGCGCCCGCCACGACGACCGCGAAGGTGAAAATCGTGGGGAAGGGCTGGACCGCCGCCCTCGACGGGCCGATCGACGCCGACGGGTTCCACGCAGCCGTGGATCTCCGCGCGGCGGGGTTCCAGGTGGTGGACGCGCCGATGCTCCTGCCTGTCCAGGCCGGTCCGGAGCCTCCTCCGCCGCCGCCACCGCCACCCCCCGCGAACCTCCTCGACAAGGGCGTGGCCAAGGTCGTGGCCGGGCACGTCACCGTGACGCGCGGGTCCGTGCCGAAGAAGTTCTTCGGCGCCGCAGGCAGCATCACGGTCGAGCTTCCGACCACGGCCTTCGGCCAGACCGTCGTGGCCGACCCGTCCACGGCGTCGGTGGCGAATCCCACGCGGTTCTTCGTGAAGATCGGGACGAAGACGTACGGCACGGGAGCCACCGGGGGTGCCGTCTCGATGAAGGTCCGCTCGTTCGTCCGAGGGTCCGCCCAGGTGATCGAGGTGCTCTGCACGGGCACCGTCGCCGACGGCACGGGCGGGGTGAAGCAACTGTTCCCGCCGGACGGCATCCTGCTGCAAGCGACGGTCGCGCGGTAGGTCCGCTCCGCGCGGGTGCGGTGGTGGGGTACTCTCGGGGGCTTCACCCCGGAGAACGACCGTGACAGCACCGACGAAGGACGCCGTGTTCGAGGCCCTGAGGGCCGTCCATGACCCCGAGCTGCACCGCAGCATTGTTGACCTCGGGATGGTCAAGGGCGTGGAACTCGTCTCCGACCGCAAGGCGTGGCTCGACATCGAGCTGACGACGCCGGCCTGTCCGATGAAGGACGAACTGCGCGCGTCGATCGAGGCGGCGCTCCGGCCGCTCGGAATCGAGCCGCCGGTCGAGATTCAGTGGAGCGCGCAGGTGCCGCAGTCCACGGCGACGAAGGAGAGCCGCGCGCCCGGCGTGCGGAACGTCATCGCGGTCGCGTCGGGCAAGGGCGGCGTGGGGAAGTCCACGGTGGCCGTGAACCTGGCTGCGTCGCTCCGTCTCGACGGCGCCCGCGTGGCACTCCTCGACGTGGACATCTACGGGCCGTCGATCCCGCTCATGACGGGCACCGAGGGCCGCAAGCCGGACGTCATCGGCGGGCGCCTCGCGCCGGTCGAGGCGCACGGAATGAAGTGCCTGTCGATGGGGTATCTCGTCCCCGCGGGCCAGGCGGTCGTGTGGCGCGGGCCCATGCTGCACAAGGCGATCACGCAGTTCTTCGAGGACTGCGACTGGGGCGAAGTGGACTACATGATCATCGACCTGCCGCCCGGCACGGGCGACGTGCAGCTCTCGCTCTCGCAGATCTTCCCGCTCACCGGCGCCGTGATGGTCACCACGCCGCAGCAGGTCGCACTGATCGATGTCGAGAAGGGCGCGAACATGTTCGAGCGGGTGAACGTGCCGCTCCTCGGCATCGTCGAGAACATGAGCAAGTTCGTGTGCCCGTGCTGCAGCACCGTCACCGACATCTTCTCCCACGGCGGCGGGCGGAAGCTGGCGCAGGCGAAGGGCTGGCCCTTCCTCGGCGAGATCCCGATCGACCCGTCGGTGCGAGTCGGCGGCGACGTCGGCACGCCGGTCGTCATCTCTCACCCGGATTCGGCCGTGTCGAAGTCGTTCCGGGCCGTCGCGCGTACACTCGCGGCTGAGGTGAGCAAGAAGGTGATCGCCGACAACCAGGCGGAGAAGGAGGCGTGAGATGGTGACCCGCGGCGACATCGGCCTGCTGCTCGGCCTCTCGGGGTTCCTCCTCGGCGGCGGCGCGTTCTTCTTCCAGTTCAGGACCGCCGAGCGCATGGACAACGCCGACAACGTGCGCCAGCACGACGGCGAGCAGATGGACCAACTCATCGAGCGCGTGACCAAGCTCGAGGAGGACGTCCGCACGGGGAACCAGCGGTTCGCCGGTCACCGCAAGGAGTTCCTCGACCGCATCGGCGACGTGGCGGCACTCCAGCGGCGGGTCGAAGCGATCGAGGCGGAGCGCAAGCCGAAGTAGCGATATCATCGTCGGCGAGGAGGGCGCATGCGTCGCTCGTCACGTCGGTGGGTGCTGATCCTCGGCTGTGAGTTCGCGGCGATCGGGCTTGGAATCGCCGGCCCGGAGATCTGCGGTTTCCGCTCGGCGTTCGCCGAGTTGGATCTGGCCGAGAGACGCTGGGTCCGCGACTGCGTCGGCGGACTCGCTGCCGCCGGCTCGCGCCAGCGCGAGTCCGTCGGCCGCGCGCTCAGCCCGCTCGGCGACCAGTGCGTCGTGCCGATCCTCGCGAACCTCGACCTGCTGAAGTCCGACGCCGACTGGGCGAATCTCGCGGCCGCATTGCGCGTCGTCGGAGCCGAGCCGTGCGCTGCCGCCATCGAGGCATCGAAGCCGAAGTGGGTCGCGGCCCAGACGGACCGGATCGCTGCGCTCGTGGCGTCGCTTCGCGGCGCTCCGCCCGCGTACACGGCCGTCCCGGCGGCCGATCTCGACCTCGCCGAGCGGCGCTGGATCAAGGAGTGCGCAGACGGTCTCGCGTCGCCGGCGGCACGAGTTCGGGCCGGCGCCGAACGGGCCGTGCAGGTGTGCGGTGCCCGTGCCGTCCCGATCCTGCTCACGGCGCTCGACGGTCTCAAAACCGAAGACTCCTGGGCTTCGTTCGAACGCGCCGTGGGCCTCGCGGGGAGCTGGGAGTGTGCCGACCAGCTCGAGGCTGCGCGTCCGAAGTGGCCGAAGGCGCAGGTGGCGCGCCTCGACGGTGTCCTCAACCGGCTGCGGGAGCTCTCGGCGGGGGACCGCATCGATCCGCAGGTGGACGCGAAGGTGCGTCCGCTCCTCGAGGCGTACGCGCAGCGGACCGTGTTCTCGTCACGCGACGACGAACTCGGGGAAGTCCGCGCGTTCGGGCGGCGCGCGGTGTCCACCTTGCTCGAACTCATGCGAGACGGCGGCGGCGACTCGCGGTTGGCCCGCGCCGCGAGTTCCGCCTACGAGGGCGTCGCCGCAGAGCGCGACGTTCCGCGCTCACCTCTGCGACATGGCGCAGACGATGATCGCGTTGTAGAGCGCGTGCGCGATCATGCCGGGCACGAGGCTCCCGCTGCGGCGGCGGAGGAATGTGAACCACACGCCGAGCCCGAAGTGGAACGGGATGCCCAGCGTGATGCCGTGGGCGAATGCAAACGCCGCGGCGCCGATCCACGCGGACGCCGTGACGCCGAAGAAGACGGCGAGTCGCGCGTTCAGCAGTCCGCGGAACGCGATCTCCTCGAACACGCCGGGGCAGAAGCTGATGACGAAGAGGAGGCCGGGCAGCCCGATCACGTCGCGGGCGTCGGGCCACTCGTTCGTCGTGTGCGGGAACACCTTCGTCCACAGATACGAGTAGCCGACGGCGACGGCACCGAGAGCAATCGCTCCGACGACCGCTTCGACGAAGTACTTCACGCTCGCGCCGCGGAGTCCCTCGAGCGCGCGGCCGCGCCAGGTTCCGGCCACAACCAGCACGAAGCTCGACGAGATCAGCGACGCGATCGGCATCCAGAGCACGCGCTGCGTGCCCTTCGTCGCGAGGTCGATCGCAAGCGACGGCCCGATGAAGCAGAGCATGACGAGCGCGAGTTCGAGCACTGTGCGGTTCGACCACTGTTCGCGGTCGGATGCCGATGCGTGCCGCAGGGACCACTGCCCATCGGCGTCGGGGCGGAGCGGACCTCCGTCCCACGATCGGACGCGTGAGAGTTCACCGGGCGGCGGGCCCGCGGGGAGCTGGACCGTGCGAGACGCACGGGTCGGGAGTTGAGCTTCGTCGGAGAACGGGAGAGCGCGCTCCGGAGCGCGGCCGACCTGCATCCACGCGCCGCAGACGCACCGGAGTTGGAACCCGGCCATCGACGCGTGGACCAGCCACGGCTGTCCGCAGGCGCCGCACGCGGCGTCGATGCCCTCTCCGGGGGCGAGCACGGTTCCGCGCGGCCAGATCTCCGGAGCGCGGCGGGTCCCGTCGTCGCCGATTCCGTTGTCGCTCGGCTCGTCGCCGACGGAGTCTCCGGTCACTTGAACTCGTCGCCCGCGTCGAGCGCGAGCCGGACCTTCGCGGCAGACATGTGCCCGGGCAGCTTCGCGTCCACGAAGCGGTCCGCGCGTTCCACGAGCGGCCGCAGTTCGACTTGCTTGGCGGCGACGCCCTTGCCGGCGCTGTTCTCAAGGCGCAGCCAGATCGTTCCGCCGTCGGCGACGGCGCGGACGGCGGCCCGCCGCGCGGGATCGGCGGCGGCGCGTTCCAGAGCCTCGACGTCGGCGGTCGTCGCCGGGTACGACGGCCCGCGGCGGACTTTCACCTCGTAGTCGCCCCACGCGCCGCCGACCTCGACCGTGACGAGGTCGCCGAACACGGCGGTGTCGGCAGTGAGCTTCGCGGCTTCGGGAGAGAACACGCGGTCGATCCAACCGCCGGTCCACGCGACCAGACCGAACGCGACGACCAGCAGCACGGCCAGCAGCGCCATCCGGCCCTTCGGCATCGGCGGGGGGGCGTCGTCGGCCTTCGCCGCGCCGCTGCGCTCGGCCGCCGTGACCGGCCGCTCCCGCGTGAGCGATCGGAGGCTCCGACCGCTGTCGTCCGGCAGGAAGAGCGTCTCCCGAACCACGTTCTCGAACACCTCTGTGCACCGGAGCGTGGACTCGACGGGTCCGTCGGACGCGGCGGCGAACTCCCGGAGTCCCTTGAAGAACGCGGCGCGGCGGTCGTCCGTCATCTGCGCCGGCAGGATCGCGTCGGCGTCGGGGAGCGCGGAGAAGCGGCCGCCGTCCATTTCGATGTCGAGCCGCGCGTAGCCGGCCTCGTTCGCCTGCCGCACCGCGTCGCGCGCGGCGGCGGAGTCGCCGACGCGGCCTTCGATGATGCCGTCGATCCGGCCGTAGCGCGGCGGGCCGGGGTCGCGTGGCGCGGCGTCCGCGGCCGGCTCGCCATCGATGGGGGGCGGTCCGACGTCACGCATCGAGCGCGTCCTCCAGGGTTGCGAGCGACGTGATCGACACCCACTGCGGCATCCCGACGGTCCAGACTTTCGTCGTGCCGTCGATCTCGCCGGACGACCAGATCGCCTGGAGTTGCACGAACGCCACGGGCCCTTGGCGCGCGCCGCCCTTCACGTACCACCATTCGACCGTGCGGGGGTCGGTGGCGCCGGCCGGAGCGCGCGGCGCGGCGCCCGGAAGCGCCTGTGTCGAGGGGTTCGTGTCGATGCCCATCGCCGCGTCGTGCGCGCCGAGACGCCGCTGGACGTCGCCGTGTCGCTGGTCCGCGACCATCCGGTCCTTGCGCAACTGTTCCTTGAGCCGCCGGTTCTCGGAGGCAAGTCGCCGTTCGCGCTCTTCCTGCACCTTCAGGTCGGGAAGGACCAGCACGAGAATCAGCCCGATGCAGGGCGCGAACGCGCCGATGAAGAACCAGCCGACGGGGCTGCGCCCGCGACTCCTCGCGATGAGCGAGACGATCACGCCGAACACTACGTAGACCAGTATGAAGCCAAGGACTTCCATCGTCGATCCCCGGCGGGACACGCCCGCGGGGAGATCCTACGTCGCGGTCGCGCGGCGAGCCACCGCTTCTCCGTGGTCCCCGGATGTCAGACGAGCCGCAGCCGCGCCTCGGGCTCCGCTCCGGCTGCGACGATCTGGCCGATCTCGTGGTGCATCGCCTCGATCGACTCGCGTTTCGGTCCCGAGCGGACGGCGTTTCCGGCTTCGGTCGCGCTGAACCAGCGCGAAGCGTCGTGCGAGTTGCCGAGCTTGACGTCGCCGGAGACGAGCGCGACGAAACACGGCATGAGCCGGATCGCGTCCACCTCCGCGTCGTACTCAGTCTCGACGTGCTCGAGTCCCCAGAGCGACACGGGGTCGAGCGACGTCATCTCGACGAGCGACCGGATCGCGGCGCGCGCCGAGCCCTCGCCGTCGCGCGGCTCCGCGAGCACGGTCTCCCAGGCGCCGGCGTGAACGGAGTCCGGAGCACACCGAAGGAGTAGGTACCAGGCACGTCCGCCTTCGATCTTGAAGACGTAGAGCACCGCGCGATCGGAGACGAGTCCGGCCATGTGTTCTGTCTACCCCCGACCTCGCGAGCCGCGAAGCCGCTTCGACGCGTGCGGGCTCACGCGCGACACCGTCTCACCAGCCGCCTGCGACGGCGAGCGCTGAAAGCGCGAGCGCGCGGCCGACGCGGGCCACGTTCGCGGCGTCCACAGGTGCCGGAGCCAACCCGGACGGGTAAGCATCCGCCGACCGGATCGAGACGGACGGCACGTCGCGGTGCGCGAACGTCGCGGCGTCGCATCCGTGCGGCGCGAGTGCGACGTCGGGCCCGCGGTCGAGGACGGACTGCTCGATCGCCGCAGCGACGCAGCGCGCGAGCCGCGGCCGGTCCCGGCCCCCCGCGACCGACACCGCACCAGCGCGGTGTGCCGTGACGTCCTCCGCACCGATCATGGCGACGATCCCGTGGTCCTGCGGGAGCGCATCTGTGAACGCGAGGCTGCCGCGCAGACCCCACTCCGACGCGCCGAAGAAGACGACGAGCACGTCGCGCGCGAGCAGTTCGTCCTGCACTGCGAGCACGTTCACGGTCTCGACGAGCGCCGCGGCGCCGGTGGCGGCGCCGTCCGAGCCCACGGCGTCGGTGGAGTCGAGGTGCGCCGCGAGGAGCACGCTGCCCGGCCGCCGCACGCCGCGGGCTCGGATGCGTCCGACGACGTTGGCGCTCGTCACGTCGTGACGCGTGAAACGCACGTCGAGACGCAGCACGACATCTTTCGATGGCCGGAAGTCCGCCGACACCGCGATCACGGGGAGCGGGAGTTCTCGGTCGCTGCCGGCGCGTGCCGCGGCGACGGCCGCCAGTCGGAGCGCGTCGGAGGCGTTGACAATCTGCGAGTCCGCGGCGCCCGCGGGGAGTGTCGCGAACCGGGTGAGATCCGCGATCCCCGGCGACGGCGCCGTCGGAACGCGGACGAAGAGCGCGGCGGCGTTTCGGGCGACGGCGACTCGCGCGACGTCCCGGAGGAACTCAAGCGGACGGTCCACGCCTGCGCCGAGGTCCACGACGAGCGCGCGCCCGGCGAGGTCCGGGTCGTCGCCGTCCACGGACCCGATCACCGACACGCCGCCCTCCGGCGTCTCCGCCGACGCCACGAGCGGCACCGCGCCGGCGACCGGCGTTCCGGCGGTGTCGGCCCCGACGACTCGGAGCACCGGCGCCGCGGGATCGATGTCCTTCACCGAGAACGTGAACGGGCGCTCGTCGGGCTCGACGCCCGCGAGACGCAACTCATCCATCACGATGCGGCGCGCCTTTGCGTCGGCGGGACTGCCCGCGAGGCGGCCGTGCAACTCGGGAGACGCGAGCGCATCGACGACCCGCCGCACGCGCTCGGGCGACGTCGCGGACTTCGTCTCGGGGAGGAGGAGGCGCGAGGTGCGAGACGGGGTTGCGGCGGTGGACCGCGTCACGTTTCCCGTCACGTCCACCGTCGCAGTCCCATCGAGCTCGAGGCTCCAGAGCGACAGACCGTCGGGTGGCCCCGCGCCGCTCCGGATTGACGTGACGAACTCCGACGCGTCCGCGGGGCTCCTCGACGAGACGAGCGCCATCACCGGGGCCGCGGCTCCGGACGCCGTCGCAGGATCGCCGTGACGGGGGAGTTGCTCGGCGAGCGAGCGAGTCACTCGATTCGAGGCGACGCTGCCGAAGAGCACGTAGCTCGTCCCGCGCTCGATCTGCTGCGGGGCATCCGAAGCGAGGACGACCGAGAGTCCGCCCCGCTTCCAGTCCGCCGCGAGGAACTCGACTTCGTCCCGTGTCTCCACCACGACCACGACCTTTGGCCGCGCCAGCGTCGCCGCGAGACACGCGGGGATCTCCTCCGCACCGAGCGCTCGGAGTACGTGGTGGTCCGGATCGACGGCTACGCGGAGCGGCAGCGACGGAGCCGTGAGCGAGAACGCGACGTCCGATCCCGTCAGGTCGATGAGCGACTCGTCGGTCCCTTCGAGGTGCTCGATGGCGATCGGAACCGCGAGGTGCCACGGCTTCTCGCCCGGCGCGAGCCGCTGGCGCAGCACGCCGGTGACGAGGAATCGACCGCCGTCGGCGCGGATCTTCGTCTCGGCGAGTTCGAGCAGCGGGGCGCCCTTGCGGTCGAGACCCTGCGCGAACTGGTCGCCGAGCTTCCGCTTCGACGTCACCTCAAACTCGGTCTGCCACGCCGCCCAGTCCATCCGCGTGCCGCGGCGTTCGACGGCGACGCGGCGCAGCGTGGCCCAGAACGCGGCGTCGCCGATGTCTCGGCGGAGCGCGTGGAGGAACAGGACGGCGCGGTCCGGGGTCGTCGCATCCGCCCGGCGGACGGCGAGTCCGAGGATCGCCTTGCGCCGCCGCTCGGCCGCGCGTGCCGGCGCGGCCGAAGGGTCCGCGCGGTCGGTGAGTTCGTCGGCGCAGACATCCGCGAGTGCGTCGCACCAGACTCCGTCGCTGTCGGACGACATCACGCTGTGGCCCCACCACCTTCTCGCAACCAGTCGGCGCAGAAGACGCTCGTCGCGATCCGACGTCGCGCCCTGCTCTGCGGGGCGTGTCAGGCGCCGGGCGACGTCCACCGGCAGCAGCATCAGCTCCGGGCCGCCGTGGGTCCGGCCGACGACCGCGTCTTCCGCGCCGTCGAAGTCGTCCGCCACCACGTCGAGCCGGTCGCCCGCGTACGGGCCGACGAGTTCGCCCATCTGCCGCAGCACGGAGCCGACGCGCCGGATCAGAGCGTTTGCGTCCTGCGCGTCCGAGCCGCTGTGGAGCGCGAGACCGATGTCTGCGTTCCCGATCTGGCGTCGCGTCAGCGTCCATGGGCCGGCAACGAGCGCGGCTCCGTCGGTGTCGAACTCGCTTCGCCACACCGTTGGGGCGTCGGTGGCCGAGCCGGGCTCCGGCGCAACCCGCGCTCCCTGCGCGAGGATCTCGGTCCCGGGTGTGGGGCGGGTCCGGATCGTGAACCGCGTCAGCCCCTCGCCGGTCGGCACCCAGTTCGACGAGGCACCGATGAACGTCAGGCCCTCGCCGATGTGCGCGGTTCGGACCGGACCCGAGTAGCCCACTGTCACGGTCGCCCGTTCCGACGTCCCGGCTGGGACGGAGATGCTCCACGTCCGGCGGGCGTCGTCGCCGTCGCCGCGCTCCGGGACGACCGCCCTTCCGTCCACGGTCACCGTCGCGATCGACAGCCCTCCGTTCAGCGAGAAGCGGAGCACGCCGCCGCCGTCGCGCAGGACGAGCATCCGGTCCTCGGCGTCGAGTTTGCCCTCGGACGGGAGGAGGCGCACCGTCACGTCGTGCGCCTCGATTCGCGGTGCCGCGAGGGCGGAAGCCGCCATCCCGGTCGAGGCTGCCAGGGCCGCCGCGACCACGTAAACGGTTGAAATCCGCATTCGACTGCTTTCCGAGGGCCGTACGTGCCGATGGGGACCGAAGCGACGGGCCCGGCCAGTGTCAGCGTTCGGCGTCATGTTGGAGGTCCTGTTGACCGATCATCGGGACGCGAACGAGGCGAGCCGAGGAAAGCCGGGCGCGATGCGACGCCTTGCCCCGGCGCTGGTCGTCGGCGCCGCGATCGCTGTCGCCTGCGCGCTGGCCGCGCCGGGCGGCGTTCCGCCGGAGGCCGTCGGCTCGGACGGTGCGGGCGCCGACGAGCCCACCGAGGCGACGCTGACCCCGGAGCAGCGGGCGTCGATGGACAGCTTCGTCCACCGCTTCCGCCGCGCGCAGCAGCAGTTCGGCGGCGGCCACGACAAGGAGGCCGAGGAGATCCTCCGCCAACTGCTGACGGAGCAGCCCGACGCCGCTGCCGTCCACCACGCCCTCGCCTACATCCAGTGGTTCCAGCGTCGGACCGACGCAGCCATGGAGCACTTCGCAGAGGCCGCTCGCCTGGCCCCGGAGGACGGAGCGATTCGCCGTGACTACGGGCTGCGGCTCTGCGACCTCGGTCGCGCCGCGGAAGCCCTCCCGCACGTCGAGAAGGCCGCGGCGCTCCTCGACCCCGACGTCGAGACGATCTGCGCGCTCGGACGCGCGCTCGCGGCGAACGGTCGTCCGGCCGACGCGGAACGGCGGTACCGCGAGGCGCTCGAGCTCGACCCCGCGTCGGTGGACGCCCGCGCTCTTCTCGCGCGGCACATCGGCGGCGAGCGTCCAGACGAAGCCCTGAAGCTCCTCGAGGGCATCAACCCGAACTGGGTGGATGTGGTCGCGGCCCGGGCATTCGCGCTGGAGCGGCTGGGCCGGTGGAAGGAAGCCGCGGCCTCGCACGTGCGCATGTCCGAACTTGCCGGGCCCGCCGCCTCGCAGGCTGCGGTGGCGACGCTCCGCGACGCGGCCGAAGGGCTGGTGCGCACCGGTGACACGGAGCATGCCGTTGCGGTCGCGACCCGGTGGACCGCCTCGGATCGCGTGCCCGGACTGCCTGCGCCGGGCGGCAGGCCGGGCCTGCGCGCGTCATTCTGCCTCGCTGTTGCTAGGGCTGGCGCGGGCGACGCGGCCGGTGCGCTCGAAGCGCTGGACGCGGCGGACGTTCCGGGAACTTCCACGGTGCAGGCCAAGACCCACCTTCGTCTCGTCCGGGCCCATCTCCTGCTCCAGGCCGGACGTCCGGACGACGCACGGAAGGAACTCGCCGCGGTGGCTGCGGTGGAGGACGTGCCCCCGGTTGCATTCGAGCGGGCGCTCGCCCGATTCGTGACGGGGACCGACCCGCGCGCGGTCGGGAACGACCTCGCGCTGATCCAGGCGGTGGCGGCGGCGCAGAAGAGCCGAGTCAACGACGTGGACTGGGCCATGTGGCTGCGCGCCAAGCTGACGGGGGATCCGGCGACCGCCCCGGCGGACGCCAAGGCGGCTGTCCTGCGTGGGATCGACCACTCGAACCCGCCCGGCGAGCATCCGGGATTCCTGCTCCTCGGCGTGCGCTGACCGGCTGGGGCCGTGCGGCGGAGGGTCGCCCACACGGAGATTTCGCAATCCCGTGACGGCTCGGCCGCGACGGCGCGGTATCCTCCCGCGACGCATGTCCGAACTCATCGCAGACCGCTACGAACTCCTCGGTGTCCTCGGGCGCGGCGTTCTCGGTGAGGTCGTGAAGGTTCGCGACCGCACCAACGGCGCCGTCGTCGCCATGAAGCTGTTCAAGCCGCAGAGCGTGTCGGCGTCTGCGATCGGGCGGTTCGAGCGCGAGTTCCGGGCCATCGGGAAGCTGTCGCATCCGAACATCGTGGTGGTCTACGACTTCGGCACCGACGGCGTGCGCCCGTACTTCACGATGGAGTTGCTCGAAGGCTCGGACCTCCGCCGGTTCATCCAGGACCAGCGCCCGGCCGAGGGCATGCCCGGCTACGACGACTACCTCCGCCGCATCCTGTACGTCTTCAACCAGCTCGCCGACGCGCTCACGGTCGTCCACGCCGCGGGCCAGGTCCACCGCGATCTGAAGCCGGAGAACATCTTCGTCAAGTCGGGCCGGTTCCCGCGCGCGAAGCTGCTCGACTTCGGCCACGCGAAGGACGACGACGGCGGCGGTCAGAACCTCACGGTCACGGGCACCGTCCTCGGGACCGCGTGGTACATCCCGCCGGAGCAGGCGATGGGGCGACCGGTCGGACCCGCGGCCGATCTCTACGCGCTCGGGTGCGTGCTCTACGAGTCGTTGATGGGCAAGCCGCCGTTCCCGGGCACGACCGTCATGGACATGATCATGGCCCACATCCAGCGTGAAGCGCCGGACGCCACCCGCGCCGACCCCCGCGTTCCGCAGGAGATCTCGGACCTGATCCGCAGCCTGATGAAGAAGTCCCCCGAGGACCGGCCTGCGTCGGCGGCGATCGTGCGCGACATCCTCGCGAAGTACTGAGGCGCCGCGGACCGGAGGGCGAGTCCATGCGGAACGTTCTCCCGGTGAGCCGCTGGTATCTCGTGATGGCGGCGGCGACGATCGCGTCGCTCGTAGTCCCCGCCGGGGTGTTCAAGTCCCGAGCCCGGACAATTCACGAGGGTTCGCGCCTGGCCGAGCCAGCGGGTCGTCCGCTGCGTTGGGCCCCTTGCGTGGCTTGACGAAGCCGACGCTGCGGGTCCCGCCTTGCGGCCGACTCCGCGGATCTCGGCCAGGACGGTGTGTCGTGATGCGCATGTCCCTCGGATCGGCGTGAAGTGCTTGTGTTTCCTACGATGCGTGCCGTTCTCACGCGAACCCTCGTGAACTGTCCGGGCTAGACCCCGGCCTCTCTGCGCGCGTCGCATGTGTCGCTGCGGGCCTGCTGATCCTCCAGATCTGGCGCGTGCCCTACGAACGTGCCCTCGAGCGGGCGGACCATGCGAGCCCGAGCGACGAGGCGGACGACTCCGGGCGAGTTCGCCCGGCCGCCGGGCACGACTCGGCGCGGCCGGATCGCATCGGGGCGGGCCTGGAGCTGGCGCGCTCGATGCGAGCGTTCGAACTGGACGTCGCGCGCCGGGTCCTCCTGCCCGAGTTGTTGTGCATCGTCGGGAATCTGCTCGTCGGGTAGTCCGGACGTCGCGCTGGGCGGCTTTCTCACCGGGCTCCGCGCGGGACGGCCGAAGTTGCCTGACCGACACGCGTTGCGGCCCGCCGACGACCGGGACCGGCCTCCATCGAATCGAGAAAGCGCCGCGTCCCCTTGCGCTCTCTGGATTCGTGTCCGATGGTGTGCGTGCAGTCGAGGCCCCCGGGTGTCCCATTCAAGGCCGCGTGCGCGGCCTGGGCCCCGGGGGTCGTACTCGTTCTGGATCGACGGAACTCGCCTCAGCTTCCGATCGATGGAACTCGCCTCAGCTTTCGATCGACGGAACTCGCGCCTACCTCGTCGAGGACGTCGCCACGAGCGCCGGGGGCTTGGCTCCTCGGTCCGGGCGCGGCTCCGTCGGTTGGCGCGTCTGCGGCGACGGAACTCGCGCCTACCTCGTCGGGGACGTCCCCACGAGCGCCGGGGGCTTGGCTCCTCGGTCCGGCGCGGCTCCGTCGGTTCGCGCGTCCGGCGCGTCTGCGGCGCCGGCGCCTTCTCCTGTCTCCCATCTCTGACGTCGTTGGTGCCGATCGCGGGCGGCGGACGTTCCGCTGCGGCACTTGGACCGCGCGGTTCTCGGCTGGCCCCCGCGTCGCTCCGTCCGTCCACTAGTTTCCGATCGATTCGCAGTTTCGCGTCGCGGCGCGACGCAGGTCGCGCGACGACTTGGACCAAGTCGATTCGCCCCTCTCGCAGGTTTGGACGCTGTCGGTCCGAAGCGCAAGAATGCGGCCCCAATGCGCGAGCCGGATCTCAACGACTATCTCCCCGTGCTCCTGATGCTGGGCTGGGGCGTCGTGTTCGCCGTGGGCGCACTCGGCGCCTCGTGGCTGCTCGGCGAAAAGGGCAAGAAGTCCAAGTACAAGGACCGGCCCTACGAGTGCGGCATGCCGATCCAGAGCGAGGCGCACGCGCGGTTCGGCGTGAAGTTCTACCTCGTGGCCGTGCTCTTCATCCTGTTCGACGTCGAGGTCGTCTTCATGTACCCGTGGGCGGTCTCCTTCGGGAGCACCACGGTGCGTGGCGACGCGCCGTCCACAGCGCTGCTGATGTGGGAGATCCTCGCGTTCGTCGTGATCCTCTTCCTCGGGTGGGCGTACGTGATCAAGAAGGGGGTCCTCGAATGGCACAAGGAAGACTGACCACGCTCTCCTTCGGCGACTCGCAGCAGGAGGGCGCGATCCTCACGAACGTGGACGCGCTCCTGAACTGGGCGCGGAAGAACTCGCTGTGGCCCCTGCCGATGGGTCTTTCCTGCTGCGCCATCGAGTTCATGGCCGCCGCCACGGCACGCTTCGACATGGCCCGGTTCGGCGCCGAAGTGGCCCGCTTCTCCCCGAAGCAGGCCGACGTCATGATCGTCGCGGGCACGATGACCTACAAGATGGCCGAGGCTGTCCGCCGTCTCTACGACCAGATGGCTGAGCCGAAGTGGGTCATCGCGATGGGGGCGTGCGCTTCGTCGGCCGGCATGTTCCGGAGCTACCCGGTGATGCAGGGCATCGACCACATCGTGCCCGTGGACGTCTACATCCCAGGCTGCCCGCCGCGCCCCGAGATGCTCATCAACGCGCTGATCCACCTGCAGAAGAAGATCGAGACGGAGAAGGCCTCGAGCGGCCTGCGCATCACGAGCCTGCTCGGCGCGGGGAAGGACTCCTAACGTGTCCGACACCGCGAAGCCCGTCCCCGCCACCGTTCCCGCTGAGGCGGCGCCGCGGCAGGAACCCGAGGCGGTCCGGATGCTGCGCGATGCGCTCGGGGCGCGCGTGGGCGCTGCCGACGACAACCGCGGCCAGTGGCGCGTGGTCGTCGACCGCGACGCGATCCTCGACGCCGTCCGCTTCCTGCGGGACCGCTGCGGGTACCCGATGCTGATGGACGTCACAGGCCTCGACCACTACCCGGACGCGCCGCGTTTTCGCGTGGTCTACGTGCTCCGCAACTTCAAGGCGCGCGAGGACCTCGTGCTGAAGGTGGCCGTCCCCGAGGACGACTGCTGGGTCCCGACCGTCTCGACGATCTTCGCCGGAGCCGACTGGCTCGAGCGCGAGTGCTACGACATGTTCGGCATCCAGTTCCGCGGGCACCCCGACCTGCGCCGCATCCTCATGCCCGACGACTTCCCGGACCACCCGCTCCGGAAGGACTTCCCCGTCCAGGGCAAGATGAGCGACCGCGAGTGGGCCGAGTGGGTCATCTCGCGCGCCCAGAGAGACGAGGGCTAGGCCATGACACCCGTCCCTCCCGAAGGAAGTGTGCCCGTCGCAGCTAGTCCGGCGGCGCTCGCCGCTGCGTCCGCCCATGGTCACGGACTCGGAGCCGAAGGCTTCGACCCCGAGAGCGGGCACATGATCCTCAACATGGGCCCGTCGCATCCCTCGACGCACGGCGTGCTCCGCATCGTGCTCGAGATGGACGGCGAGCGGATCGTCCGCGCCACGCCCGACATCGGGTACCTCCACCGCGGGATGGAGAAAATCGCGGAGGCCTACGGCTACAACAAGTTCATCCCCTACACCGACCGCTTCGACTACCTCGCGCCCGTCGCGAACAACGTCGGCGTCGCGATGGCGATCGAGAGCGTGGTCGGGATCGAAGTGCCGCCGCGCGCGCGCAGCCTCCGCCTCAGCTGCGCCGAACTCGGACGCCTCCACTCGCACCTGCTCGGGCTCGGTTGCTTCGCGATGGACGTCGGCGCCCTGACGGTCTTCCTCTACTGCTTCCGCGAGCGCGAGTCGATTTACGACTTCATGGAGGCGCTCACGGGCGCCCGGTTCACCGTGAGCTGGACCCGCGTCGGCGGCTGCGCCCGCGACGTCCCACCGGGGTGGATCGAGGGCGTCCGCCGCTTCGTCCAGGGACTCCCGGGTCGCGTCGAGCGCGACGTCGAGAAGATGCTCACGACCAACCGGATCTTCGTGGACCGCCTGAAGGGCGTCGGCGTGATCCCGAAGGACGTCGCGCTGAGCTACGGCTTGACGGGCCCGGTGCTCCGCGCCTCCGGCGTCGAGTGGGACCTCCGCAAGGAGCGCCCGTACCTCGGCTACGAGGAGTACGACTTCGACGTGCCCGTCGGCGAGCACGGAGACGCCTACGATCGCTACCTGGTGCGCATCGAGGAGATGAAGCAGAGCTGCAAGATCATCCTCCAGGCGCTCGATCGCATCCCCGAAGGCCCGATCACCGTCGAAGACCACAAGATCTCACTGCCGGTCAAGCGTTCCGTGCTCACGAACATGGAGCAGTTGATCCACCAGTTCATGGTCGTCACCGAGGGCCCCGAACTCGCCGCGGGCGAACGTTACTTCGGGATCGAGAACCCCAAGGGTGAACTCGGCTTCTACGTCGTGACGGACGGCACGGGCAAGCCGATGCGTCTGCGCGTGCGCGGCCCGAGCTTCGTGACGCTCTCGTGTCTGCCGCACGTGCTGAAGGGCGCGATGTTCGCCGACGTCGTCGCGACGCTCGCGAGCCTCGACTTCGTGATGGGGGAGTGCGACCGGTGACGACGACCAAGCGCGTTGATCCAGCGGAGCTCGCGAAGCTGCCCTGCACCGGGCCGTCGTTCGACGACCTGCGCGGCAAGCTCGACCCCATCGTCGCGCGCTATCCGCAGCGCGCCGCGGCCTTGCTGCCGGTGCTCTGGGTTGTGCAGCGCGCGCGCGCCGGATGGCTCCACCCGAAGTCGATCCGCGAGGTCGCGGAGTACCTCGCGGTGCCGCAGGCGCACGTCGAAGGGGTCATCACCTTCTACACGATGTTCAAGGACCAGCCCGTCGGCCGCGACGTGGTGGTGGTCTGCAAGACGCTCTCCTGCCGCCTCCGCGGCGCGCAGGAAGTCATGGACGCACTCGAGGACCACTTCGGCATCGACATGGGCGGCACGACGAAAGACGGCCGCTACACGATCGAGACCGGCGAGTGCCTGGGCCTCTGCGACATGGCGCCGTGCATGACGATCGACGAGGAACGCCACGGGAACCTGACGCCCGAGTCCGCCGTGAAGACGCTGGAGGGCCGCCCCCGATGAGCGCGGTCGAGTTCCCCCGACTCCTGAAGGGCGCCCCGCCGATCGGGAAGCGCCAGACTCTCGCCGAGTACGAGGCGAACGGCGGCTACCAGGCCCTGAAGAAGGGCCTCGCGCAGACGCCCGACGAGATCACGAAGATGGTCCTCGACACCGGCCTGCGCGGCCGCGGCGGCGCCGGTTTCCCCGCCGGTCGCAAGTGGACGTTCGTCCCGAAGAACACCGGCAAGCCGGTGTACCTCGCGGTGAACGGCGACGAGTCCGAACCCGGCTGCTTCAAGGACCGCCAGATCATCGAGCGCGTGCCGCACCTGCTCGTCGAGGGCGCGATCCTCGCGTGCCGGGCGATCGGCGCGAACACCGCGTACGTCTACATCCGCGGCGAGTACCCGATCGGCATCCGCTGCATGGAGGAAGCCGTGGACGAAGCCCGCGCGGCGGGCTACCTCGGCGACAACGTGATGGGCTCCGGATGGAAGTGCGACGTCTGGATCCACTCCGGCGCCGGCGCGTACATCTGCGGCGAAGAGACGGGCATGCTCTCGTCGATCGAGGGCGGCCGCGGCTACCCGCGCATCAAGCCGCCCTTCCCGGCCGTCGAGGGGCTCTGGCGATCGCCCACGATCATCAACAACGTCGAGACGATCGCGAACGTGCCGCTCATCGTCCGCGACGGTGTGGCGGACTGGAAGTCGTCGGGCGACGCCGACACGCCGGGCACGCGCCTGGTCGGCGTCTCCGGCCACGTGAACCGTCCGTGTCACATCGAGATCGACCCCGCGAAGACCACGCTGCGCGAGATCATCTTCGACCACGCGGGCGGCATCTGGAAGGGCCGCCACTTGAAGGCGGTCATCCCCGGCGGGTCGTCGGTGCCGGTGCTCCCGAACAAGCCCGAGGCGCTCGACGTCCCGTTCACCTACGGCGCGGTGAAGAACGCGGGCAGCCTCGCCGGAGCGGCGGGCGTGATCGTCATGGACGAGACGACCTGCATGGTCGATGCGCTCCTCAACCTGATGGAGTTCTACCACCACGAGTCGTGCGGCCAGTGCACGCCCTGCCGCGAGGGAACCGGGTGGCTCGAGAAGCTCGTCCACCGCATCTGGGCCGGTCAGGGCCGCATGGAAGACGTGGATCTCCTGGATCGCGTGGCCGACACCGTCGGCGGCGCGGGCGCGGGCAAGACCATCTGCTTCCTCGCTGACTCTGCCGTCATGCCGACCAAGTCCTTCATCAAGCACTTCCGGGCGGACTTCGAGGCGGCCGTGCGCGGAGGCGGGAGCCCCGTCTACCTCGCACGCAAGGCACGCATCGACAGGAAGCATGCATCTCACGCAGTCGGAGCGGCGCACTGATGCCGAAGCTCACGATCGACGGCCGCAGCGTGGAGGTGCCGAAGGGCACCACCATCATCCAGGCCGCACGCCAGCTCGGGACCGACGTCCCGCACTACTGCTGGCACCCCGGGCTCTCCATCGCCGGGAACTGCCGAATCTGCCTCGTCGAAGTCGAAGGCATGCCGACGCTCCAGATCGCCTGCAACACGCAGTGCAGCGACAACATGGTCGTCCGCACCGCGAGCGACAAGGCGAAGCGCGGTCGCGCCGACGTGATGGAACTCCTGCTCATCAATCACCCGCTCGACTGCCCGATCTGCGACCAGGCGGGCGAGTGCAAGCTGCAGGAGTACAGCTTCCGCATCGGGAACGACCGCTCGCGGTTCGACTTCCCGAAGGTCCACAAGCCGAAGCACGTGAAGTTCTCCGACAAGGTGATGTTCGACGCCGAGCGCTGCATTCTCTGCACGCGCTGCGTGCGCTTCATGGACGAGATCGCGAAGTCGGACGAACTCGACATCTCGAACCGCGGCGACCGCAACGAGATCTCCGTGAAGCGGGGCGGCGAGCTCGAGAGCCCGTACCAGATGAACATCATCGACGTGTGCCCCGTCGGCGCGCTCACGTCGCAGGACTTCCGGTTCAAGAGCCGCGTCTGGTTCCTCGAGAGCACGCACACCGTGTGCTCCGGTTGCTCGCGCGGCTGCAACGTCACCGCCGGGGCCCGCTGGAACAAGATGCTCCGCCTGATCCCGCGCGAGAACGCCGCGGTGAACAAGTGGTGGATGTGCGACGAGGGCCGCCTCACGTACACCGACGTCGCAGCGGCCGACCGGCTCGGCGCGCCGATGGTCCGGAAGGACGGCCGCCTGGTCGAGGTGTCGTGGGACGAAGCGCTCGCCGCGGCCGCGAAGGGGCTCGCCGCCGCCGGTGACGACCTGTTCGCGCTGATCTCGGCGCGCCTCACGAACGAGGAGATCTGGCTCGCGTCGAAGCTCTGCGACGCCCTCGGCACGCCGCACCGCGACACGAAGCCGCGCGCATTCGGCAAGGACGACCTGCTCCGCACGGGCGACGGCAACCCGAACTCGGCCGGCGCGCGCATCCTCGGCGTCGCACCGGGCAAGGGCGGCGCCGGTCTCGCGAACTTCGCGAGCCAGAACCTCGCGGGCGCGGCGCTCTTCGGCGAGGACCTCGACGACCGGCCGGAAGCGATTGCGGCCCTGCAGAAGCTCGCCTTCGTTCTCGTCGTGGACTCCCGCGAGTCCGAGACGATGCGCAAGGCGGCGCACGTCGTCCTCCCGGGCCTCACCGCGTACGAGAAGGACGGCAGTTTCACCAACGTCACGGGGCGCGTGCAGCGCATCGCGCCGTGCGTCCGGTCGCCCGGCGACGCCTGGCCGGATTGGAAGATCCTCGGCTGGCTCGTCGCGGGGAACGATCGCGGCGCCCGTCCGAAGACGTGCGCCGAGGTCTTCGCGCGCATGGCTGCGGCCGTCCCTGAGTTCTCCGGCATGACGCACGGGATGCTCGGAACTGCGGGCCTCGACGTGCGCTCCGCGGCACCTGCCCAGGGGAGCGTCTGATGGACGGCGTCATGAACTGGCTCACGCAGGACCGCGTCGGTTCCGCGCTGGTCAAGGTGCTCCTCGTCGGCAACGTCGCGCCGATGCTCGTCGCGTTCCTCGTGTGGCTCGAGCGTCGCGTGGCGGCGTGGGCCCAGGACCGCATGGGCCCGAACCGCGTCGGGCCGTTCGGCCTGCTCCAGAGCTTCGCCGACCTGATCAAGTTTCTGCTGAAGGAGGACGTCCTCCCCGGCCACGTGAACAAGGCGATGTACCTCGTCGCCCCGTGCCTCGCGGTCATCCCGCCGCTGGTGGTTCTCGCCCTGGTCCCGTTCGCCGACCGCTTCGCCATCGCCGACGTGGACACAGGCATCCTCGCCGCGTTCGCGTTCAGCGGGATCGGCGTCTACGCCATCGCGCTCGGCGGATGGGCGAGCAACTCGAAGTACGCGCTCATCGGTGCCGTGCGCGCGTCGGCCCAACTCATCTCGTACGAGATCTGCCTCGGCCTCGCCGCGCTCGGCGTGTTCATCGTGGCCGGCACGCTCCGCCTCGAAGACGTCGTGAAGATGCAGGCCGACGGGTTCACGATCCACGGCGAGACGCTCCACGGCATCTCGAAGTTCTTCGACTGGAACATCGTGAAGCAGCCGATCGGCGCGATCATCTTCCTGATCGCGGCCTTCGCCGAGACGAACCGAACGCCGTTCGACCTTCCCGAGGCGGAGTCGGAACTGGCGGCCGGATACCACACCGAGTTCTCGTCGATGAAGTTCGCGCTCTTCTTCCTCGGTGAGTACGTGGCGATCGTGGCCATGTCGTCGCTCTTCACGACGCTCTACCTCGGCGGCTGGACGCTCTTCGGCGTCGAGAACGCATTCGAGGGAACGACCGCGCAGACGCTGCTCCAGATCCTGATCTTCCTGGCGAAGACGATGTGCGTGATCTTCACGTTCATCTGGGTTCGCTGGACCGTTCCGCGCTTCCGCTACGACCAGCTCATGGATCTGGGGTGGAAGCGTCTCATGCCCGCGACCCTCGCGTGGCTCGCAGCGACGGCGTGCGTCGTCGCTTTCCTGAAGTGAGGGCCCGATGGCGTACGTGAAAGTCAAGCGCCGCGAGCTGACGTTGTCCGAGCGGTTCTACCTCCCGGTCATCGCCGGCATGGGCACCACGCTGAAGCACATGCTCCAGATGGGCGGCACCTCGCGCGTGACCATGGAGTACCCGGAACAGAAGTGGGCGCTGCCGGACCGCTACCGCGGCGCACCGGTCCTCGTGAAGGACCAGCAGGGCCGCGAGAAGTGCGTCTCGTGCTCGCTCTGCGAGTACGTCTGCCCGCCGCGTGCGATCTCGATCGTGCCGGGCGAGATCGAGGGGCCCGTCGAGAAGGGTCCGCAGGTGTTCGACATCGACATGCTCCGCTGCATCTTCTGCGGCTACTGCGAAGAGGTGTGCCCGGAGCAGGCGATCTTCATGTCCGAGGAATACGAGCTGTGCGGCTCGTCGCGCGAGGAGATGGTCCACCACAAGGACCGCCTCTAGGCGATGGGCGAGAACTTCGGGCGCGATGGGCGCGTGAAGGATGCCGTGAAGAAGTACGACCGTCTCGTGGGCGAGGCGGCGGCGCAGGGACTCGACCTGTCGAAGTAGTTCCGTGGCGCCGGGGTTGGCGCCGCACGAGGTGGGCTCTTGGACTCTCCGACTTTCTGGGTGGGCGGACTGATCGCCGTCACGGCGGCCATGATGACGGTCACGCGGCGCAACGCCGTGGCGAGCGTCATGTGGCTCGTGGCCGCGTTCGTCGGCATGTCGGTCCTCTTCCTCGGCATGAACGCCGGGTTCATCGCCGTGATCCAGGTGCTGGTCTACGCCGGCGCGATCATGGTGCTGTTCCTGTTCGTCATCATGCTGCTCAACCTGTCGCCGGCCGGGCTGCTCCGGATCGATCGGCCGCGCATGAAGGTGTTCGCGCTCGCGGCGTCGGTCGGCGTGGTCGCGATCATCATCGCCACGGCGATCCGCTCGTCGGAGTGGTCGATCGGGGGCACGCCGGAAGCGATCGCCAAGCGCAGCGGCGGAACGATCATCGAGGGCAACGCGCTCGCGCTCTCCGACCGCCTGTTCGACCAGCACCTGCTGCCGTTCGAAGTCACGTCGGTGCTGCTGCTCGTGGCGATCATCGGCGCGGTCGCCCTCACCAAGAAGAAGGTGTGACGTGCTGCCACAGGTCACCACCGCTCACTACATCGTGCTCTCGGCCCTCCTCTTCGCGATCGGCCTCTTCGGCGTCGTCACGCGGAAGAACGTGGTCGTGATCCTCATGGGCCTCGAACTGATGCTCAACGCGGCGAACCTCGCGTTCGTCGCGTTCAGCCGCCACCACGGCAACCTCCAGGGGCAGGTCTTCACGTTCTTCGTGATCGCCGTCGCCGCGGCCGAGGCCGCGGTCGCCCTTTCGATCCTGATGGCGCTCTTCCGGCTGAAGGGCTCCGTGACGCTCGACGACGCCACGGAACTGAAGGGGTGACCCCTTGAACCCGGCCACACTCGCCTACATCACCCTCTTCGCGCCGCTCGCGGCGACGGTGATCATCACCCTGTTCACGCTGAAGAGCCGGGCGCTCTCCGCGGCGCTCGCCATCGGCGGGATCGCCACCGGCGCGATCTGCTCGCTCATGCTCTGCCTCGAGGCGTTCCGCGCGGAACCGTCGTGGCAGGTCATCGACTCGAACGTCTGGCTGAAGGCCGGCGAGACCACGATGACGTTCGGCGTCCACGTGGACGCTCTCTCGGCGCTGATGTCGCTGATCGTGACCGCGATCGGGCTCTGCATCTTCGTCTTCTCGACGGGCTACATGAAGGGCGAGGAGGGGTGGTCCCGCTACTTCGCCTGCCTCTCGCTCTTCGCGTTCTCGATGCTCGGAATCGTGTTCAGCGAGAACCTCGTCGAGACGTTCATCTTCTGGGAACTCGTCGGCGTCTCGAGCTACTCGCTCATCGGCTACTACTTCCACAAACCGTCGGCGGTCGAGGCGAGCAAGAAGGCGTTCCTCACGAACCGCATCGGCGACTTCGGGATGACGTGCGGCATCCTGCTCATCTACTTCACGCTCGTCCGCATCCCGGGCATCCAGGCGACGCTCTCCTTCGACAAGCTGAAGGAGCTCTACGACGCTGGCGTGCTGAAGGGCCACGACGGCGAGCTCGCGCTCGGGGCGATCCTCGTCTTCACCGGCGCGCTCGCGAAGTCGGCCCAGGTACCCCTGCACGTGTGGCTGCCGGACGCGATGGAGGGCCCGACGCCCGTTTCCGCCCTCATGCACGCCGCGACGATGGTCGCCGCGGGTATCTACCTCGTCGCGCGGACGTACTTCCTGTTCGTTCCGTTCGACCTGCCGATGCCGTGGCTGCTCGGCGCGACGCCGCTCCACGTGATCGCCTGGATCGGTGGGATCACCGCCTTCCTCGCGGCGACGATGGCGTTCGTCCAGACCGACTGCAAGAAGGTGCTCGCGTACTCGACGCTCTCGCAGCTTGGCTACATGACGATGGCGCTCGGCCTGAAGGCCCCGGGCGCCGCGATGTTCCACCTGACCACGCACGCATGCTTCAAGGCGCTCCTCTTCCTCTGCGCGGGCTCGGTGATCGCCGGGTGCCACCACGAGCAGGACATGCGCTGGATGGGTGGGCTCAAGAAGCAGATGCCCATCACGCGGTGGTGCTACATCGTCGGCAGCCTCGCGCTCGCAGGCATCGCACCCTTCTCCGGGTTCTTCTCGAAGGACGCGATCCTCGGAGCCGCTTCCGAGCACTCCACGGTCCTCTACGTCGTCGGCCTCTGCGTCGCCCTCATGACGGCCTGCTACATGGGCCGCGCGTACTTCATGACGTTCGAGGGGACCTACCGCGGTCCGCGCCCTGAGGAACTGAAGGAGAAGCCGATCGTCCTGACGTGGACGCCCCCGGCCGACGATCCTCATTCTCACGGCGCTGCCCACGGTCACGCCGCTGCGGCCCACGGGTCGGGTCATGACGCCCACGCCCACGCTGGCGCCCACGGCGCTGCCCACGAAGCACACCACGACGATCACGGTCACCACGGCGGCGAGCCGCACGAGTCGCCCTGGATGATGACGGCGCCGCTCGTGGTGCTCGCCGTGTTCTCCATCGGCGCGGGCTTCCTGAACATCGCGCCCGGCACCCCGATCATCGGCTCGGAGCACCCCGGCATGCTCGAGCACGCTCTCATGGGTGAGGGCGGCGCGGTCTGGTTCAAGGACGCGCCGGAAGAGGTGTTCCACATCCCCGTCGCCGTGGGCGGCACGGTCGCGGCGCTGATCGGGATCTGGATCGCCTGGA
>JAIOPE010000008.1 GCA_021414065.1 Planctomycetota bacterium
CCCGCGACAACCTCACGCGCGGACCAGCCCGCCGACCACGACGGCACGGCCGCACTTTCCGGAACGAAGCGGCCAAGATTTCCGGAACCCACACGGCCCGCTGCAGAGCGGTTCGTCGTGCGCATCCCCGAGTCGATGACACCTCGGCGATGGCCGGAGTACAAGTCGCCATGGCCGCTCGTTCTCTGCGTTGGAAACCCGGAGCGCCGTGGCGGCGATGTCGTGCTCATGCCGCCACTGGACGTGTTCGAAGTCATCATCGACCCAGGCGAGTGATCGGCAATCAGCCCCCGGGGACAGGGTTAACTCAAGGGGTTATCCGTCACGGGTTCGCCCGTCACCCGCCACTTCGTCACGCTCGGAATCCGCGTCGGCGGTGACACGACGGAGGACTTCACGTACGATGCGCGGACCCGCGCGGCGACGCGAGTCGGTGGGTCTGTGCTGCGGTCCTCGAGTCGGCGGGTCGTCAGGACGAGGCGGCGACGCTCCTCCCGGCCGCCGTCAGCGACCACCGCGCAGTCCGCGCGCGGCCGACGAGTCGCACGAGGCCGCGCGTCCGCAGTCCGGCGAGGAGCGCCTGTAGGCGGCGCGACGGGAGTTCGCACCGCGCGCGGAGATCCCCAAGCGACATACTCGCGGAGGCGAGTGCGCGCAGTATGGACGACTCTGCAGGCGAGACCTCGGCGCGCGGCGGCCGCGTCGGCGGGCGCGCGGGCGCTCGATTTCGTCGGCGGGGGCCCGCCGGATCGAGGAGTGAGCGCTCAAACTTGTTGAGCAGCTCGATGCAGGCGCGAGCGACGAACACGCGGTTCCGGCGGCCCAGAGTGGTGGCCGTCACGATCCCGGCGGCGGAGAGGCGCGTGAGTGCGGCGTGCGCCGTGGCGACATCGCAGCGCATCGTGGTCGCGAGACGCGCCGCGTCGAGGACCGGGCACTCCGGCAGTGTTTGGATCGCGCGGGCCAGTGCCGATCCCCGTCGGGCGCGGGTCTCGGCCATCCAGCGCGCCGTGGTTGCCTGCGCGAGTTCCACGAGTTCACGCGACCGAACCGCGGCGAGGCGTGTCGCGGCCACGCACTGGCCGATCCACGCGACTGAGTCACCGCGTCGGAAGTCGCCGAGACCCTTCACGTACGCCGCGGCGTTCCCTGCCAGGGCGAGGCTGACCGGGGGCACGAACCTCCCCGCGTGGCCCCCGCGACGGAGCACGACGTGGATGAGGCAGCGCCCGACGCGACCGTTGCCGTCCGCGAAGGGGTGAATGGTCTCGAACTGCGCGTGAGCGATCGCCGCCTGGAGCACCGTCGGCAGGTCGTCGCGCGAGCAGAACTGCGCGAGGTCGTCGAGGAGTTCGGGCACGAGTTCCGGCGGTGGCGGCACGAACTCCGCGTCGAGCGGTCCATCGGATCGCCCACCGATCCAGTTCTGGGAACCGCGGATCTTGCCTGCGATCGCCCCGTCGCGTGTTGCCGTGAGAAGTTCGCGATGGATCGCGACGAGGTCGCCGACGGTGAGTCGCCCCCCGCGCGCGCCGATGCGGATCGCGCGCTCCATCGCGGCGATGTTCCCGAGCACGGATCGCGCCGTCTCGTCGGCGTGCGTCGGATCGAACGCAACCTCGGCGATGCGCCGGTGCGAGACGACGAGCCCCTCGATCCGCGACGAAGCGATGCACTCCGCGCGCAGGAGGTGCCGCGAGAGCGCCTCCATCCCGGCGAGCGACACGTCGGCCGAAGCGGCGCGGAGCGCGGCGTCGGCGTCGCCGATCTCCGCTGCCAGGGCGGGCGGGATGGCGACGTCCCATGCAGCGACCGAATCGGGAACGAACGCGTCGTACGTGTACGACGCGCGGCTTCGGCGCCCGCCGAACGGGCTCTCCTGCGGGGTCCAGACGGCCCGGATGGATCTCGGCACGGCTTCCTCGTTTAGAACAGCATACTCGCAAGTTGGACGACGAACGCGAGTAAGATGTTCCAAACGCATCTTGCGCAGCGCGGCCGACGGGACGTCGCGCCCGGCTCCGGCGATCGACGTATCGCGTCGCGGGATCGGCCCCGTGTTGCGACCTGAGTCTCGTCGTTTGTTAGCGGGACGCTCTTCACTATTCACTTTCTCGGCTCACATTCACGGAGCGGGCAATGAGCAGACCGCTGTCACGGGCCAGCCCGTCGCTGGCACCTCGTCACGCTGGGAACCGGAGTTGGCGCTGACACGGCGGAGGACCTCGTGTACGTTGCGCGTCGTCGCGACCCAACGGACCGGGCTCGCTCCCCGAGGTCGCCCGTCATCCGGAGCGCTCCGTTCGGCCACCGGGTACACTCGCCGTCCATGCGTCAACGCTGGCGGACAGGACACGAGCCCGCGTGCGCGAGGCGCCCGCGCTCAAGCGGGAGAGCGGCACCGTGAACAACATCACGCGACGGCAGGTGCTGCTGGCGTGTCTGGCGGTCGGTGTCCTCGGCGCGTGGGTCGCGTGGACGTACCACCGAGCGGCTGACTCGCCTGTCCTGAAGCAAATGACGGAGCCCGGGGACCAGATCCGCGAGACCGAGGCGGTCCGCAAGGCCGGGTGGATCACCTCGTCGGTCCGGCTGAACGCGCAAATCCACCAACTCACGCACGACGATCACCTCCCGGAAGACGAGACGGTGCTCTCGTGGGTACGCGAGAAGACAAGCGACGAGGCGTCACCGGATTCGAAGGCGCCCCCGTTGCCGCCTGCGACGATGCGGCCGGACGGCGGGATCGAGTTCGCCTACGGCACGCTCTATCTCAAGACTGCTTGGATCGGGTCGCCGAAGCGCAAGTCGCCCGTCGTCATCGTCATCACGATCCTCCCGCCCGGCGACCCAACCGGCGCCAACTGCGTGGTGATGGGGCTCGGACGCGAGGAGAACGTCGGGGGTGCGGCGTTCGAAGGGCGTTCGTGGAGTGAGGTTCGAGCGGAGGTCGTCGACTTCGAGCGTGGGTGGCCGGCGCCGCTCGACGTGGTGCGCACGGCACGCTTCGTCCCGTTCCGCGAAGTCGCGTACCCACGAATGGGTGCGCTCAAGCAACTTCCGGAAGGAAACTCGCTGCCGTCGGATGATCCGAATGCAACGAAGGAGCCTCGCTGACCCGACGACTCGCCAGACGCGGGCGAGCGGTGGCCGTCAGCGCGCACCGGTCTACTTCGACGTCGGTCGCAGCACGGCGCGGGTTCGGAACTTCATCGTGAACTCGCCGCTGTCGTCGTCGAAGTCGCCGTTGCGGGAATGGAACACCGTCGGCGCATCGACATCTGCGACCCAGGCCGGGCCGGCGTCGCGCGTGAACTCGTGCCCGCCGAGGTCCGTCAGGATCGACGTCGATCCGCCGGTGGACGCGCCGCGGCCGACGATGACGAGCGTCAGATCGCGGCCGGCCGGGTAGCCGGATCGCGCGTCGGGCGTCTGCTCGGGGACAGGGTCAACTTGAGCAGTTGCGTGTCACGTCCAGCCTCGCGGTGACAGAGAACTACTCAACTCAACCCTGTCCCCGTGGGGCTAGTTGCGGCGCTTGGCCTTGCGCTTCTTGGTCTTGTTGCGGATGCGGGCGGGGGCCATGCGGCGCGAGCTCTTGCGCACGCGGTCGTTGCTCAGCTTGGACATCGGATACCTCGTTGCCTGGTGGGTGTGGCCTGGATACGAACGCGCGGACCGTACCACGGCTTCGCGGCGCGTCAGCTTCTTGCCGGGTCGGAGCGCCGCGGTCGAGGCTCGGGAGCTACTGTCTGCGCTGCGGACTGCCGCCCCCCGGTGGCCCCCGGAATCGCGAGGGAGACGGCCTGCGCCGGGCAGTGCCGTCTCCCTGCAGGTGACGTTCGGTGGAAGCCGGCGGTAGGCGCCGGCAGCAGCAGCCGCGGCCGGCTACTTCGCGTTCTTGGCCGCGCGCTTCTCCTTGCGCTTCGCTTCCTTCTCCTTCGGCGTCAACTTGGGCTTGTTGTTTCCGCCCTTGCTCACTTGACCCTTGGCCATGCGTCACCTCCTGCTCGATGCCGTGGAACTCACGCCGGGGCGCACGCCCCGGGAACGCGAGAATACTACAGGGTTCGTCAATCCCTGCGATCGCCGCGTGGGATGTGTGTCGTTCGTGACGCCCCGCATCGACGGCCGCGCTGCCCGGTCCTCCCCCGCGCCAGAGTTGCGGTTCGCCGCCCGGCGTGTTCGTCTCGGTGGTCCATGGCACTCCTGACGCTCGACGCAGTCCACAAACGGCACGATGAACGCATCCTCCTGAAGGGCGTCTCGCTCGTCATCGACGAAGGGACGCGCATCGGGATCGTCGGCGCGAACGGGTGCGGGAAGTCCACGCTGCTCCGCATTCTGGCGGGGATCGAGAAAGCCGACGCCGGGCGGCGCACGATGCAGGCGGGGCTTCGCATCGGGCATCTCCAGCAGGACGTTCCGCTGCACACGGGCACCGTTCGGGACGCCGTCCGCGGTGGTCTCGCCGGCCGCGAAGAAGTCGTCGCCCGGATCGACGAAGTCCACCACGCGATGTCGGAGCCGGGCGTGACCCCGGATCAGATGGACGCGCTGATCGCGGAGTTGATGCGGCTCGAAGCGCGGCGCGATCACATGGGCGGGCACGACGTCGAGTACCTCGTCGAAGCGATGATCGCCCACGTGGGCCTGACCGACCCGAACGCCCCTGCGGCGGGACTTTCCGGAGGCGAGCAGCGCCGCGTGGCACTCGCGCGGATGCTGCTCGACGAACCCGACGTGCTCCTCCTCGACGAGCCGACGAACCACCTCGACGCCTTCGTGATCGACTGGCTTGAAGACCAGCTCATCACGATGCGAATCCCGGTGGTGATGGTCACGCACGATCGCTACTTCCTCGATCGCGTGGTGGACCGCGTCATCGAGCTCGAGGCGGGAGAGATGTTCGGCTACGACGGCGGCTACTCCGGCTACGTGCGCGGCAAGATGGCCCGCGAGCTGGCGGATCGTCGCGCCGAGGTCGGCCGGCAGAGTCTGCTCCGCCGCGAGACGGCGTGGATGCGTCGCGGGCCGCCCGCCCGGACGACGAAGGCCAACGCGCGCATCGAGCGCTATCACAAGCTCCTCGACGGCGCGCCCGAGCCGGGCGAGGGCACGGTGGACTTCGGCATCCCGGCGGGGCCGCGTCTCGGCACGCGCGTGATCCGGCTCCGCGGGGTGACGCTCCGCGTCGGCGACCGCACGCTCGTGAAGGACTTCGACTACGACGTCGGCCAGGCGACGCGGCTCGGGATCGTCGGCGCGAACGGCGCGGGCAAGACCACGCTGCTCCGCGCGATGACGGGGCTGCGCGCCCCCGACGCCGGGACGGTCGAGATCGGCGAGACGGTCCAACTCGCGGCGATCGACCAACTCCGCACCGACCTCGACCCGGAGGCGACGGTCGTCGAGGAGATCGCGGCCGATGGCGACCACGTGCGCGTCGGCGACCGGCCGATCCGCATCGAGCCGTTCCTCGAGTCGTTCCTCTTCCCTGGCGACCGGAAGCACACGCAGATCAAGCTGCTTTCCGGCGGCGAGCGCAACCGGGTGCTGCTTGCCAAGTTGCTCATCCGCGGCGGCAACGTGCTCGTCCTCGACGAGCCGACGAACGACCTCGACCTGCCGACGCTGCGCGCGCTCGAAGAGGCGTTGCTCGGCTTCCCCGGCACCGTGATCGTGGTCAGTCACGACCGCTGGTTCCTCGACCGCATCGCCACCGAGATCGTCCACCTCGACGGCAAGGGACGCTGCCTCAAGTGGGCCGGCGACCTGACGTCGCTCCTCGCGCGCGTCGCCGAGGAGCGCCGCGAGGAAGATCGCCGCGACGACGAACGCGACGCCCGCGCCGCGCGAGCCGCGTCCGCGGTTCCCGTCGCGAAGGCCGCGGCGCCGCTCCCGTCTGTGCCCACCGAGCCCGCCCGCCCGAAGCTCCGTCGTCTCGGGAACAAGGAAGAGCGCGAACTCGCGGACCTCCCGGGACAGATCGAAGCGGTCGAGACTCGGATCGCCGGGCTCGACGCGCGCATCGCCGACCCGGCGCTCTACACCGGCCCGGCCGCCGAGCGCGACCGCGTGCTCGCCGAGCACCGCGAGTTGACGTCGGACCACGCCCGGCTCTTCATGCGCTGGGAGGAACTTGAGGCCCGCCGGGCGGGCGGGTAGCCGCAGCTTCGCGCGACGGCCCGCGTCCGAGCCGGGCTATACTCCACCGCCCCGCGCCCGCTGCTTCGAGCGCCTGGATCGAGAGGGAGAGTCCGTATGACGATCGGTCGCAACCGATACCGGTGCACGCCCGGCCACCGCGCCCGCACTCTGACGGCCGCCGCCTGGCTCGCGGTCGCCGTCGGGATCGCGGCGCTGGCGGGACTGGCGGCGACGGCAGCCGTCGCCCCCGACGCTGCGGCCGACGCGAAGGTCGCCGAGACGCTCTTCAAGAGCGGGAAGCAGGCGTACTCGAAGGGCGACTACGCGGGAGCGATCACGTACTTCCAGAAGGCGATCGAAGAGGACACGACCCTGCTCGAGGCGTCGTGGTGGTGCGCGGCGGCGCAAGAGAAACTCGGCGACAAGGGCGCGGCGCTCACGACCTACCGGGAGTTCTTGGCGCTCGTCTCCGGAAAGCCGGCGGCGACCAAGGAGGAGTTGCGCCTCAAGGCGCTCGCTGAGAAGTCCGTCGAGTCGCTCGCGGCGGGTGAGAAGGAGTCCAAGAAGCTCGAAGACGCGTTCGTCGGCAACCTCATGCAGTTCGCGAAGGACAACTTCGTGCGCGACCCGGGCGTGGCACTGAAGGCGCTCGCGCAGATCCTGGCCGTGCGGCCGGACCACTCCGAAGCGCTGAAGCTCCGCGAGAAGCTCGGCGGCGGCGCGGCGGACGGGCCCTCCGGCGCGAGTTCGGGCGGAGCGTCGGAGAAGGGTGCGGCGGGCCCCGCAACCGGGCCCTTCCGCGAGGTGAAGTCGTGGAAGGACTTTCTCGAGGAACAGACGATCAAGTCGAACGTGATCACGTACGACGGGAAGGTGATGACCGTCGAGACGAAGGGCGGATCGCTCATCCGCAACGACTCGCCGCTCGACTTCGGGACGTCGTACGCCTACGAGATGGAGTTCCGCGTCATGACGACGTTCGAGCGCGGCTGGCTCACGGGCCTCGCGTTCGCGTACGACAAGGAGGCGACCTTCTGGTCGGCGCACGTCATGGCGGGCCGCGTCGAGCTCGCCTACATGCGGAGCCCGAGCGCGCATGACATCGTCGGTGAGTTCGACATGCCGCCGCTCGAGATGGAGTCGTGGCACCGGTTCGGGATCATCGTGAACGGGCCCGCGGTGGAACTGTGGCTCGACGGGAAGAAGGTCATCAGCGGGCGCCACCCCGACGGGAAGGACCTCGCCGGCGAGATCGGCATCTTCCACCAACGCTGCCGCACCGAGCGCCGCGTGTTCCGCGCCGGGAAGGTGGACTGAATGCGCGCACGCTTCACCCGACTTCTCGCAGTCACTCTGACGGCGCTCGCCCTCGGCGCCGTCGCACTCGCCGATCGCGAGACGTCGCAGTTCCACGCAAGCCGGGCCGACAAGCTCCTCACCGGCAAGAAGTGGGACGAGGCCGCGGGCCTCTACCGCAAGTCGCTGGAAGAAGACGACACGTACCTTCCCGCGCGATTCGGTCTCGCCCAGGCGCTCGTCGGCGCCGGGAATTCCGCCGCCGGACTGGTGGAACTTCGCGGCTTCGTCGAGTCCGCCCGCGCCGCCGACCCGCTCCCGCCGGAGTGGAAGCCGATCCTCGCGAAGGCCGAGAAGCAACTGAACGATCTCGACGCGGCCGGCCAGGCGCTGCAGAAGATCCTCGTCGGCTACGCAGACGACGTCGCCGCACTCGCGGAGCGCTGGGCGACGAAGGACCCCGGGTTCGCAGAGCGTGCGGCGCGACGCGCGCTGAAGGTGAAGCCCGGCCACGCGAAGGCCATGCAGGTGCTCGAGAAGATGGGCAAGTCGTCGGCCGGCGAGACGATCGATCTCTTCAACGGGAAGAACCTCGCGGGGTGGGTCTTCGCGAACCCGCCGACGTGGCAGGTGATCGACGGGGCACTCGTCGGCGACGTCCCCGACGCGGCGATGACCATTCGCAGCGAGCGCATCTTCGAAGGCGACTACGACGTGCGCATCGAAGCGCGCCGCGTGGAGGAGTACGCCGGATCGAAGATGTTCGCGGTGCTTCCCACGTGGAAGAAGGACCGCGACTACTACGAGCTCGGAATCCTCGGGCGCGACGCGATCTGGTGCGAGCCGAACGGACCGGGGAAGTCGCGCGACATCGTGACGCTGGAGACCACGAAGCTGAAGAAGCCGTTCGATCCTGCCGCGTGGAACGTCTTCGAGCTCCGCTTCCGCGGGAAGACGGTCACCGCGCTCGTGAACGACGAGGTCATCGGCGATGAGCCGCGTCCTGAGAACCGCAAGGGCGGGTTCGTGGGCCTTCTCGTGCAGGACCTGAAGGTGGCGTTCCGCAAGGTGCAGGTCGAGGTGCGATGACCGGCCGACCGCCCACGCCATCGGTTCCAGGCTGGACGATCCTCGGACGCATCGGCGCGGGCGGGATGGGCAGCGTGTGGAAGGCGCGTCGCGCCGACGGCGCGGTCGCCGCAGTGAAGGTGGCCGACGGCACGACGTCGTCCGGCGCACAGTTCGACGGTGCGCTCTTCCGACGCGAGTCGCTCGCGTGTCTGAACTTGGACCACCCGAATCTGGTGCAAGGGCTCGACGTCGGGACGACTGCATGTGGCCACCCGTTCCTCGCGATGGCGTTCGTGGACGGCCCGAACCTGGGACGTGTCGTTCGCGACGGCGGACCGCTCGCGGAGAGCCGCGTGCGCGAGATCGCGAAGGCGTTGGCGCGCGGGCTCGACCACGCGCACCGACTCGGACTCGTCCACGGCGACGTCAAACCATCGAACGTGCTGCTCGGGCGCGACGGCTCGATCCGTCTCGCCGACCTCGGTCTCGTCTCGGAGGCTGCGGTGCGCGCGGCAGGCCCCGTCTTCGCGACCCGCGCGTATGCGGCGCCCGAAGTGCTCGGCGGCGCTGCGTCGTCGGTGCGATCGGACCTCTTCTCGCTCGGTGCCACCGTGGCGGAGGCGCTTCTCGGGCGACTCGCAGTGAACGACGAGCAGTCGTGGGCCGACGCAGCGGTGCCGGCGATGTCGCCGACCGGCGTGCCGATCCCGGACGGGCTCCGTGCAGTCGTCGCGCGCCTCGTTCGCGCCGACCCGTCGCGTCGTTACGCGTCCGCGGCGGAACTTCTCCTCGACCTGGACGCGTTGGAAGCGGGGGACCGTCCCCTCGGCGCGATCCTCGGGGCGAGCGCCGCTGCGATCCCGCGAACTGCTGCGTCGCGGCGGCGGTTGGCGCTCGTTGCGATGGGCCTGATCGGCGTCGCAGTCGTGGTCGTGGTGTCGCTGCGAGTCGGCGATGACTCGGCGCCCGTCGCGCCGCCGCCCGAACCGGCGGAGCCCGTCGCGACCGAGGACCAACGCGTGGTCGCCGTTCGGTTCCTGATCGACGAGCAGCCCGAGAACTACCCCCGCATCCGCGAGTTGCTCGACCAAGCGGCTCGCGCGGGACTCGACGCGGCGGGCGTCGCGGCGATCGAGGAACTGCGGCGCTCTGCGGAGTCGCGGGCGGCCGACGCCGCGGCGGCCACGGTCGCCGATCGCCGTGCGCGAGCCGTTGCGGCTCACGACGCCGGGGATGTCGCAGGGGCACTCGCGATCCTCCGCGACTGGCCCGAGACCCTCCGCGGATCGCCGTTCGAGACCGAGCTCGCCGCACTCGCGGCGACGTGGCGCAAAGAGGCGGAGCGCGCGGCGATCGCGTTGGCGGACGAAGCCGAGTCCATCGCCGCCGCCGAGTTCGACGGCGACCGCGCACGACGAGTACTCGATCGAATCACTCCGGCGCTCGACCGCGGCCCGTTCGACGGTGACCAGCGCGCGCGACTCGCCGCAGCGCGGGCGAGGATCGTCCAAGCGAGGCAGAGATCCGACGCAGCGATCGAGGAGTGGGCGTGGCGCGCGGCGGTCAAGAGGATCTGGGGTGTGAAGCTGACCGCCGCGGCGGCTGGGCCCGACGCGGGAGTCGTCGCGTTGCTTCACGATCCGGCGGCGATCCCAGCTGATCTCGTCGAGCCCGCAGCGCGCGTCGTCGAAGCCCTAGACGCTGCGGAGGCGCGACTGCTCGCCGCGTGCGCCATGGTCCGCGGGCGTCCTTGGGTCGGCCCGCTCGGGAATCGCCGCGACGTGGTCGCGCGTGCTGATGCGCCGACCCCGGAGGACGTGTTCCTCTCGCCGCTCTGGCACATCGGAGATGGCCGAGACGACGCGATCGCGGCGGCGGCGGGGGGGCGTCGCGCCGCCGCCGCGTGGCTTCTGGCCCACGGCGCGTGGGTTCGCGCCGCATCGATGGATGTCGATGTGGCCGCGCTCGTCGCCGGCGTGTCGCCGCTCCCGGATCGGCACCCGGAGCGCGCGCCCGCCGCCCTGGAGGCCGCAACTCGCAAGCTCGCGTTCCGAGCGGACGCGGGCCCGCCGGCGGAGTCTGCGCCGTTGGGGGACGCGGTCGCGGACGCCTGGGGCGCCGCAGCGGCGGGGCGAGCGAGTTCGACTCCCGCTGCAGCGCGAGCCCGCGCCGCCGCCGGCCCGAAGTCGCGCGGCCGCGACGCGTTCCTCGCCGACGACGTCGTGTCGGCTTGGCGGGCCCTCTCCGAGGCGGCGTCGCTCGATCCGTGGGACGCCGAGATCGCCGTGCTGCGTGCGCGCATTCTGCTCGAGGCCTCGCGACCGCTGCCGACGGCGCCTGCCCTCGTCGCTGCGTTCACCGAGGGCCGCCGAGCGGTGGACCTCGACCCGAAACTCCCTGCCGCGCGGGAGCTCCTCGCCGACGTCGGAATTGCGCTGTGTGCGCTGCCTGCACCCGACCTGGTCCGCACTGCGCGCGAGCGTGCTGCCATGGCGTGCGACGACGCGATCAGGGTCGTCCGCGACGACGCGCGATACCTCGCCTTCGTCGGCCGGTGGCTCCTCGATCGGGGCGCGTCGGATCGTGGGACGGAACTGCTTCGTCGTGCCGCCGTGAAGTCGCCGGACGACGGCCGCATCCTCCTCGATCTCGCCCGCGCCGAGTTCGCCGCCGGTCGGAAGGACCGCGCCCGCGACGCCCTCCGCCGTGCGACTGACGCCTTCCGCAGCGCGTTCCCCGACGACATCGCGGCTGCGGCCGACGATCTGACCCAGAAGCTCGCACCGTCGGGCGAGTGATCAGCGCGGCGGCGCATCGAGCGCGCGGTATGTGCCCCGCTGCGCGCGGACCGCGAGTCGCGTTTCGCCGAGACCCGCTCGCGCGAGCGATTGCGGTCGCAGCAGGCGATGCGCCCGCCGCGCGACCCACGTCACGGACTTTGGTGCTGTGCGAGATGAACATCCGGCCGGGTCGGCGACGCAAAGTCGGCCCGTAGGCGCCCACATCGCAACGACCGGAGGCGAACCCATGTTCTGCAGTCACTGTGGCGTGAACAACCCAGATGGTGCCCGCTTCTGCGCGGGATGCGGGAAACCGCCCGGCGCAGGCGCGGCCGCACCTCCGCCGCCGCAGTACCAGGCGCCGGTCCCGCCGCCGCCTCAGTATCAGCCGCCTCCGCCGCAGTACCAGCAGCCGGCGCCGCAGTATCAGCAGCCCGCACCGCCGCCGTACGCGCAACCGCAGTATCAGCAACCGCAGTACGCGCCGCCGCCGCCTGGATACGGCGCGCCTCCGCCCGGCTACGGCGTCCCGCCGATGGGCGCGATGCCGGCTGCGAACATCGCGACGCACTTCGGACTCGCTGTCGTCACGATGATCCTCTGCTGCCTCCCGCTGGGCGCGTTCTCGCTCAGCTACGCGCAGAAGGTGAAGAAGTGCGTGGCTGCCGGCGACTACGCAGGCGCCCAGGACGCATCGCGCAAGGCAAAGCTCTGCGCGATCTGGGGCATGATCCTCGGCCCGATCGTCACGACGCTGTACGTGCTGACCGCGTACGAGAAGGCCGGCGGGTTCCGCTAGTTCACGAGGGTTCACGCCTGGCCGAGCCCGCGGATCGTCCGCTGCGCTGGGACTCTTGCGTGGCTTGACAAAGCCGACGCTACGGCGCGCGGTGAGCCCGTCCGCTGGACGGTCTCGGACGGCCCCGCGCGAATGCCTGTCGGCCGTGTCCGTTCAGCTTGCGGTCGTGTCCTCGAACGGAATGCCCGCTCGCTGCAGCGTCTCGAGCAGGCCGTCCAGATGCTCCGAGTGGTCCGGATCGACCGCGAATGGCTTGCCGCCGTTCGCGCCGGACCCGGCACGGGGGATCATCTCGATCACGCGGTCGCGACGCGACGCGTAGAGCAGCGTGGGCCCGGCAGCGCGCCAGTTCGCGAACGAGAGCAGCGTTCCCGCGACGATCAGAGTCTTCGACTTCTTGCGATCGCGGAGTCGCACGCTCGCGATGTCGGCGATCCGCATCTCGGCGTCGCCGAAGAGCGTGCTGCGGCGGACTCGGTCCGGCAGGACATCGAGTCGGTACACCGCCATCCACGCTGCCACCGCGTTGATCGCCACGCCGAACAGCGCCATGAAGAAGCCGATGCACCAGAGCACGATCCACCCTCCGCCGGTCCAGTCGCCGTCGGGCGAGTTCGCGGGGACGACGAGCACAGGCAGTGCGAAGAACACGCACGTCAGCATCGCGCCGAGAATGTCGGGCAGGATCGTCCCCCGGAAGCGCTTGGTGTGGACCGAGCCCGGCGCGAAACGTGGCCGCGGGAGGAACACGTAGGTCAGGATTCCGGCGAGCGCGAGCCAGACTGCGAAGCGCCGCAACGGATACTCGATCCAGCCGGGCGCTTCCCGCGCCCACATCGGAGTGGTCCACGTGAGTCCGAGGAACCGCAGGGTCTCGCCTGCGATCGGCACGTAGACGAACGACTTCTCGCTGCTCATCTCCCGAGCGGCTGCCGCCACCGGTTCCTCGTCGATGCGGAACCAGAGACGCGTCGGCAACCATCCGGTGTCGAGTCGCGCCGAATAGACGCCGCCCGGGTCCTTGCCTTCGGATGCCGCCTCCGCGGCGCGGGCGAGGTCGGTCCACGCAGCTCCCGTCGCGTGCACGAGGCGATCGGCCACTTCGGCGGCTGCGCGCTCCTCGACCGTGAGCGTGTCCTCGCGGAACGCCCAGCCACGCGGCGGGTCCTTCTCGAAGTCCACGAGGTGCACGCGAATCATCGCGCGCGTCGGCCACATCGCGCACCAGATCGCGCCGAGGAGACCCGCGAGCAACGCCACACGCCGCACGACTTCGATCAGCCGACTCGGGCGCGTCTCAGGACCTGGGAAACCGCTCGACGCCGCAGACGGAATCTCGCTCATCTCACGAGGAGACACCTCGGGTCGTGCGTTGGACAATGACGCCGCTCACACCCGCGTCAACTGATCGGCGCGCCGCATCCGCCGCAGAATCGAGCCTGCGGCGCTGCGGGCGCTCCGCACGCTGTGCAGAACCGCCGCGCCGCAGGCGCAGCGGCGGGGGGCGGCGAGTACGTCGGGGGCGGCGCGTAGGCAGGCGGGGGCGCGTACGTCTGCGCGGGCTGCCGTGCTGCCGCTCTCGCTTGGTCGATCGCCGCGACCCATCCCGACGCGTCCGACATTCCGCGGAAGTCGTACTCGCGGTCGGCCTGGACCTTCACGATCGCCATGAAGCCCTTCTCGACGCGCGTGACGGTCGCGAGCGGGATCGTGACCTGCTCGCCGGCCGTGCCGCGGAGTGCTTCCGCGATCCCCTGGAACCGCCCGGCAACGAATCGCAGCGTCGTCGGAGTGAGGATCAGCGTGCCTTGCACGACGCGGAAGGTGCTCATGGCCCAACTCGTCGTGTGATCCTGGCGGAGGACCGTCTCACCGGGTGCGGAACCGCTCATCGAACCTCCTCTTCGTTGACTGTGGATGGCTCGCCCGAGCGCGGCGCCCCGAGTCGGACAAGTGTCTGCAATGCGAACCCCGTCGCGACGAGCGGTTCGTCCTCGCGCATCAGCGAGACGTCGTTCGCCCACGAACCGTCGGCTCGCTGTCGCTCGATCAGCATGCGGCGCGTGCTGTTCTCCCACGCGCGCGCGGGCCCGTCGTCGGCACGTCGCAGGTCGTCGCGCAGGAGCGAACGCTCGGCCGCGTAGTAGTACATCACGCCGAGATTCCACCCCGACGGGTCGTCCTTTGCGAAGCCCGGCGTGCGCATGGCCTCCGGGTTCGCCGCGAGCCACCGGATGCCGGCGACGTCAGGCCCGCGCGAAAGGGCCGCGAGGGTCAGCACGCCATCCGCCGTTGCACTCCCGTAGCTCCTGAACTCCGCTTCGCCGCAGGTTCCGGCCTTGTTCGCGGCGGGGGAGTTGGTGGACAGGAAGAACCCGCCGTCACCCGCGGCGCTTCGGCACCGGTCCACGAATATCGACGCCCGACGGAACGTCTCGTCGGACGAGGGCACGCCTGCCGCGACCAACGCTCGCAGCGCGAAGCACGTTGCAGACAGATCGGCCCGGGCGAAGAGTCCCCGTCGTGCGGCGTCGAGACCCCACGCTCCGTACGCGAGATCCTCCGGCGGGCAGCCGACGGGCTCGGCGAACTGTGCGCGTCGCAGCCAATCGACGTGCGCCGCCGCCCGCGCCTGCCATCCCTCGGGACGAGCGCCCACCACGCAACGCAGCGCGAGCGACGTGGCGTACGTCGAGAACGCCGAGCCTTCCGGCGGATTGGCTGCCATGAAATCGAACGCCCGGCGCACGCCGTCCGTCTCCGCCGCGTGCAGGTCGGATGGGATATCCAGGAGCGTGAGCAGCACGAACGGCGTGACGGAGCGGCCGTCCTCGAACACTCCGTACGACTCGCCGTGCCAGCCGCCGTCTGCGCTCTGTCTCGACCAGAGCCACCGGACGGCTCGTAGCGCGGCCACGCGCCACGCGGCTCGGTCGTCGTCCGGAGTCGAGGCGCGCGTGGCGAGCGCGGACGTCGCTGCGCGGCGCACGTCGGCGTCGGGATCGCGGGTCGCGCGGGCAAGGGCCGCGTCCACCTCCGCTCCGGGGAGCGGACCCAGGGCCCCGCACACTGCCACGCGCACGGACGCGTCGGCGTCGTCGATGGACGGAGCCAGCGCGGACACGGCGCCGGCGCCCCGCGACGCCACGATCCAGACCATGCTTCGCCGCACTTCGGCGCGTTCGTGCCGCAGCGCGGCGACGAGCGGGGCGCTGTCGTCGAGCAGACGCAGTCGCTGCTCCGACGTGTCGCGCAGCGCGCGATCCGGCGAGTCCAGTCGCTCCACGCTCGTGTGGATCGTCCAAGCGCGCACACCGCGTGCGCCTGCGGCCACGAGCAGTGCGACTGCGACGAGCGCAGCGCCCCAGCGCGTGGCGCCCCGGAGTCGCGCGGCGCGACCGTTGGAGACCGACGGCACAGATTCGACGCTCGTGTTGCGCGCCACGTTGCGTGCCATGTTGCGTGCATGGTGCGAGCGAGTCGGTCGCCGCACCGTGACCTCCGTTACATCGGAGCCCCCGTTGCAGACGCGAGCCTGCACGGCGGGCCGGAGGCGCGCACACCTCCACGACGAACGGAGAGCCGCTGGATGACGGACGCGCGGACGATCACGCAATCGTTCGAATCTCCGCTGGTCGGAGCATCCGCGCCCGACGCCGCGAGCGCCCCGTGGGAACGAGTGATCTCGCTGTGTGACGACGGAGTCGCGGAGCGTGCGTTTGATCGGGTGACCCCCGCGACACTCGGCGACTTCGCGCTTGCGCCGACGTGGCGCCTGCGCGCCGACGGTGCGACCGATCGCGCCGCTGCGCTTGCGGCGGTGACCGGCGATGTGTTGCTCGTCACGTCGATCGACCTCGTCCTTCCCGACATCGCGTGGGTTCTCGGGTACGCGAATCGTCGGCGCAGGGCGGCCGTCGTCTCGATCGCCCGACTGCGCGATCCACTCGATGACGAACTCACGATCCGCCGGCTTCGCAACGTGGCGGCGCACGAGTCGGGGCACCTGCGCGGGCTGTCTCACTGCCGCGCGCCTGCGTGCGTGATGCGCGTGGCCACCGGTCCGGACGTGCTCGATCAGCGCGACGACGGTCCGTGCGCTGCGTGCAGGCGCAGACTCGATCGCCGCGCGACGTGGGCGCGGCGTCTCGGTCGCTTGCTTCCGGGGAGGACGAACCGATGAGGGCCTTCTTCACGAAGCTCGGACTCCTGGTGCTGCAGTTGTTCGGCCTCGTCGCCCGGTTCCAGATGTGGCTCGTGACCAAGGTCTGCCCGCTCATTCCCGGATGGCCCATCGTCGAAGGGGCGTGCCGGAAGATCCTCGCGCCCGTGGTCGCACTCGGCTCGTTCCTGCAGCGCAAGTTCCCGGGTCTGCGCTCACTGGAGTGGTTGCTCGAGATCGACGGATTGCGCGCCCGTCACCCGGTGTTGCTCGCGTTCGCGCTGACGATGGTGTTCATCCGCGGCTTGCAGCCGACCGACCTCGGGCACATCGGCACCGACGCGATCATCTACCCCCTTCTCGGCGGCCTCTCGTACCTCAACCCGTTCCTCGGGCTCGTGGCTGCGCTCGCGTTCGGCGCGGGCGACATCGTCCAGAAGATCGTGTGGGACGACGTGTACTACAGCGGGACCAAGTCGATCGGGGACTGGATCGGCGCCCGCGTCGGTTACCTCGTCGCGTACGCAGGCCTCGCCGTGATGGGGCTCGCGCCCGGCATGCTCTCGCGGGTGTTCTCGCTGATCGTGCGCAAGATCCTGCAGGGCGTCTTCCGCCGCGAGGCAGCGGCCGTGGCCGACGGCGCGGGCGACGGGATGCGCTTCCCTCCGGACATGCCGATGGAGGAGCGCCAGCGGATCATTGCGGCGATGCAGGCCGCCGGCGGGCAGCCCACGCGTCTGAACCCCAACGCGACGAGCCTCGGCGGGGCAGCGAATGCGGCAGACTCGGCGGCCATGCCCCGCGCCAGCGACGCGGCGATGCAGCCGGGGCTCGGCGGAGTGTCAAACGTCGACAGCGCGCGGGGGATGGGCGAGGGCTTCGGCGGGGCGCGAGGCTGGGCCGTGGACGCCCCGGCGAGCGGCGCTGGGGGAACCGTGTCGAGCGTCGTGCGCGCGGACTCGTGGCGGCAGGCCGTGAGCGCCGGTCATCCGCTCGCGCGCGACTGGGACATGTACCTCGCGAGCCGCGGGGCACCGGGCGCCGACACGCTCGAGCGGATGCAGATCCCGCCGCACGGGTTGCAGGCGGCCATTGAGCGTACCGGGGCGCCTCCGGGCGGATGGGCGAACCTGTGCTCCGACACGGGCGTCCCGATCGAGCCGTGGATGAACACACCGGGGGCGCAGCCTCCCGGTGGGGCGGCCCAGTGGCTTGCCAGCCGAGGCATCCCGGCGGGCCCGCCGGTGCCCACCGCCGCCGACTGGCTCGCCCAGACCGCGGTCGATGCGCCAGCCGGCGTGCGCGACACGACCGACGAAGAGGCCGCGGCCGCCGTCGCAGCCAGCAGGCGCGCCATGGCGCGGCACAAGGCGGAAGACCTCCAGATCCGACGTGAACTCGACGCCGCACGGGAGCAGGCGCAGCGCGAGCAGATCGCGATGCAGAACCAGTGGGCCGCCCAGCACGGCGGGCTCATGCCCGGGTCCGTCATGCCCGGATCGAGCATGCCAGGTTCCATCATGCCTATGCCGAACGGCGGCCCGCCGGACGTCGCGTTCGTCTTTCCGGAACTGATTGCGTCGCTGCTCGGCGCCGCGATCGGCGGCTGGGGCGTGGTGAAGTTCGTCGCTCCGCACTCCGAGTGGCCGGCGTTCTACCTCCGGCCGAACGCGGACGTCGGTTGCTACAACCTCGAGGACAAGATCCTCGACTCGACCGCCAACTGGTCCGCCGGAACGGTGCCGGGGATCGGGCCGGCGGTTACGGCACTCATCCCGCCGGTTGGTCCGACGGGACCTGGCGCGCCTCCCACGGGACCTGCCGGACCCGGCGTGCCGGGCACGACGCCGCCTCAGACGTCCGGCGACGGCGTCCTCGACGACCCGCAGGCGGAGCTCGACCGGGTCAACAAGCAGTGGGAGGCCGCCAAGCAGGGTGTGGATCCGAAGGACCCCGGCTACGACGCATTCAAGAAGCAGTACGACGACTACCGTGACTCGCTGAAGGACAAGATCTCGGCGCAGGACGCCGCGCGGGCTGCCGCCGAGGCCGATGCGCGGGCCGCGCAGGAGGCGGCCGCGAGCACGGCCGCCGGACTGAGTGCCGTCATCGCCACGCGCGACTACCACCAGAACAACGCGAACCGCCTGCGCCAGGACCTCGCGGCCGCGACGGACCCGCGCGTGCGTGACGAGCTGACGCGGCGGATCGAGTCCACCGAGGCGAACGTCGCGAGCGCCAACGACGAGATCCACCGTGCGACGACCGGCGAGTTCCAGCGCACTCGGACTGCGTGGGACGACCGCCAGGACAAGATCCAAGCCGAGCAGAGCCGGCAGATGGCGGCCGACTTGAAGGCCAGCGCCGAGGCGCGCGCTGCGGCCGCGAAGAAGATCGAAGCAGACGCCCGCCGCCCGGAGTGGGAAGCTGAGCAGGCGAGGCTTCGGAAGGAAGCCGACCGAATGGCCGCCCAGACGGGCCTCGGCTACGTCCTCACGCGCGCGTTCACCGGCTCGGTCAAGGAAGTCATCGACACCGGCACAGACGCGGTGAAGTGGACCGGCAGGACGCTCAACGAGGGATACGAGTTCGGGAAGAAGGTCGTCCACGACCCGAAGGGCTACGCGAAGGCGGCGCTCAACACGACGTGGCAGGCGGCGAAGGACGGCGCGAACTACGTCGGGGAGACCGTCACCGAGGTCTGGCGCGACGTCAAGCAGGGCCGCACGTGGGAGATCGTGAAGGGCACGGCCGCCGGGTCGGCGCTCACGGTCGCCAAGGTCGTCGGCACGACGGGTCAGGCCATCTACCAGACGGTCACCGACCCGAAGAAGATGCTCGCCGCCGCGAAGGACGCGCTCGGCGGGAACGACTTCGAGAAGTCGTGGGACCCGAACCTGTCACTCACTGATCGACTGAAGCACGTCGGGATCGGCGTGACGAAGCTCTACGGTACGCTCGCGACCGCCGGTCAGGCCGGTCAGCTCGCCAAGCAGGGACTGAACGCGCTGGGGAAGACGCAGATCGTCGGGAACGTGAAAGTCGGCCTGAAGAATGCGCTTGGACTCGGCGACGACCTCGCGCGCATCCCGAAGCCGAAGTTCCCGCCGCGCCCGGCGAAGTTCGTGCCGGGGATCGACAAGCAGATCTCGCTCTCGCCGACCACCAACATCAAGCCGCAGTTGAAGGGGATGACCGACCCGGGCATGAAGCACCTGCAGGTGATCGCCGACAAGCACGGCGCGCGGATCGCGGTGCGGCCGTCGAACCCGTACTCGACTCAACTGATCAAGGAGGGAGCGCTTCCGAAACCGGCGTGGCAGAAGATGAAGACGATCACAGACATCGACACGCACCTCGGCGCCGCGGCGGACAGCCGCGGGAAGGTGGGACTCTTCAAGCCGAAACTCCCGGATGAGAAGCTCTACGACTCGAAGACGTTCGCGAAGATCAAGGAGCGTTATGAGTCCCGCAAGAAGGAGTGGAAGACGTACGCGCCCGACTTCAAGCAGATGGAGCTGGAGGGCAAGATCAAGATCCGGGGCGGGGCAATCCACGCGCCGAACGGAAAGCCGTACGCAGGCGACTACGACATCTTCCAAGTCACGGGAGCGAACGGAGAGAAGCTGCCCGACGCCGTGCGCGACCGGATCATCAAGGAGTTGCAGCAGCCGCCGTTCAGCGCGCAGCACCCGGCGCACCTCGACTGGGTCACGTCCAACGCCAAGGAAGCCGGGATGAAGTCGAGCATCGCGACGAGCCACGCTGCCACCGTGCCAGCGAAGATCGAGAACGGCGTCGTCATCACGGAAGCTCACGCGGGCGAGCCTCTCATCACCGCCATCGGTGGGGAGACGGATCGCGCCGGCGCCGCCGGCGGCCGATTTGTCGGATCCCACTTCAACATTCCCGAAGTCGCGAAGCCCGACATTCGAGGCGTCGTATGACGAACACGCTGATGGGCGCCACGGAGCGCCGTGAACTCCTCGATGAGTTCGCGCGCCTGGTCGAACTGCTGGAACGGGCCGAGCAGCCGTGGAACGCGGCGTCGTGCCCGGCCCCGCAGGCGCTCGCCGCAGCGAGCGACCGCATCTCCGCGATCTGCGTGCGGTACACCGACGGCCTGCCGCGCGTCGAGCTGTCGCGGTGTCCCTTCACGGGCAATGTCCTGCGCCAGGCGATCGACACGTTCGGAATCGACGGCCTCTGGTGGAACAGCGAGGCGTCGGTGCGGCCGACCGACGAACGCCCCGCGACGTTCTTCGCGATGGCGGGCGCCGTGGACCTCGCCGCGGGCGCGCCCTCGACCGAGTTCATCGTGCGGCCCGGCCCCGGCGCCCCGTGGGTCGTGCCGCGACTCCTCGCCCTGCCGGGACTGCGCGCCGTCGTGTCGCAGACCGAGGTCGGCGGCGCCCGCGCGTGGGCCATCGCGTACTTCGCGCAGGTGCAGCCCGATGACGTTGAACGCATCGACGACTGGGGTCGCGATCAGTACGCCGTGCCGGTCGCAGGATCTGCCGCCGGTTGGGGGCACGTCGCCGACGTCCGCGAGGACTTCGACTTCGACCTCGCGCCGTGGATCCGACGTGGACGCCTGCTGTGGATCGCGCCGGGCGACGCGACCCTCACGCTTCGCAGCACGACCGACGACTGTCCGTACCTGGCGATCGCCGGCCGTCACGAGCCGGTGTTCGTCCGGCGGGGGCGCGTGATGACTGTGTTCGACGACGGTGACCAGGATGGAGAAGGAGCATGACCGTGACCGTGAACGCGAGCACCGAGAAGACCCTGGAGATCCACGCGTTCCAGATCGCAGGCGACGATCTGGGCCCGCTGTTCACCGACGCGTTCGGGCTGCGCTGCAACGCGCTGAGCCCGCTCCGCGAGACTCTCTTCGCGTACGTTCCGGGCAGTCGCGCACCCAGCGCCGAACTGCGCACCACCGCATCGGACCCGCTCGTCCGTCGCGCCTGCTACACGATCGCCCAGCCGACGCTCTGCCTCCGGCAGCGCACCGGGGGCGGCCAGGTCCCGGCGAGCGACCTCTCGGCGTGTCACGTTCACGGCCAGGGCGGCGCGTTCGTCGTGATCGTGCCGTCGTTCGAGGGCTCGTACCTCGTGCAGACGTTCGCGTCGGCCGCGGACTACCTCGCGTGGTGGCTCGACACCGTCGCGACGCGCGTCGACGAGGCTGGGCCGAACTTCCTCCCTCCGCCGCTCTCGCTCGAGGGGTTCGTCTACGCGCTGCACTCCATCGACGCATTCCGTCGCTCGGCCTATGCGAGTCAGCTCGCCTATCAGCCGAAGCGTGAACCGACGATCGGCACCGACGAGTTCGGTACGTCGATCGGTCAGTCGCTGAAGAGTGGCGACCTGCGCTGGCTGCTGCCGTCGTTCGTCGTGCTCACGCCGGGGCTCGACCTGCGCGGATTCGACGCCGGCGGTGAGCACGTGGACCTGCTCGAACGACTGGGGTTCTTCACCTCCGGCCGCGAAGAGGGCGGGCGCAGCGTGCTCGTCTTCGGCGAGGCCGGGCGCACGATGGGGGTCGAGTTCTTCCGCACGTGGGGGATGGCCGTGGGCTTCGAGCACGCGGCTCTGACGTGCACCGGAGAGCGCGTACTGCACCGCGGTTTCCTCGCGCCGACCGCGTTCGGAAATCACCTGGCGATGATCGATCGCGGGGCGGACGGCCGCGTCGCGGTGAACCACCAGAACCTCTCCCTCACCGAACTGAGCGATCGCATGGCGATCTTGCTCGGCGAGGCGATCTCGATCCCCGACGCCGACCCGACGGGCGGCGTCGCACCAGCAGCAGCGCCCGCAGCGCCCGCACCCACCCGGGTGGCTTCCACTGTCCCCGCTGCTGCGGCCGTTCCGACGTCTTCGCCTGCCGGGGCCGCTCCCGGATCGCCGGGGCGCTTCTGCGTCGGCTGCGGCGCGGCTCTCACGCCCACCGCTCGCTTCTGCGCCGAGTGCGGC
>JAIOPE010000103.1 GCA_021414065.1 Planctomycetota bacterium
CCGCACGTCCGGTTTGATGAGCGGGGAGCGGAGACGGAAACGGCACTGTCGCCACCGCGCCGCTCCTCGACTCGACCGAAGCTCCGCGCCTGGACGAGCCCGCGGGCCGCCCGCTGCGTTGGGACCCTTGCGTGGCTTGACGAAGCCGACGCTGCGGGTCCCGCCTTGCGGTCAGCTCCGCGGATCTCGTCCAGGACGGTGTGTCGTCGGGCGAGCGAGCCTCGGATCGGCGTGCATGGCAAGCCGTTCCTACGTTGCACGCCGTTCTCCCGCGGAGCTTCGTGAATGATCCGGGCTAGGCGAGCGATTCGCCTGGGCCGAGCCGGGCAGGTTCGGCGCGCCTGCGCGCTTCCACGGCTTCCGCGTTCGGGCCGCGACTCCGCCGCGTCGGCTGATTCCATCGATCGGACGTCGCGCACGCATGAAGTGACAGTCCCTCCGGGACTTTCGCGCGGCCGCCGAGCCTATCCACAGCCCGGACCCAGTCGGGGGCCGGGCGCGCGACAATTCGGGGCCGGTGTGGAGAGAATCCCTCAGTTTCCACACCCGCCCGGCCGAAGTAGTAAGAATCTCGCCGACCCCCTTGACAGGGTCTGGGCAATCTCTACCATCCGGCCCACGCGTCCGATGGGCTCCCGACGTGGGCACCGCCGGGATGGACGCGAAGAACCCATCCGAGGAAGGAAGGAACAGGGCATGAACGTTGAGGACGCAGTCCGCCTCCGTGCGGTGTTGGACCGATTGGTCCGCGAGAAGGAGATCGCGGCGCAGTTCTTCGGGCGCATGGCCTCCGTGCAGGACGAAGTGGAACACCGTCGGTGGTTCCGCCGGATGGCGCAGGACGAGAAGGATCAGCGCAAGATCCTGATGAAGCACCGCCGCGAGCTGTGCGGCCACGTCACGACGTCGGACACGCCGACGCTGTCGCAGGTCCACGAGGCGGTCGAGCAGATCGCGCGCACGTCGAATGCGGGCTACGTGGACGCCATTCGCATCGCAATCCGGATCGCGGAGGAATCCCGCGCGTTCTCGGCGTTCGCGAGCGACCTCACGGGCGACCGGAGCTGCCGGATCTTCCTGAAGATCCTGAGCCAGGAGAGCGGTGTCCATCGCGACGAGCTCGTCTCCGAGCTGCGTCGTCAGGAGCCGGTCGCGGCCTGACGGAGTTCTCCGCGCACACGGCGGAGTGACGGACAATCCCCCACGGCGGGGCGCCTCGGCGCCCCGCCGTGCTTCGTTCCGGAGGCGACCCATGGCCGTACCCGACTTGAAGAGTGTCCGTCGTCACCTCCACGAGATGCCCGAGCTGTCGATGCTCGAGACCGCCACCGCGGCCACGATCGACGGATGGCTGAAGGACCTCGGGCTGCGGACGAAGCACCTCGCCGGCACGGGCGTCACGGCGATGGTCGGCCGACCGACCCCCGGTCGCACGATCCTCGCGCGCGCCGACATCGACGGTCTCCCCGTGACGGAGGCGACGAAGCTTCCGTTCCGATCGAGAAACGTGGGCGCGATGCACGCCTGCGGCCACGACTGTCACGTCGCGGGCCTGATCGAGGCGGCGCGGAACCTCGTCGCGCGGCCGCCGGAGCGGGGCGCCGTGAAGCTCTTCTTCCAGCCCGGCGAGGAAGGCGCGAACGGAATGGGCAAGTGCATCGACGACGGCCTCCTCGGCGGTCCCAAGGTGGACGCTGCGGTCGGCGTTCACGTGTGGCAGGCGGAGCCGGTCGGCCGGATCGGCCTCGTCCGCGGCCCGTGCATGGCAGCCGTGGATCAGTTCGAGGTGCGCATCGAGGGGTTCGGCGGACACGCGGCGTATCCGCACCGCTCGACCGACCCCATCGTGGTGGCGGCGCAGGTCGTCACTGCGTTGCAGACGATCGTCTCCCGGCGCGTTTCGCCCTTCCACCAAGCCGTCGTCACCGTGGCTTCGTTCCAGGCGGGCACGGCCTTCAACGTGATCCCGCCCGAAGCCGTGCTCCGCGGCACGGTGCGGACGTTTGACCCGACCGTGCGTCGGCATGTCGCACGCGAGTTCAAGCGCATCGTCAGCAACGTGGCGAAGGCGCTCGGCGCGAAGGCTCACGTTCACTACGAGTTCTTCCTGCCGGCGACCGTGAACGACCTGGCGATGACGGACCTGGCGTGGTCGGTCGCAGAGGATGTCGTCGGGAAGAAGAACGTCGTCGCGTCGGAGCCCTCGATGGGCGGCGAAGACATGAGTCTCGCACTCGAGGCGGTGCCCGGGGTGTTCGCCTTCATCGGCGCGAGCGACGGCACACGCCGCACGTCGTTCCCGCATCACCATCCGAGCTTCGACGTCCACGAGGACTGCCTGCCCGTGGGCGCGGCGTTCATGGAGGGCTTTGTGCGCCGCTGGCTCGGGGAGGCAGCATGAGCGCGCCCGCGGCCGAAGGCGTTGTCTCGGTGGACGGGAAGATCGTCCCGATCGCCGATGCGCGCGTGAACGCGATGGATCACGGGTTCCTGTTCGGCGACTCGATCTATGAAGTCGTCCGGACGAACCGCCGCCGTCCGGTTGCCCTCGCGGAGCACCTGGAGCGCCTCCGCGCGTCCGCGAACCAGACGTACCTCGTTCTCCCATGGACCGACGCCGAGATGGCGGCGCGCATGCGCGACGCCGTCGCCGCGACGTCGTTCCCGGAGTGCTACGTGCGGATCGTCGTCACCCGCGGTCCCGGGCCGATGACGCTCGCGCCGGAGCCGTGCTTCTCGCCGTCGATGCTGATCTACGCGATGCCGCTTCGGACGCCGACCGCGGAGGAACTCCATCGAGGCGCGTCGATCGTGGTCCCGGCTCGGCTCCGGAACGACCGCCGCGCGCTCGCTCCCGCGGCGAAGACCGGGAACTATCTGAACAACGTGCTGGCGCTCGTCGAGGCGCACCGCGCCGGCGGCGAAGACGCCGTCATGCTCAACGTGGACGGCCACGTCACCGAGGCCACGACGGCGAACGTCTTCTGGGTGCGCGGGGGCGAGCTGTTCACGCCGTCGCACGACTGCGGCATCCTGGCCGGCATCACGCGCACGCTCCTCATCTGGACGATGCGGAAGGACCTCGGCGCCGTCGTGCACGAAGGTCGCTACGGATACGCCGACATGGCGGGCGCGGACGAGGTCATGCTCACCGGCAGCGTGAGGGGCGTGAGCCCGGTCGTGCGGATCGACGGAAAGCCCGTCGGATCCGGCGTGCCGGGGCCGGTGACGAAGCGGCTCGTCGAGTCGTACGACGCGGTCGTCGAGGGCGCCACGCAGGACTGGTGACTACCGTCGTTCGCCGAGGGCGCTCTCCGCCTGTATCACCCGCTCGTTCGCAGGGTCGAGTTGGCGCGCCATGGCGACGCGGCGGCGGGCGCCGCCGGTGTCTCGCATCGCAAGGGCGATGAGCGCCCCTTCGGCCGGGAACTCAGCGTCCTGCTTGAACACCGCGGCTGCTCGGTCTGCGGTTTCGAGTGCCTCCGCGAATCGGCCGAGCGACGCCAACGAACGACATCGGCCGAGGAGCGCATCGCGGGCAGCCGCGACGAACTTCGGGTTCTCCCAGGCGATCGCGACCGCTGAATCGAACCGCGCGAGCGCTTCGTCGAACTTCCCGCTGTCGAACGCGCGCGCGCCGAGCATGACCAATGGGGGAGCGTACGTTGCATCGGCTTCCGCCGACCGCCGGAAGAACCGATCGGAGTCTCCGACGCCCGTGTTCATCGCGGCGACCCCCAGGTTCATGAGGGCTTCGGCGCGATTCGATGGGCGCATCAGACTTCCGGCGAACGACGCCGTGACGAGCGCCGCGACGGTCACGCCCGCCGCAGCCGCGGTTCGCCGGTCGCGATCGGCCCGCAGGAGCACCGACGCGCCGGCTCCTGCGAGGACTGCGGCCGTCGGAACGAGCGGCGCCACGTAGCGCGTGAGCGGGAAGACGATGACCAGAGCACCCACGACGCCCGCCGCCGCCAGCCCCATGGCGGTGGCGCCGGGGACCACCTTCCGCGTGAGAACGAACCCGGCCGCGCCGACGACGAGGACCCAAGCGAACGTGACGGGCAGCACGCGCAGCGGCGCGGCGAACTCGCTCTCGAGCACCGCGTCGTGGTTGCCGCCCATGTCGTCCGGATAGACGACGAGGATCAGCTTCGTCGCGAAGTGGACGATCGACGCGCCCGGGTGCGATGCGATCTCCCGCGCCGCGCGGCGCACCCACCACGAGTTGATCTCGGGCGGCGTGAGGTCCCGGCCCTCCGACGCGGCGGCGATCCGGGCCACGGCGGCAGCCTCTGCGTCCGGGTCCATCGGGAACTCGTCGGTGCCGAAGGAGAGCGTGTCGCGCGACCACTCGTTGTTGCCGAGCCAGACGTTCACGCCGCCGCTCGTCGGCAGCGCGCCGACGGCACGATCGAAGAGGGCGACCGGCGCGGCCACGCCCACGAACAGGATCGCCGCGCGGATCCACCGACTCGCCACCACGCGGCTTGCCCCGCCTGCGCAAGGTCCCGCGGGAACTCCGGCACCCAGCGCGGGCAGAGCGCCGAGTACGAGCGCGACGTTCGTTCCGCGCGCGAGTGTCGCGACTCCGACCGCCGCGCCTGCGATCGCGAGCCGAACTGCGGTCGGGCGGCGCGCGGCTGCCGCCAGGGCCAGGGCCGACGCGAGCACCGAGAATGCGATCACCGGCTCGATCTGGACCGTGACGTCCTGGAAGACCATGGCGCCGGAGAGTGCGCAGATCAGGCCCGCCACGGCACCTGCGACGAGCGAGCGCGTGAGCTTCGCCGCGCCGACGGTGGCGAGCACGGTCGTCATCGACCCGATCACGACATTGACGAGCGCCGCCGAGTTCCGATCCACCGCTCCGAGGACCGACAGGATCCAGGGCCAGAAGAGCGAGACGAGCGAGGACGTCCAACCGCCGCCGCTCCGGAAGCGCGCAGCCTCGCGGAGATACACCGCTTCGTCCAACACCGTCACGCGGAACAGCGGATTCGCGTCGTTCATCCCGTGGAGCGTCTGGAGCCGCACGCTCATCGCGACCGCTGCGAGCACTGCCGCGAGCAGCACCGCCCGCACCCCCGGCGAGCGCTCGTCGGCGCCGTCGGTCACGCGGTGGGCCCGTCGGGCGCGGTCGCGGGGCGCGGCATCAGCAGGGAGAGGAACGCGAACGGAAGCGCCTCGAGCGCGACGAGAACGACGCAGAGTGCCGCGACCTGCTCGTCCCGCTGGAAGTGGACCATCGTGTAGATCTTCCGCATCAGCGTCTCGGACGAGAGCAGCACGGTCGTGTCGATTTCCCGCAGCGAGAACACGAACACGAGAACGAGCGAGAGCACGAGAGCGGGGCGGACGAGCGGGGCGAGCACGCCGAGCGCGCGGTCGAGCGGGCGGACGCCCGCCGTCGCTGCCGCGCCTTCGAGGTCCGGGTCCACGCCGAGGAACGCAGCCCAGAGCGCCGCGACCGCGAACGGTACGTACTTGGCGACGAGAAGGAGCACCGTCCCCAGGCGCGGCGAGTCCGGATCGACGAACGGGTTCCGCGTGGATCCGTCGGGGAGCGTGAACGCGAGCGCTTGCAGGTCGTAGAGGCGGAGGGATCCGGCGCCGAGGAAGATGGGGGGCAGAGCGAGCGGCAGGAATGCGACCACGAGTGGCCAGATGACCTTCCGACGCGCCGCGTGGTGAGCGAGCGGCCAGGCGACCGGGACGGCGATGACGGCCGCAGCGACGGAGAACCAGAGACTCCATGCCAACTCGTGGCCTTGCGAGTCCGCGCCGGCGACGAGATGCCACACGTTGCGGTAGGCGGTCAGTCCGCCCTGGCCCGCTTTCCAGATCAGCCCGCCGACCGGTAGACCCGCGGCCACGCCGAGGAGGAGGAGCGCCGAGAGCGCGGCGGGCCACCGCCATCGCCCCAGCTTCCACGGCTCGGCTTCACGGAACGATCCGCCGCCGCCGGTGCGCGCGTCCTTCACGGTGAGCCGGTGAATCACCACCAACAGGGCGATTCCCGTCAGAACGAGGGGCATCCCGAGCGCCGTTGCGATCCCCTCGCCCTGGGACTTCGTCCACGCGGTGAACGACTCGTAGGGGTACACGCCGACGCGCTGCCCGACCGGCCGCACCCAGTTGAGGAAGTCCACGAGGGCGAAGTCCTCGAGCGCGAAAAGGAAGACGAACAGCCCGGACGCGAGGATCGTCGGCGCGGCGAGTGGGAGCGTCACGCGGCGGATCGACGTCCACGGGCCGGCCACCAGTCGCGCCGCGTCTTCCAGCGCCGCCGGCACCCGGCGCACGGCGCGCGTGGCGAACAGCACGACGAGAGGGAAGTAGCAGAGCGCGAAGGCAGCGCCGGCACGGAAGATCGCGATCGGACCGTCCCAGAGGCTTGGCTCCGGGATCGCGTCCTGGCGGGCGGGTGCCAGGAACGGGATGTACGACCACGCGACGCCGACGAGCAGCGGCGGAAGCACGAGCGGAGCGCCGTACGCGACGCCGAGGAACCCGCGGAGCGGAACGTCGGTCCGCGCGACGAGCAGCGCGTACGGCACGCCGACCGCGAGTGCCAGCAGCGCTGCGACGAGAGCGATCGCCGCGCTGTTCCCGAGGAAGGTCCATCGCTTCCATGCGGGCCGGTTCGCGGGGGTCTCGTCCGCGTTCGCGTTCGGAGTCGCGACCCCGCTGCCGTTGGGCGTCGCAGACGGGGCAGCCTGGCCGACGAACAAGTCGCGGTATCGCTCCGTGGTGACCTCGACCAGCCGACCGGCGTTGTCGCGCACGATGAACGACTCGGCGACCGTCCGGGCCAGTGGGAGCAGCGAGATCACGACGAGGACCAGAAGGGAGATGATGACTGCGACCCGATTCGTCATGGACGCTCGCTCTCTCGGTTCCTCGCGCGCTCCGACGAGTGTACCTGGGATCTCCGTCCCCGCCAGCGCCCGTGTCTGGGGCCCGTTTTCCTTCCCGGTTGTCGTGGTCCGCGCGTCCGATACGGGAATGTGGAAGCACTTGACTCTGCGCAGTCGGCTGGCGCCGACGTTCGCCGCGGTCTTCGCGGTCGTTGCCGTCGCAGGCATGGTCCTCGCCGGTCTCACCGGTTGCGGACCGTCTGACCTCTCGAAGGCGTACACGCCGTTCGTGACTACCGTGACACCGCTCCTCCAGAAAGAGGCGGCGTTCTGGTCGCAGCTCGCCGAACGCGCGAACGACCAGGGCGACGCCCGCGGCGTCGCGGCGTACCGCCGTCAGCTTGAGGAGCAGGGTCTGAAGTACTATGCAGACCTCGAGGCATCGCTCCTCGCGCTGGAGCCGGGGCACGAACGCATGGCGGCAGCCCGGGGCGAGATGGTTGAGTACGCGCGCGGCCGCAGGGAGTTCATCACGCTCGAGCTACGGCGCATCGAACTGGCGCCGAAGCTCGACGCGCTCGCCACGGTCGTGCAGACGCAAGCCGCAATGGACGCCGCGCGCTCTGCCTACGCATCCGTGATCGGAGAGGAGGCGCCCGACCATCGCCTGTCGGAAGTCGTTGCGATCCGCGACGGGTTCCTGAGCGGCGCGTACTCGAAGGCCATCGAGGGGAAGGGCGAAGTGTCGGCGGCGGTCGATGCACTGGAGAAGTCGGTTCTCCCGTCCATCCGCGCGATCCGCGACAGCCGCTATGACTCCGACGAGCGTTCCAAGGCCTTCCGCAGGTTCGTCGTGGCGACGGAGGAGTTCTTCCAGGCGCTCGCCGCGAACGTCACCGTGGTCATCCCGGCGGCGCGATCGGCGAAGCGATCCGAAGCGGTGCTCGGCGAGGTTGACGCCCACCGGACGCAGTTCCAGAAGCTGCTCGCCGATGCGAAGCGCGACATGTAGGCAGCTCGTCGCGGGCTCCCGTGCGAAGGCGACGGTCGGGCTGCCGACGGCCGGCTCGGCCGGATTCACCGCACCTTCGGCGCGCCCCGTCCGTTGAGATAGGGAGGCCCATCCAGAGGAGACCCCATGTCGTCACCCCGTGCCTGCCTCGTCTTGACCGTCGCCGCGCTCCTGGCCGCATCGCTTGGAGCGTGCGGCGACCCCGTGAAGCCTGCGCCCGTGCAGCCGGCGACACCGCATGACTCGCCAGTCCCGGCGCCGGTCCCGGCGAAGACGCCCGCCGAGCCCGCGAAGGCACCCGAGACGGTCCTGGCCACCTACGATCGCGGGCTCGATTACCTGCTCTCGATCCAGAAAGACGGCGTCTGGTTCGCGAAGGAGGGGGTGCCATCCACCGCGTACTCCGCGATCGCCGCGGCCGCGCTGTTCGAGCGCCCCGGCGGTCTTCGCGAGAAGGACAAGGCCATCGCGAACAAGGCGATCGACGCTCTGCTCGCTGAAGTTGACACCGACGGCTCGATCAAGAACGCGCAGGCGCCGAACTACACGGTCAGCGTCGTCGTCATGGCCCTCACCGCGAGCGGCCGGGCGGATGCGAAGTCGGCGATCGCGAAGTGCGCCGAGAAGCTGCGGACGTTCCAGTTCCTCGAGCGCGACAACTCGACGTACGGCGGCATCGGCTACGGTTCCGACAAGACGCGGTCGGACCTTTCCAACACGCAGTTCGCCCTCGCCAGCCTTCGCGCGGCCGGCGTCTCCGAAGACGACCCGGCGATGAAGGCCGCGCTGGACTTCCTGAACCGCACGCAGAACCGCAAGGAGAACGAGACTGCCGGCGAGCCGGCCGAGTGGAAGGACAAGGACGGCAAGACGTACGTGCGCGCCAACGACGGCGGCGCCAACTACCGCCCCGGCGACAGCAAGGCCGGATTCGACGAGCGCCCCGACGGCACGCGCACGCTGAAGAGCTACGGGTCGATGACCTACGCGCTCCTGCGTTGCTACCACCTGGCCGGGCTTCCCGCGTCGGACGGACGCGTGAAGTCGGCCGTCGAGTGGATCTCCAAGAACTGGGAACTGTCGAAGAACCCCGGCATGCCCGAGAAGATGCAGTTCGCGGCGCTGTACTACATGTACGCGACGATGGGGAAGACGCTCCCGCTCGCGGGGATCGACACGATCGACGTCGGCGGAAAGAAGATCGACTGGCGCACCGAACTCGCGGCGCATCTCGCCAAACTCCAGCAGCCCGACGGTTCGTGGGTCAACTCGCAGGAGTCGAAGTGGGACGAGGGCAACCCGATCGTCGCCACGAGCTTCGCGCTGACCGCGCTCTCGGCCTGCAAGCGGTGATCGCGAACTGACGTGACGTCCGACGCGGACTCACGCGCGCCGACCCGCGGCCTCGCCGGCCGCGGCGGCGCCATGGCCGCGTCGGCAGCGGTCGCGTCAGCAGCGTGCGTCGGTGTCGCAGTGCGCGTGGCTGCGTCGGGTCCCTCGGCGCCGGAACTCGCGTCCGCTGCGACGACCGTGATTCTCGCGGCGGCCATCCCGCTCGCGGCCCGCGCCGGCGCCGCCGACCGCTCCATGTCGGCCGGACTTGCCACTGCGGCACGCATCGCGATCCTTGCTTGGTGCGCCGCCGCCACGGCAGGGCTGACCGCGGGCGGCGTGGCCGGCGGACCTTTGGGTGCTGGCCTGGTTGTCGCGGCCGTCGCCGTGCTGGCGTTCGGCCTCACGTCCGTCCTACGGCGCGTCGGCATGCCCGACGCGCATTCGATGTTCGTCGGTGCAGGACTCGCCTGCGTCCCGATGGCGTTGATCTTCGTCGCCGACCCATGGATCGAGTGGGAGCGGAGTTCACCGTCAGCGCCGTCGCGGGCGGCCCTCGTCCTCGCCGCGAACCCCCTCGCCGCGATGACGTCGTCCTCCGGCGGGCTCGGGGTGGATTTCCAGAGAATGCCCTGGCTCTACGACGGACCGGACGCCGGCGTGCCGGGGCTGTCGCTCGTGGGGCAGTACTACCCGTCGGTTCCGCCCGCGGCGGTCCCGTGGTCACTCGCCGTGCTCGCCGCCGCCGGGGTCCTCGTCGCGATCTCCAGCCGGAAGCGCTAACCTCCCGTCGTGACAGCCAAGCTCTTCCTCACGTTCCCGCAGCGGCTCATCCAGCAGCCGATCCTGCACGACCTGATCCGGCGCTACCCGGTGAAGACGAACATCCGGGGCGCCAGCATCACGGATGAGATCGCCCTCATGGCGCTTCACATCGACGGCGCCCCTGACGACGTGCGCGCGGCGATCGCGTGGCTGCGGGAGATCGGCGCGATCGTCGAAGAACTCGCCGACTGAACGCGATCGGGAAGCCGTTCTACTTCCCTGTGTTCACGCGGTCCGCGTCGATCGACGCCAGGGGCGGTTCGAACACCGCGAGCGCCACCAGCGGGGCATCGCCTTCGGCATCGACACGGTGCACCTTCTGCGGCGCCACGTTGAACACCGACCCGGCGACCGCCGGGTAGCTGGACTCGCCGATCACGCAGGTTCCGCTCCCCGCGAGGACCCACGCCCGCTCCCGGTGCGTTCGGTGAAAGTGCTCCGGCACTCCGGCGCGCGATTGCACGAGGAAGACGGAGCAGGAGTCGTTCGACGCCAGCAGATCCGCGCGGAACGGTGCGTCGCCGAGGGGGTAGCTGGCGAGCAGCGTGCCCAGGTCGGGCGCAGCATCCGGGTTGCCGCCGCCGATCAGCGCGAGCACGTCGCGGTCCGGCTTCGGCGCGGCGGGGCGCCGCGGTCCGCCGCACGCTGTGATCGTGAGCAGAGTGGACACGACGACGGCGACCGCAATCGCGGTCGCCGTCCCGAACCGGACGCCCGTGTGCACGTCGCCTACTCGGGGAAGTCCTTGAACTTCTCGATGTTCTTGCCCTTGCTGTGCCACCAGTTCACCCACATACGGGCGGCGCGCTCGAACGTCTTCGCGTCCACGGACTTCGGATCCTGCGGAACGTAGCGGGCGACGAAGTCGCCGCCCGGCCGGTCGGCCTTCGAGATGTCCACCATGAGTTGCTGGACCTGGAACGACGCGAACTTCTCCAGGTCGTCGTCCCACTTCTTGCCCTTCCAGTGGGTCTCGAACGCCGAGAGCAGCGCGGGTACGGCTTTGCGCCCGAGCTTCTTCAGCTTGTTGCGCGCGTCGATGCCGGGCTTGCCCGAGTCGCGATCGACGAAGGTGGCCACGAGCTTGTCCATGTCGGAGCGTTCCTCGGGCGTGACGCCCGCGATGTCCTCGACGTGAATGTAGATCTCGTCGCCCTTGCTCGACCATCCGGCGGCGGAGGTCGAGTCCGACGGCTTCGTGCCGCCGATGCCCGAGGCGCCTTCGACCTTCGGGGCGTCACCGCTTCCGGCGGCGCCTGCGGCGGCAGGTGTCGTGGGCTGCACGACCGGTGCCACCGGCGCAGGGGGCGGCGTTACGACCGTCGGATCCGGCTTGTGTGCGACCGGCGCGGGTTCAGGCTTCTTCCGCATCGCCAGTGCGATGCCGATGACCGCCACGAGCCCAACGACACCGACGGAGACCCACAGGACCGTCTTGTTGTCCTTGTTCCGGTCCTTGCCGCCGTGGCCGCGGTGGCCGCGGTCATCGGTCTCCTCGTCGTCCGTGGCGCGCGCGTGTCGCTTGCCGGCCGCTCCGCGGGCCGACTTCGCCGCCGGCGCCGCGTGCGCGGACTTCACAGGTCCCTTCGCGGCGGGCTTCGCCGCAGGAGCGGCAGCCTTCGCGGGCGCTCCGCGCGCGGGGCCCGTTGGGCGTGCGGCCTTCCCGTAGGGCACGTTGGCGTTGCACGCCGTGCACTGGAACGCCCCGCCGGGCGCGCCGTCGGGGATCTTGAACTTCTTCCCGCATCCTGGGCAGGCGACGATCTCTTCAGCCATCGACGAGTCCTCCTAGCGCGTGGGCGCGTCGGTCCGCGGCTCGGGCGCGGGCCATCACGACAGGATACCCAGTCATCGCCTCCACACCTCTCCGTCTTCGCAGCGACTTTGCGCCGGCAGGCGACCAGGGGCCCGCGATCGCGGCCCTGACCCAGGGATTCCGTGACGGGAAGGAGTCTCAGGTCCTCCTCGGCGTCACCGGGTCCGGCAAGACGTTCACGGTCGCGCACGTGATCGCCGCGCTCCAGCGCCCCGCGATCGTCCTCGCCCCGAACAAGACCCTCGCGGCGCAGCTCTACTCCGAGTTCAAGGACCTCTTCCCAGAGAACGCGGTCGAGTACTTCATCAGCTACTACGACTACTACCAGCCCGAGGCGTACGTCCCCTCGACCGACACGTACATCGAGAAGGACTCGAGCATCAACGAGCGCATCGACCGGATGCGCCACGCGGCCACGAGGAACGTGCTGGAGCGGCGCGACGTGATCGTCGTGGCGTCGGTGTCGTGCATCTACGGCCTCGGCTCCCCCGACGCCTACCGCGCCATGCGCATCCTGATCCAGCGCGGCGCGTCGATGGAGCGCGACATCCTGCTCCGCGACCTCACGGTGCTCCAGTACAAGCGCAACGACTTCGAGCACAAGCGGGGGACGTTCCGCGTCCGCGGCGACGTGGTGGACGTGTTCCCGATCTACGAGGACGCGAAGACGATCCGGATCGAGTTCTTCGGCGACGACGTCGACCGGCTCTCCGAGATCGACCCGCTCACGGGCGAGGAGTTGTCGGAGCTCTCCGAGATCTCGATCCACCCCGGCAGTCACTACGTGCAGCCGAAAGATCGGATGCTCGCCGCGTGCGACGGGATCGAAGCCGAGCTCGAACAGCGGCTCCAGTGGTTCCGCGACAAGAACAAGCCGCTGGAGGCCGAACGGATCGAGCAGCGCACGCGGTTCGACCTCGAGATGCTCCGCGAAGTCGGCTTCTGCCACGGCATCGAGAACTACTCGCGCTGGCTTGACGGACGCGCCGCCGGTGAGCCGCCGTCCACGCTGCTCGACTACTTCCCGCGCGACTTCCTCTGCATCATCGACGAGAGCCACGTGACGCTCCCGCAGATCGGCGGGATGTACCACGGCGACCGGTCGCGCAAGAACGTGCTCGTCGAGTACGGGTTCCGCCTGCCGTCGGCGCTCGACAATCGCCCGCTCCGTCGCGAGGAGTTCGACACGCGCGTCGGACAGCGCTTGTTCGTCAGCGCCACTCCGGCGCCGCAGGAGATCGCGCTCGCGGGCGGCGTCACCGTGCAGCAGATCCTGCGTCCCACGGGACTGCTCGATCCGACGCTGGAGATCCGCCCGGCGCGCCGTCAGGTGGACGACCTTCTCCACGAGTGCCGCGCGGTCGTCGCGAAGAAGTGGCGCGTACTCGCGACGACATTGACGAAACGCATGGCGGAGGAACTCACCGAGTACCTCGCGAACGCAGGCGTCCGCGTGCGGTATCTCCACTCCGACATCGACTCGCTGAAACGGATGGAGATCCTGCGGGATCTGCGCCTCGGCCTGTTCGACGTGCTCGTCGGCATCAACCTCCTCCGCGAGGGGCTCGACCTGCCGGAGGTCGCACTCGTCGCCATTCTCGACGCCGACCGCGAGGGGTTCCTCCGCTCCGAGACGTCGCTCGTCCAGACCTTCGGCCGCGCCGCGCGCAACGCCGAGGGCCGCGTCATCCTCTATGCGGACAAGGTCACCGACTCGATGCGCCGCGCGATGGACGTGACGAACACGCGCCGCACGAAGCAGGAGGCGCACAACCTCGCGCACGGCATCACGCCGACCACGATCGTCAAGCCCGTGCGCGACTTGATGACGCTGCCCGACGCCGACGAGGACGACGACGACCAGGACGCGCCGGTGCTCGGATCGAAGCGCCGCCCGGAGATCCCGCGGACGCTCGAAGAGGCGGAGAAGCGGATCGCCGAGTTGCGCAAGCAGATGTTCGAGGCGGCGAAGGATCTAGATTTCGAGGCCGCGGCGAAACTCCGAGACGAAGTTCTGCGCATGGAGGCGCTCGCGCTGGAGATGTGACGACGCCGCCGCTGTGACGTTCGGTCGCGCGATGTGGCAACATCGTGCGCGTGAAGCCCGCTGAACTCGCCGAAGCCGTTGCCGCGCTGCCGATGACGGCCGGCGTGTACCTGCTGAAGGACTCCGGCGGGCGGGTGCTCTACGTCGGCAAGGCCGCGAACCTGAGATCGCGCGTTCGTTCCTATCTCGACGATCGCGCGGCGATCGAGCGGCCGCACCTCGCGCCGTACCTGAAGCGCTGGCGCGATGTGCAGGTCATCCTGACGAGCACGGTGGCCGAGGCGCTCGTCCTCGAGAACAGTTTCATCAAGAAGGAGCGGCCGCCGGCGAACGTGCGGCTGCGGGACGACAAGCGGTACCTCTGCCTCCGGATCGACCTGCGCCACCAGTTCCCGCGGATCACGCTCGTCCGACGGTTCCAGCGCGACGGCGCGCTCTACTTCGGTCCGTACGTCGATGCGAAGGCGCTGCGTCAGACGCTCCGCGCGATCCGCGAGCTGTTCCCGCTCCGTTCGTGCACCGACCACACACTCGAGACGATCGCCGCGCCGTGTCTCTACTGGCAGCTTGGTCGCTGCGCCGCACCGTGCCACGACCACGTGACGAAGGCCAGATACGACGAGATCGTGACCGGCGCGCTGGACCTGCTCCGCGGGCGCCGCGACGACGTCCTCGCCGACATCCGCCGCCGGATGGTCGAGGAGTCCGAGGCGATGCGGTTCGAGAACGCGGCGCTGCTGCGCGATCGCCTGCAGTCGCTCGAGCGGACGCTGGAGCGCCAGCGCGTCGCCGTCCCGGACACGACCGACCGCGACGTGCTGGGCATCGCCCGCGAAGGCAACGCGGCCGTGGCCATCTTGATGTTCATCCGCGACGGCGCGGTCGTCTCCGTGCGTGACGTTCCGCTCCCGCGCGCCGAGGGCACGGACGCAGACGTGGTTGCGGCGTTCCTCGGCCAGTTCTACGACGCCGAGAAGTACGTGCCGCCGGAGGTGCTCGTCCCGGAACTGCCCGAGGACGCGGAGGTGTTCGAGACGTATCTGTCCGAGTTGCGCGGAACGAGAGTCGAGGTCCGCGTGCCGCAGCGCGGGGCACAGAAGGACATCTTGGACATGGCGAGGCGGAATGCGGAACTCGCGCTCCAGTCGCAGCGCACGGCGCGCGCCGTCGCCCGCGACGCCCTCGTCCGCCTCGCCGAGATGGCTCGGCTGCCCGCGCCGCCGGAGGTCGTCGAGTGCTTCGACGTGAGCCATCTCCAGGGTGAGGAGGTCGTCGCGTCGATGGTGCGCTGCGTGGACGGCCGCATGGACCGATCCGGGTACCGGCACTACCGCATTCGCGAGAACGTCACGAACGACGACTTCGGCTCGATGAACGAGATCCTGAGGCGCCGCTACCGCGTGGACGGCGACGAACGTCTCGAGCGCCCGGACCTGATCGTGGTGGACGGCGGCAAGGGTCAGCTCTCGTCGGCCCGCGCGGCGCTGGCGGAGGTCGGCTGGCCCGACGCGCCGATCGTCGGCCTGGCGAAGGCGCGAGCGAATCGCGACGGCATCGGCCGATTCGAGCGCATCTTCCTGCCGCACCAGGACGATCCGGTCGTCCCCGCGCCCGACGCCGCCGAGACGCTGCTGCTCACGCGGATGCGCGACGAAGCGCACCGGTTCGCCATCACGTACCACCGCAAGGTCCGCTCGCAGATGGCGGTGGAGTCGGCCCTCGACGCGATCACCGGCGTCGGAGACCGCTGGCGCCGCGAGCTTCTCCAGAAGTTCGGCAGCGTGCAGGGCATCAGAGACGCCTCGATCGACGACTTGCTCCAAGTCCCGGGGCTCGGTCGGACGCGGGCGTTGCGCATCCTGGAACACCTGCGCGAACCCTGAGGCTTCGTCAGCCGCGCGGGTGGAACTTCTCGTGGACCTGGCGCAGTCGGCCCTCCTCGACGCGCGTGTAGATCTGGGTCGTCGAGAGCGACGCGTGGCCGAGCATCATCTGGACCACGCGAAGGTCGGCACCGCCCCAGAGCAGGTGGGTGGCGAACGAGTGACGCAGCGTGTGCGGCGACGCGTCCTTCGCGATCCCGGCCACGCGCAGTCGGTGCTTCACGATGAGCCAGACGTGCTCGCGGCGGAGCGGCGCGCCGCGGGGCGCGAGGAACATCGCGCCCCGGTCGCGGCCGTCGCCGCGGACGAACCGTGGTCGCCCGCGCTCGACCCACGCCTGGATCGCGTCGCGGCACCGGCCCCCGAACGGGACGATCCGGGTCTTCCCGCCCTTGCCGGTCACGCGGACGACCGCCTCGTCGAAACGGACTCCGTCGATCCGGAGGCCGGCGCACTCCGACGCCCGGAGTCCGCAGCCGTAGAGGACTTCGAGCACCGCCTGACGCAGGAGCGACGCGGGCGTCTCCCCAGACTCGAGCGCCATGAGCGCATCCACCTCTTCGGGAGTGAGATACGTCGGCAGGCGTTGCCAGAGGCGGGGCGTGTCGATCTCGGCTGCCGGATCGTCAGGCGTGCGTTTCTCGGCGGCCAGCCAGCGGTGGAGACCTCGGACCGCGACGAGTCGGCGGGCCCGCGTGGCGGCATCCATTCCGCGCGCCTCCTCAGTGACCAGAAACTGGACAACATCGTCGGCCCGGGCCTTTCGGATGCTGCGCCCGCCGAGGGACGCGACGTACAGCGCCAGGTCGGCCGCGTAGGCGGCCAGTGTGTTGTCCGCCACGCCGCACTCCACGCGGAGCCAGTCGAGGTGGTCGGCCGCGTCGGGCGGGAGCGGTTGCGCTGACGCGGCGATAACCCGTTTCTTCATTGGTGGTTGCGTCCGTCCATGATCCGGCGCTCAGCCGGTGCCGCGCGCGGCGCCAACGGGCGTTGGGAAGTCGAGTGTTGGTCCTTCCGGGAGCGGTCCATGCTCGGTAGACTCCGCGCGCCTTCGGCCCGGAAACCCGGAACGGCGGTTGGGAACGAGCTGCGACGAGGAGGATGCCTTGGCGAAGGGCAACGATCGTACGAAGAAGACTCCAGCCGACAAGACCGTCAAGGCGGGTGTGAAGTCCCGCACCGGCGTCTCCGCTAAGGCCACCATGGAGGCCAAAGTGAAGACGGCCGAGAAGACGGCTGAGAAGACGGCCGAGAAACCGACCGTGAAGCCGGCAGCGAAGGCGTCCGCAAAGGGTCCGATCGCGGTGAAGCCCGATCGCACTGGTGCGAAGCCGAAACCGACGTCGTCCCCGACTCCGAGCGTGTCGGCGAAGTCTCCTGCCGCACCGTCCCAGGCCAAGGCGGCGGCCAAGCATGCGGGTTCCGCAAAGGCCTCTCCCGCGAAGGCCGCCCCCGAGCGGCCCGCGCAGGTCGCGTTCGTGCCGATGAAGCCGGCAAAGACGGTCGAGGCGCCTGCGGCGTACCGGCGCGAGTACAAGTAGTGGATCGAGCGCATGCTCTCGTTGGACGTGGACGAGGCGATCCGCCGGATGGAGCTCAAGACGTACGGACTCTGCGAGGAGTGCGAGCTGATGATTCCCGTCGGCCGCCTCGAAGTCTTGCCGCACGCTCGCTACTGCGTGAAGTGTCAGTCGGCGCGCGAGGGCGCGGTCTGATCGGCGCCGCGACCTTGGACGCCGCCCGTCTCCGGACGAAACTCCTCTGGTTCTCGCTCGCAGCAGCGTGCCTTGCGGCGGACCTCTGGTCGAAGCATCTGGTCTTCTACCCGGAGGCGACCGCGCCGGGCTTCCGCGAGGGCGATCTCGTCGGAGTGATCGCGCCCTGGTGGCGGACGATCCTCGTCTACAACCAGGGCGTGACCTTCGGGTCGTTCGCGTGGGTGCCCGCGTGGACGAAAGCCGCACTGACATCCGGCGTGATCGTGTGGATGGCGTGGAAGCTCTGGGCGCTGAGGGGCGGCCATGTCGCGCAGTCGCTCTCCCTCTCGATGATCGTCGGGGGGGCGCTGGGGAACCTCTACGATCGCAGCCTGCGTCCGCTCGTCGAGCAGGACACACACCCCGGCGTGCGCGACTTCCTGGACTGGCACCTCCCCCAAGACTCGGGCCTGGCCCGCGCCTTCGCGGAGCGAGGTTGGCAGACGCACTGGTACACGAGCAATGTGGCAGACGTTCTCATCGTCTGCGGCGTGATCCTGCTGGGTTGGTGCCTCGTGCGCTACGGCGACGACGACGACGCGCCGGACCGCGGCGGGGACCAGAGTCCGCCGACCGAGGCGGGTCCGTCCGATCCATCCGCCGGAGCGAAGCCATGACCGCCCCTTCCGCGCCCCCGCCTGCCGCGTCCGTCTCGATGGCCGTTCGGATCGGCTCGCTGGAACTGCGCAATCCGATCCTGACCGCGAGCGGCACCTACGGACTTGGCTACGAGTTCGCGCGCCTCGCAGATCTGTCGAAGATCGGGGGCGTCGTCGGGAAGACCGTGACGATGACGCCGCGGATCGGGAACCCGCCGCCGCGCACGTTCGAGACCGCGGGCGGAATGCTCAACTCCATCGGCCTGATGAACCCGGGCTGGGACGGATTCGTGCGCGACACGCTGCCGCGCATCCGCGAACTGCCCTGTCCGTTCATCCTGAACGTCGCCGGGAAGAGTGAGGACGAGTTCGTCGAACTGACGCGCCGGGCGGGGGAACTCGTCGGGATCGCTGCGCTCGAGCTGAACCTGTCCTGCCCGAACGTCGCCGGAGGGCTCGACTTCAGCGCCAAACCGGAACTGACGGAGCGGATCGTCGCCCGCTGCCGAGCGGTCTACCCGCTGCCGATCTTCGCGAAGCTCTCGCCGAATGTGGGCGACATCGTGGCGATCGCGCAGGCCGCCGAGCGCGGCGGCGCCGACGCCCTGTCGTGCGTGAACACGTACCTCGGCACCGCGATCGACTGGCGGCGGGCGAAGACGATCTTCCCGCGCGGGATCGCCGGCCTCTCCGGACCGGCCATCAAGCCGATGGCGCTCCTCGCCACCATGCGCGTTGCTGCGGCGGTGAAGATCCCGGTCGTCGGAATCGGGGGCATCGCGAAGGCAGACGACGTCCTCGAGTATCTGGTCGCCGGAGCCACGGCCGTGCAGATCGGCACGGCGTGCTTCTGGGATCCGGGGCATCCTGTGCGACTCGCGGCGGACGTCGAAACGGCCGTTCGGACCGCCGGGATCTGCGACGTCCAGACGCTGATCGGAACGGTCCAGCCGAGTCCCGCCCCTGCGGCGAACCCTGCGCCGGCCCCCGGATCGTGTAACGTTGGGGGAACGAACCCGCGTTGAATCGATGAAGCTCGACGAGATCTCCCCGGCGCTCCTTCGCAAGGCCCTCGACCTCTACTTGGAGCGCGCCTATCCCGGCGGCGCCGTGCCGCCCCGGGCCACCGTGGACACGTCGGCGCTGCGCTCTGCCGCAGACGTGCTCGCCCTGTTCACGCGCGAGACGCGGCCGAATCCGGGTGGCGACGAGTTCCGGCACTTCGTCCTTCGTCTCGGGAACGTCCGCTACCCGCACATGAAGATCGCGGTGATGGAGTTCCTCGAGCGCGACGAGTTCATGTGGTCGGTGGACACGCACGATCGCGCTCCCATCGAGCCGGGGTCGCCCGAGTGGGGCAAGTGGCAGGATCTCCGCCTGCACAATCTTCGGCTGAAGGCGAAGATCGAGACCGCCTGGCGGAAGGCCGGCGTGCCGACGGCGCGGATCGTGGCGAAGAAGCTCCGCCCGGTGACCGAGTGCGGCGACGGCCCGCTGGTGCTGGTGGTGGACGACGAGAAGGGACTTCGCGCAGGTGCCGTGAACATCCTCCGGAGTGGCGGGTACCGCGTGATCGAGGCGGAGTCGGGGCTCGAAGCGATCGAGAAGTTCGTCTCCGATCGTCCGGACCTGGTGGTCGTGGACTACGAGATGCCGGGGATGAGCGGAGAGGACGTCGTCCGTCGCCTCCGCGACCTGGAGCACGACTGCGCCGGCGGGACGGAAGCGCCGGCACACACGCCCGTGTTGCTCGCCACAGCCGGCATGGTGGACCTGGCCGAACACTGCTCCGCCGACGGCTTCGTCGTCAAGCCCTACCAGCGAACCCTGCTCCTTTCCTTCGTCCGGCACCAACTCCCCGGCGACAAACACTAGTTCTGCCGTCCCGGCAGGCTCGACCGCCCTTCGCCGCTCGGAAGGGACCGGAACCGTCCGGCACGCGGTTCGCCCGCAGGGACGCTCGTGGGGACTTCACGAACGAAGTCCCCGGAACGGACGGACACGATGGCGGAGCTGGAATTCATCGGGCGCGCACTGAAGAGCATCTTCGGATCGCGGAACGAGCGCGTGCTGCGCGACCTCGCACCCGTGGTCGGGAAGGTCAACGCTCTCGAACCCAAGTTCGAGAGCCTGACCGATGCCAAGCTCCGCGACAAGACGGCGGAGTTCCGCGGGCGGTTGAAGAAGGGCGAGACGCTCGACGACCTGCTGCCGGAGGCGTTCGCGGCCTGCCGCGAGTCGGCCAAGCGCGCCATGGGTATGCGCCACTTCGACGTCCAGTTGCTCGGCGGACTCGTGCTGCACCAGGGGCGGATCGCGGAGATGGCGACCGGCGAAGGCAAGACGCTCGTGGCGACGCTGCCCGCGTACCTGAATGCGCTCGCCGGCCGCGGCGTCCATGTGGTCACGGTGAACGACTATCTTGCGCGCCGCGACGCGAAGTGGATGGGCCCGGTCTTCAAGACGCTCGGCATCGACGTCGGCGTGATCCAGGCGCAGATGGCGCCGCACGTCCGCGTGCCGCAGTACCGCTGCGACATCACCTACGGCACGAACAGCGAGTTCGGCTTCGACTACCTCCGCGACAACATGAAGCTGCGGCTCGAGGAGCAGGGCCAGCAGGGCAAGCACTTCTTCGCGATCATCGACGAGGTGGACTCGATCCTGATCGACGAGGCCCGCACGCCTCTCATCATCGCGGGGACTGCCGAGGAATCCACCGAGCGCTACTACATCGCCGACCGCGCCGTGAAGCAGCTCGAGGAGACGCGCCACTTCGAGGTCAACGAGAAGGACCACCACGTGGTCCTCACCGAAGAGGGCATCGAGCGCATCCACGAGTTGCTGGCTACGGAGCTGAAGGGCGGGTCGATGTACGACCCGGGCAACCTGGAGTGGGTGCACCACACCGACGTCGCGCTGAAGGGGAACAACCTCTACAAGCTCGACAAGCACTACGTCGTGCAGGACGAGGGCGAAGGGCCCGAGGTCGTCATCGTCGATGAGTTCACCGGCCGCAAGATGAAGGGGCGGCGGTGGAGCGACGGCCTGCACCAGGCCGTCGAGGCGAAGGAAGGCCTCCAGATCCGCGAGGAGAACCAGACGCTCGCGACGATCACGTACCAGAACTTCTTCCGGCTCTACGACAAGCTCGGCGGCATGACCGGCACCGCGCTCACGGAGGCGGAGGAGTTCAACCAGATCTACAAGCTCGACGTGGTCTCGATCCCGTCGAACCGTCGCATGCGCCGCTCGCAGTCCGAGGACTTCATCTACCGCACGGAGCCGGAGAAGATCCGCGCGGTCGTCACCGAGATCGCGAAGACCTACGAGGCGGGCCGTCCCGTGCTCGTCGGCACGACCAGCGTCGAGAAGAGCGAGAGTCTGTCCGGACTGCTCTCGGGACGGACGCTGCGCCAGTGCCTGAAGAGCGCTCCGGCACCGCGCGCGCCGCAGAAGGCCGATCCGTCCGACGAGAAGGCCGTCGCAGCGGAGCGCGCAGCGCAGGACGCGGACCGTCTCAAGTGGGACACGCCGCTCGTTCCGTCGCCGATCCCGCACGAACTCCTGAACGCCAAGCAGCACGAGCGCGAGGCCCACATCATCGTGAAGGCGGGCCAGACGGGCGCAGTGACCATCGCGACGAACATGGCCGGCCGCGGTACCGACATCCTCCTCGGACCCGGCGTCGCCGAGAAGGGCGGCCTGCACGTGGTTGGCACGGAGCGCCACGAGGCGCGCCGCATCGACAACCAACTCCGCGGCCGCGCGGGACGTCAGGGTGACCCCGGCTCGTCGCAGTTCTTCCTGTCTCTCGAAGACGACCTGATGCGGATCTTCGCGAAGCAGTGGGTCTCCGACTTCCTCGGCAAGCTCGGCATGCAGGACGGCGAGGAGATTCAGCACTCGATGGTCACGCGCATGATCGAGCGCGTGCAGCGGAAGATGGAGTCGCACAACTTCGACATCCGCAAGAACCTGCTCGAGTACGACGCCGTGAACAACGACCAGCGCAAGGTCGTCTACGGTTGGCGCCAGACCATTCTCGAGGGCGCCGACCAGGAAGAGCGCATCCGCTGGGCGATCGAGGGTGTCTGCGAGGGGCTCGCGAACCACCATCTCGTCGTGGAAGAAGGCGCGCACCCCGACCTTGAGGCCCTGCTTCGGGCGTTCTCCCAGCGCTTCGGCGACGAGGGGCCGGCGGCCGCCGCGCTCAAGGAGAAGACCCCGGAGTCGGGCACGAAGGTCCTGCTCGAACGTGGCGTCGCGCTCTACGCAGCCAAGCGCGAGTCGGTCGGCGTGGACCGCATGAAGGACCTCGAGCGGTACATCCTGCTCCAGACGATCGACGAGAAGTGGAAGGACAACCTCCAGGCCCTCGACTACCTCCGCACCGGCATCGGGATGCGCGGATACGGGCAGGAGGACCCGAAGATCGTCTACCGCCGCGAGGCGGCCGACTACTTCGCCCACATGATCTCCGCGATCCGCGAGCAGGTCGTCGAGTTGCTGTTCCGCGTCCAGCCGCAGAAGGCGGCGGACGACGTGCCTGCGTCGAACGACGACGAACCGTCGGCGCCGTCCGGCCCGGCGCCGTTCGACGAGGACGAGTGGGGCGACGACGACGACGGTATCGAGTGGGACAAGATCGTTGCCCGCGATTCCCTCCAGCGGATCGCGAGCGCCATGGAGCAGCAGGCCCGCGCGGCAGCCGGCGTGCCGGCCGAGACCGCGCCGGACGCCGCCGCAGTCGGCACGACGGCCACGATGTCCGGGACCACGGCGACGATGCCGACGCCGACGGCTACGCTTTCCGGCATGGGCGACGAAGACGACGCTCCGTCGGCTTCGATGGGGTCGTAACGGCGCATCCGTGTCGCTCCGGGCGTCGCGCTGGTATCTGCGCCTCCTGCAGTGCGTGTACGACCTGTTCTATGCGGTGCTGCTGCTCGTCGGATCGCCCTTCGTCCTGTTGATGATGATCGCCAGCCCGCGCTGGCGTGCCGGGTTGCGCCAGCGGCTCGGGTTCGTTCCGGAGCGCGAAGGGAGCCGCCCCGCGGTCTGGATCCACGGCGTCTCGGTGGGCGAAGTGCTCGCCGCGAAGGCCCTCGTGGACCAGATCGCGCGGGAGATGCCGTGGCTCGACGTCGTGCTCAGCACGACGACGCGCACCGGACACGAAGCCGCGGTGCGCACGTATCCGGGGCGTCTGGTCTTCTACTTCCCGCTCGACTTCTCGTTCGTCACGTCGCGCGTGATGAGCCGCATCCGGCCGTCGCTCGTCCTGCTCATGGAACTCGAGCTGTGGCCCAATTTCCTGCTCACGACCTCGCTCCGCGACGTTCCCGTGCTGCTGGCAAACGGCCGCATGACGGCCACGTCCGCGCGCGACTACCGGATACTCCAGCGCGTGATCCCTGAGCCGATGACGCGCGTGATGCACTACTGCGTCCAGTCCGAGCAGTACGCCGACCGATTCCGATCTCTCGGCGTGCCTTCGGAGCACATCAGCGTGACGGGCTCGATGAAGTTCGACTCCATCCCCGAGAGCCCGCCGCCCGGCGTCCGGGCGGAGTACGAACGGCGGCTCTGCATCGACGCGGGCGCGTTCGTCCTTCTCGCCGGCAGCACGCACGCGGGTGAGGAGGAAGTCGTGCTCGACGCGTTCGCCGAGATCCGGCGGAAGGACGCAGGCGCCCGCGTGGTGCTGGTGCCGCGCCACCCCGAGCGACTCGACGAAGTGGAGGCGCTGACGCGGTCGCGCGGACTCGACGTGCTGCGGCTCTCGGCGCTCGTGGCTGGCGGACCGACCGCCGAACGCCGACGCGCGGCCGTCGTGCTCGTGGACACGATGGGGGAGCTGGCGGCGCTCTACTCGGTTGCCGACCTGGTGTTCGTCGGAGGTTCGCTCACGAAGCGCGGCGGACAGAACATGATGGAGCCGGCGGGGCTCGGCCGGGCCGTCGTCGTCGGGCCGAATACCTGGAACTTCAGAGATCCGATGGAGCTTCTGAGGTCGCGCCTCGCGATCGCGGAGGTCGGCGATGCGGACGCAGTGTGCCGGACGCTCGTCGCACTGCACGACGATCCCGAGCGTCGGCGCGAGCTTGCGAGGCGCGCGCGGGAAGTCTGCATGGAGAGCAAGGGCGCCACGCGGCGCATGCTCCTGATCATCCAGGACCGGCTCCGCAGCACGCCAGGCGCCCCGTCGGAGCCCGACCCGCCGCAGGCTTGCTGACCCGCGCCCCGGAAAACGGGGCTCCCGCGGCCCGGTCGCATGGCACGATGCCGACTTCACCTCCCGAACCACGGAGCGAGCGAACTTGAGCGACCGTCACCTCTTCACGTCCGAGTGCGTTTCCATGGGCCACCCCGACAAGGTCGCCGACCAGATCAGCGACGCGATGGTGGATGGTTTCCTCGCGCAGGACCCGGACGCCCGCGTGGCGATCGAGACACTGGTGACGACGAACACTGTGGTTCTCGCGGGCGAGGTTCGCGCGAAGCCCGGCGTCGTGGTCCACTACGAGAAGGTGGCCCGCCGCACGATCGCCGAGATCGGTTACAACGACCCGGCGCTGCTCTTCGACGCTGCGTCGTGCAACGTCCACATCCTCGTGCACGCGCAGTCGGCCGACATCGCGCAGGGCGTGGACCAGGCGTCCGGCGAACTCGGCGCGGGCGACCAGGGGCTGATGTTCGGCTACGCGTGCGACGACACGCCCGAACGCATGCCGCTCCCGATCAGCCTCGCGCGGCGGATCATCGACCAGCTCGTGAAGCTCCGCGAGTCGAAGCAGCTTCCGTGGCTCCGCCCCGACGCGAAGTCGCAGGTGACCGTCGAGTTCGACGGCGCGAAGGCCGTTCGCGTTCACACGGTGGTCGTCTCCACCCAGCACGCTCCGAAGATCTCCCAGAAGGCGATCCGCGAGGCGGTCATCGAGCAGGTCGTCAAGCCGGTGATGCCCGAAGGACTGATCGACAAGAAGACCGTCTGGCACGTGAACCCGACCGGCAAGTTCGAGATCGGCGGTCCGCACGGCGACTCGGGGCTCACGGGGCGCAAGATCATCGTGGACACGTACGGCGGGTGGGGGCGTCACGGCGGCGGCGCGTTCAGCGGCAAGGACCCGTCGAAGGTGGATCGGTCGGCGGCCTACACGGCGCGGTACGTCGCCAGGAACCTCGTGGATGCGGGGCTCGCCCGCCGCTGCGAGGTCCAGTTGGCCTACGCGATCGGCGTTGCTGAGCCGCTCTCGATCCGCGTGGACACGTTCGGAACGGGCGCCGTGGCCGACACGAAGCTCGCCGAAGTCGTTCGCGAGGTGTTCGATCTGACGCCTGCGGGTATGATCAAGTCCCTGAAGCTGCGTCGTCCGGTCTACCTGGCGACCGCGCGCCACGGGCATTTCGGGCGGACCGGCCCGGGGTACACGTGGGAAGCTTCCGATCGCGCCGCCGCCCTTCGGCGGGCGGTTTCCTAGGTTTTCAGGCTCAAAGTCAGCGTCCCGCCCCTGTCCCGGCGGGAAGGATTCAGAAAGTCGTCGGGACAGTCACCAGGAAGCTGTTGAAGTCGCCCGAACCGCGGTGGTACATTCCGTGGGCGTTGGGCTCCGGACGGCGGGCGTTCCCGCTGTCAGGATCCATCCCGTTGACCGGGATGGGCGCAATTTGACGGAAGACGCCGTACCGAGGCCGAGGAGGACACAGGGCAATGCGTAGAAGGGCTCAGGGGTTCACCCTCATTGAGATCATGGTCGTCATCGCGATCATCGCGGGCCTGATCGGCACCGTCGCGATCATCGTCCCGCAGATGCAGGAGAAGCAGAAGCGGCTCACCTGTGTCAACAATCTGAGCCAGCTCGGCCAGACGTTCGTCGTCGAACGCACCGAGAAGGCTGGGAAGCCGAAGTACTCGGGCCAGTCGCTCTGGTTGTCGTGGCGCGTGAAGGGCAGCAAGATCCGCGAGGGCGAGGAAGGTATCCTCGTCTGCCCCGGCGACAACGGGATCACGGCTCCGGCCACCCCCGAGGATCGCAAGAAGTACAACGACATCGACCTCGGCAGTCCGCCGAGCGACATGTGCTCGTACGCCAGCCGCGACTTCGGCACGTACCCGCTGTCGAACGAGTCGAAGTCGATCCAGCTCATCGGCTGCGATCGCAACGGCCCGGATGGCAAGACCGCCCACCACAAGGACGGCCTCAACATCGTCTTCGACAACGGCTCGGCCGAGTTCTACGACCGGGAGAAGCTCGGCGTCAGCCCGACGGACCCCATCGTCGTCGGCCCCGAGTCGCCGAACGAGACGCTGAAGCAGGCGATCTACACGAAGCAGAAGCAGGACTGAGCGCGAGGCGCCCTTCCCATGAAGAAGAATTTTCTCCTCGGCGCGGCGGGGGTGGCGATCGTCGCCTCCGCTGCGCTGATCGCCTCTGACTCGGCGACCGACTCGGCGACGGCCGGTGGTCGCGAGCTCGTGAAGTTCGTCAAGGGCTCGGTCCAGCCGGTCTTCGCAGGCTCGCTGGGCAAGGGCGCCACCAACTACGTCCTCGACTACAAGGTCACGAACGCCGTCTCCGACGCCGTCAAGCCTGGGATCCGCCTTGAGCTCCGCACGGAGACGGGGAAGACCTTCGGCGACGTCTACGACGCGGCGACGTGGCGCGCGGCCAAGGACGCACTCGGTAGCAAGACCGAACTGTCGTCCGCAGCCTCCATCCGCGGTGCCGACCTCGCGTCGGGGGCCTCGGTGGACGGTCTTGCGAACTTCGGTGCGATCGACCCCAACGCCGACAAGTTCGACGTTCGCGTGTACGGACTCTGGGACCCGGTTTTCCGGGATCGTCAGGGCCGCACGTGGATGGAGACGCGCGTGCTGGTGCTCTCGTACTCGCGCTCCGGCGACGAGTACGACCGTCAGCTCGATCCCATCCGCCTCGAATCTTCGAAAGAGGAGATCGAGGGCGAAGTCGTGCAGCTACACACCGGCAAGTAGTCGCTCGCTCCTCGCCCGAGAACTCGTACCTACAGACCCCCCCCACACAGCCCCGCGGGCATCCCGCGGGGCTGTGTCGTTTTCGCAAACGCCCCGCGGGCATCCCGCGGGGCTGTGTCGTGTCCTGGACCTCTCGGTGGGGCATGCGGCCAGGGCGCGAGGGCTGCTCGTGTTCGTGCCCCGTGTACCGTTCGCGACTCGTGCCTACCTCGTCGGGAACGTCCCCGCGAGTGCCGCGTCCCGGTCTCCTCGGTCCGGCCCGGCCGCTCTACGTAGCGGAAGCGCGTCGCGGAGAGACTCGTGCCTCGACCTTCCCGGTACCGGTCGCGACTCGTGCCTACCTCGTCGGGGACGTCCCCGCGAGTGCCGCGTCCCCGTCTCCTCGGTCCGGCCCGGCCGCTCTACGCAGCGGAAGCGCGTCGCGGAGGGCGAACGTGTGCCGAGCCTCCGCGTACCGTTCGCGACTCGTGCCTACCTTGTCGGGGACGTCCCCGCGAGTGCCGCGTCCCCGTCTCCTCGGTCCGGCCCGGCCGCTCTACGCAGCGGAAGCGCGTCGCGGAGAGACCTTCCGCGCCACGCGGCAGATGGTGGACGCGCAGACGGCCTCGGCCGGCGGGCGTCACGACGGCGGCGTCGCACTCGCGCGCGCCCGCACGACGAGACTGGCGCCGCGCCTGCCGTTGAGCGGGCGGACTACTCGCCGCTGCCGCCGCCGCCACCGCCGCCCTGCCAGGGCTGACGGCGCGACTCGGGTTTCTTGACCTTGAACTGGACGCCGAGCGGGCCGAGTTCCGAGATCACGATGTCGTGCAACTCGCGACAGGGCCGAAGCCCCTTCCCGTCCACTCTGTAGAGCGTACGCACCTTGGGGACCGGGCGGAGCGCGAGCATCAGCTTCGCCTTGCCCGGGAAGTCGGCCAGGAGGCGCTTCGCCACGGCGACGGCGCGCGCGTCTTCGCCCTCGGACGCCGTGATCAGAACGGTGGTCACCAGTTCGTCGTATGCGGCGTCCACGGGCAGGAAGCGCTCGACGCGGAGGTCCGGTTCGTCGCGCGTGAGATCGATCGACGCCTCCACGAAGCCGATCGCCTCGTCGGCCAGCGCGGCTCCTTCCTTCTCGAACTGGTCGGCGAACATCACGCACGCGACGGACCCTTCGAAGTCCTCCACGCGGAACCGCGCCATCTTGCGGGTCATGTTCTTCCCGGACTTCGGGTAGAGCGTCTTCAACTGCGTCACCATCCCGCCGAGCCAGACGCGGGCTCCGTTGCCCTCCTTGGCGAGTGCCGGCGTCGGCGCTGTTGAGAGGGCTCTCAGCGTTCGCTCGTGGCGGGCGAGCGGGTGGCTCGACAGGTAGAAGCCGAGGGACTCCTTCTCGCCCGCGAGGATCTCCTTGTCGGCCCATCGCGCGGCTTCAGGCAGATCCGAGATGCCGGCTCCGCCGCCGGTGGCTGGCCCGGCCGCAGGGGCGCCGCCGAAGAGCGACATCTGACCTGCACGCTTGTCTTCGTGCGCCTGCGCCGCCAGGCGGATTGCGCCTTCGATCCCTGCGAAAACCTGGGCCCGGTGGCCCTTCGGGCCGAGCAGTGAGTCGAGCGCCCCCGACTTGCCGAGGGGTTCGAGCGCAGCTTTGTTGAGCGTCGTTCCTACGGATTCGCACAGGTCGGCGAGCGTCGCGAACGCGGCGCCGGTCCGCCGCTCGGTCGCGTGGCGCTTCTCGATCGCGCGCCGCGCCGCAACGATCCCATCGGCGATCGCATGACCGAGTCCCTTGACCGCCGCGAGGCCGAAGCGGATCGCCTTGCGCCGATCGTGATCCTCCACCGTGAAGTCGGACTCGGACCGGTTCACGTCCGGAGCGAGCAGCGGGATGTTCATCCGCCTCAGCTCCTCGATGGCTCCGACGATCTTCTCGGTGTTCGCCATGTCGCACGTCATGAGTGCGGCGAGGAACTCCACCGGGTGGTTCGCCTTCAGCCACGCCGTCTGGTACGTGACCACGGCGTACGCAGTGGTGTGGGACTTGTTGAACGCGTACTCGGCGAACTGCTGCATGACGTCCCAGATCTGGGTGGCGGTCGCCTCGTCGGCGCCGCTCTTGATCGAGCCGTTCACGAAGTCGCCCTTGTACTTCAGCATCTGTTCGAGGTTCTTCTTGCCCATCGCCTTGCGGAGGCCGTCGGCCTTGTTCAGCGTGAACCCGCCCAGTTGCTGGGCGACGAGCATGATCTGCTCCTGGTAGACGAACGTGCCGTAGGTGTCCTTGAGCAGTGGTTCGAGTGCGGGGTGCTGGTAGGTGACGGCCTCCTCGCCGTGCTTGCGCCGCACGAACTGATCCACCATGCCCGACTGGAGCGGTCCGGGGCGGTAGAGCGCCAGGATCGCAATGAGATCCTCGAACCGGTCGGGCACGAGTTTCGTCAGCAGGTCGCGCATCCCGCCCGACTCGAGCTGGAACACGCCGAGCGCCTCGCCACGCTGCAGGAGCTTCCACGTCCGGTCGTCGTCGAACGGCAGGTGGTCGAGATCCGGCTTCGCACCGCCGGTCCGCTCGATGAGCTTCACCGCCTTGTCGAGCACGGTGAGCGTCTTCAGACCGAGGAAGTCCATCTTGAGGAGGCCGACTTCCTCGAGCACGTCCATCGTGTACGCGGTGACGACGTCGTCGCCGACCTTCTGCACGGGAACGTGCCGCGAGAGCGGTCCGTCGCCGATCACCACGCCGGCGGCGTGCGTGGACGCGTGGCGGTTGATTCCCTCGAGGCGCAGGGAGACGTCGAACAGTTCTTTGTACCGGGCGTCGTCGCGGAGCTGCTTCACCTCGGGATCGCCGGCGATTGCCTGCGACAGCGTGTCGTTCGGACCGTTCGGGATCTTCTTCGCGAGGCCGTCGATCTCGGACAACGGCACGCCGAGCACGCGGCCGACGTCTCGGACCACCGCGCGCGCCGCAAGCGTGCCGAAGGTGACGATCTGCGTCACGTTGCTCTGCCCGCCGTACTTCTCCGTGACGTAGCGGATCACCTGCTCGCGGCCGTCTCGGCAGAAGTCGATGTCGATGTCGGGCATCGAGATGCGTTCGGAGTTGAGGAACCGCTCGAACAGCAGGTCGTACTTCAGCGGGCAGACGTCCGTGATCCGCAGACAGTAGGCCACGATGGAGCCCGCCGCGCTTCCGCGCCCCGGGCCGACCGGGATGTTGTGTTCCCTCGCATAGCGGATGAAGTCCCACACGATCAGGAAGTACGAGACGAACCCCATCTTGGTGATGACGCCCATCTCGTACCGGAGGCGCTCGACGGCACGCGCCGGCAGCGGTTCGCCGTAGCGCTCGGCGAGTCCGCGCTCACACAGCTCTCCGAAGTACTGCTCCGGCGTCTTGCCGTCCGGGGGTACGAACTGCGGGAGGTGGAACTTGCCGAACTCCATGGCCACGTTGCATCGCGAGGCGATCTGAAGCGTCGAGTCGCACGCCTCGTGGAAGTCGGGGAATAGGCGCCACATCTCGTCGGCGCCCTTCAGCCAGAACTCCTCCGACTTGTGCTTCAGCCGGTCTTCGTCGGCGAGCACCTTCCCCGTGGAGATCGCCATGCGGACCTCCTGGGCGAACGCGTCCTCGCGCGAGATGTAGTGGACGTCGTTGCTGCACACGATGGGCAGGCCGAGGTCGCGCGCCATCTTGACCAGGAGCGCGTTGTTCTCCTCCTGTCCGTCGGCGCCGTTCCTCTGGATCTCGACGAAGTAGTCCTCGCCGAACACGTCGCGGTACCAGGCCGCCGTGTCGTAGGCCTTCTTCTCGTGGCCGGTGCGGAGGTAGTAGCTCGTCTCGCCCTTCAAGCACCCCGAGAGCGCGATCACCCCTTTCGAGTGCTTCGCGAGCAGTTCGTGGTCCACCCGGGGGTTGTAGTAGTAGCCCTCGGTGTAGGCCTTCGACCCGAGTTCCATCAGGTTGTGCCAGCCCTCGAGGTCTTTCGCGAGAAGCGTGAGGTGGAACGACGCGACGTTGTGGATCGGGTCCTTCTTGCGGTCGGTCCGCGGGCCCGGCGCCATGTACATCTCGCAGCCGAGGATCGGCTTGATGCCGGCCTTCTTCGCCGCCTTGTAGAAGTGGACGGAGCCCGCGAGGCTGCCGTGGTCCGTCAGGGCGATAGACGACATCCCCCGCTGTCCGCAGGTCTTGACGAGCTCGTCTACGCGGGAGAGGCCGTCGAGGAGGGAGTAGTCGCTGTGGACGTGGAGGTGGCAGAAGTCCATCGCGCAGATGCTACGCGCCGCCGGGGACCGTGGCGGGGGCGGCGGAGACGCTCGATCCGGCGGCTGCGCAACATCGGGACAACGTCTGGGACAACCGCTGGGACAACCGCTGGGACAACGTCTGGGACAACCGCTGGGACAACGGCTGCGACAACCGCCGCCGCCACGCGGTCGCGGCCGGTCACGCCGCGTCGGCCGACGCCGTGCGGAGACCCACGGCGGCCCAGCGGCGGCGCGGTCCTCGCAGGCGTTTCCGTGCCCCGACCGTGCGGGGGTCGTAGAAAAGACGCCATGAAGCGATCCGCACTCCTCCCCGTCGCGTTCCTCGTCGTGCCGCTCGCGCTCGCCGCGTGCGCCTCCGACGATGGCGGACGGTCTGTTTCGTCGTCGGGCGGGCGTTCGGACGTCGGTTTCGGCACGCGTGCCGACGCCCCGGCCGGGGCGCCCACCGTCCAGACGTTCACGCCGGCGACTCAGGCGTTCATGAAAGCCGGGCTGCAGCAGTTCTCACGCGGCGACGTGCAGTGGGAGTCCACGCGGCGCGAGTGGATCGCGATGGGCCCCCGCGAGTCGGCGTTCCTCGTGCAGACGATGTGGGGAGCCTGCCTCGCGGCCCAGGCCCGGAACGCGCCGGACCTGGTGGAGCGCGCCCGTCACGAACTCGCGCTGATCGGTGAGCCGTCGGTTCGACTCATGGCGGACGTGCTCGCGACGGAGTCCGCCGGGTCTGTGATGGATCCGGCCACCGGCGAGGAGAAACAGATCCGCGTGGACGACCTGCAGAGGCGGGAAGCCGCCGAGGTGCTCGCTCTCATCGGTGCGCCCGCGGTGGCGGCGACGGTGGACGCCATCGACCGCGCGCAGACCAAGAGCGGCAAGCGATACGCGATCGATGCCGTCGGCAACATGGGAGATCGCGGCGGCGCAGCGGGCGCCGCAGCGCTCGCCGACCACGCGCGCGATCCGGACGACGTCCTCCGGGTGGCTGCGGTGCACGGCATGCGGAACTACAGCGATGGATCCACGCGCACGGCGTTGCTCGCGGCGCTGTCCGACGCTGATGGACTTGTTCGGGAGAAGGCCGCCGAGTCGCTCGCGCTCCGCCGCGACGCTTCGGCCGCACCGGCCCTGCGCAGCGCTGCGGCCCGCGCTCGAGAGGACGGCCGCCTCGCCGAGGCGAAGCGGTTCGACCGGGCTGCGGATGCGTGCGAGAAACGCGCCCGCTGACCATGGTCATCCCGGAAGACTGGAAGATCGCTCGGCGGGGCGCCGTCTGTTCGTCGTGCGACGCATTGCTCCAGCCCGGACGTGAGTCCGTGTCTGCGATCTACGCCGACGGCGAGTCGTTCGCGCGCCGCGACTTCTGCGACGCGTGTTTTCAGTCGGCCGACCGGCGGGGGGTTCCTTTCTCGTGGTGGAGCGCGGTCGTGCCCGAGCCCGAGAAGAAGAAGGCCGTGTTCGACCTGGGCGTGGCGAAGGAGTTCCTGCAACGCCTCCTTCGCGAGGACGACCGAGCGCGCGACTCGCTCCGCTATCTGCTCACGCTGATGCTGATGCGCAAGCGCGGCGTCGTGCTCGTCGGACAGAACCAGTCGGCCCCGGACGCGAACGGCGTCTCGTCGGAAGTGATGGTCATTCGCGTGCCGCCGGACGACGAAACGGTGTTCGAGGTGCGCGTCGCGGAACTCGACGAAGCGGAGACCGAGCGCCTGCGCGACGAACTGGGAAAGCTCTTCCAGCTCTAGCAGCCTGTCGGAGTAGCCGGTTGCAAGGTCGAGGGCGTCAACCGACAGGCTGCTAGCCCGGATCATCCACGAAGCTCCGCGGGAGAACGGCGTGCAACGCAGGAACGGCTTGCGGTGCACGCCGATCCGGCGCTCGTTCGCACGGCGACACACCGTCCTGGACGAGATCCGCGGAGTCGGCCGCAAGGCGGGACCCGCAGCGTCGGCTTTGTCAAGCCACGCAAGGGTCCCAACGCTGCGGACGACCCGTCCAGGCGCGGAGCCTCGTGCATGGTCCGGGTTAACGGCTCGCGGTCTTCGTTCCCGCGCCCCTTTGGGCGAACGAAGTCGGTCGCCTGTCGCTCCGCCGGGCAGCCAGACCCCCGCTATCCGGACGGCCACGGCCAAGCCCCGAAGCCGCGCGCGGTCGGCAGCGGCGGCGAGAAAATCGCGCAAAAAATCTTCAATTCCGTACCCAGCCTCTTCCCTCGTCCCCCGGCAGTGGGGTAATGTGGGGGGAAGTGGGGCCGAGTGGGTCCCCCGGCGCCTCGGATGGGGCGTCAGCTCGATCTCGGCCTGGGCGGCGGAAGGACGTGCATCGTGTTCGTGGGTCGGCACGTGAGGCAGCTCGACGAAAAGGGCCGGCTGGCGATCCCAGCCGAGCACCTCGAGCTTCTCCTCGGCGCCGACCGCGAGGAAATGTACGTCACCCCGGGCAAACAGGGCTGCATCTGGCTCGTCCCGAAGAGCTACTACCTGGGCGACTTCACGAAGGTCGTCGACAGCTTCGACGGCCCCGGCGGCCTGCCCGACCAGTTCTTCCACGTCTGCCAGCGGCGCGGCGTGGACAAGGCGGGCCGGATTCTCATCGACCCGGACGCCCGCGAGCTTGCGGCGATCCCTGCGCCTGACGCGGGCGAGAAGGTCTCGGTCGTGATCTGCGGGAGCGGTCGGTACCTCCAGGTCTGGAACAAGGCGGACTACGACGCCCGCTTCATCTCGGCGCGCCAGCAGTTCCAGAACCTGCCGGGCGGCGGGAACGCGTTTGGCGGCGGAACCGGCTCCGGAGGGCGCGCATGACGAACGCCGCCCCCGGGCGCGCCGCCGGCGCCCTCCATCGGCCCGTCCTCGTACGCGAGACGATCCAGGCGCTCGCCCCAAGGGCGGGCGCCTGGCTGCTCGACGGGACCGAGGGTCTCGGCGGGCACTCCGTCGCGTGGCTCGACGCGACGGTCGCGGCCGGCGGCGTCGGACGCGTGGTCGGGATCGACCGCGACGGCGACGCGCTCGCTGCGGCGCGAGTCCGCCTCGACGCAGCGTTCCCCGGCAGGTCCCACCTGCATCACGGGTCCTACGAGGAGGCGGTGGACGCGGTCGCTGCGGCGGGCGCGCCGTCGGTGGACGCCGCGCTGCTCGACCTCGGCGCGTCGAGTCTCCAGTTGGACGCGGCCGCGCGCGGCTTCAGCTTCCAGGTCCCCGGGCCGCTCGACATGAGGATGGACGGCACCGGCGCCGGCGACACGGCAGCCGATCTCGTGAACCACGCATCCGAGACGGAACTCGCGCGCATCTTCACGGACCTCGGCGAGGAGCCCGCCGCCGTGCGGATCGCCCGGGCCATCGTCGCCGACCGCTCGAAGGCGCCGTTCCGCGACACCCTGCGACTCGCCGAGTCGGTCGCTCGCGCCACGGGCGGCCGCCACGGCCGGCTGCACCCGGCGACTCGCGTGTTCCAGGCGCTGCGGATTGCGGTGAACGACGAGCTCGGACGCCTGCGCCGCGGTCTGCCGGCGGTGACGTCCGCGGTGCGCGCGGGCGGCCGCATCGGCGTGATCTCGTTCCACCGGCTCGAGGACCGCGAGGTGAAGCGGTTCTTCGAAGCGGCGCAGTCGTGCGGCGCATTGCGCGTTCTCGGGGACGTGGCGCCGACGCAGGACGAGGTTCGATCGAACCCGCGTTCGCGCTCCGCGCGCCTCAGGTGGGCGGAGCGGCTCGACGCGCCTCTGGGAGAAGCAGCATGACCAAAGACGGACGGGGTCTCGTGCTGGCGATCGCGGCGGCGTTCGCCGCTTCGATGCTCGCGATCGCGGAGCACGCGGAGCAGGTCGAGCAGGGCTACCGCCTTGCTGCGGCTCGCTGCGAAGGCGAGGTTCTCACGCGAGAGGCCCAGCGCGCCGAGCGCAAGGTAGCCCTCATGCGGCTTCCGTTCTCGGTGTCGGGGCGGGCCACGGCCATGAAGCTCGAACTCGAGCACCCGCGCGACCGCCGCACGTTCACCGAGGACCAGGTCGCAGCGATCCTCGGCCCCGCGAGGGCGTCGGCGGAGCTCTCGAACGCGTCGCTAGACACGTCGCCAAACGCGTCGCCAAACACATCGCTGAACACGCTTCCGACCGCCCGCGCGGCCAAGTCGAACGTCGCCCCGAAGGCGGCCGAGGTGATGGCAAAGTGACTCCCGAGAAACTGCGTCTCCGCGCCGTCGGCGGTCTCGGTCTCGTGCTCGCCGCACTGGGAATCCTCGTCGTCCGGCTCGCGTGGCTCCAGCTCGCGGACTGCCCGGACATGCGAGACGCCGCGCGCGGCCAGCATTTCGGCCGCACCGAGGTCGTGCAGGCCGAGCGTGGCCGCATCCTCGATCGCAACGGACAGGTCCTCGCGGTGACCGAGAAGTTCCCGTCGATCGCGGTGGATCCCAAGCTCGTCAACGACCCGCACCGGTTCTCTGCGCTCGTTCAGCAGGAGACCGGCGTTGCCGCTTCCGACGTCGAGGCGCTCATCGCCCGCGGCGGGCGGTTCCGCTGGATGCGTCGTCAGATCGCGGACCGGCCTGCGGTCGAGCGCCTGCGCCGCAAGTTGCGCGAACTTCGAATCGACGGGCTCGTCGTGGTCGAGGAGCCGAAGCGCGTCTATCCGCTCGGCGCCCTCGCGGCGCAGTTGATCGGTTTCACGGACCGCGACGGCCGGGGCCTCGAAGGCGTCGAGGCGATGAAGAACAAGGAACTCTCCGGACGCAACGGCCACCGCGTGACGCTTCGCGACGCGGCCGGCATGCCGATCATGCTCTCGGGCGGGCCCCCGTACGATCCGCCGACGGACGGCGACGACGTCCGGCTGACGATCGATGCAACGATCCAGGCGGTTGCGGAAGACGAGGCGAACAAGACCTGGGTGGAGTCCGGCGCCAAGGGTGTGTCCGTCATCGTGCTCGACCCGCAGACCGGCGACGTGCTCGCGATGGCGAGTCGGCCGACATTCGACCCGAATGACCCGTCGCGCTCGCTCCCCGACCAGCGCCGCAACCGAGTGATGAACGACGCGTTCGAACCTGGGTCGGTCTTCAAGCCCATCGTGATGGTTGCGGCGCTCGACGCCGGCACCATCTCCCCGACGGAGCGGATCGACACGGAGGGCGGCCGGTACAAGATCGGGTCCCGCGTGATCCACGAGGACAAGGGCAAGAACTACGGATGGCTCTCGCTCACGGAGGTCATCGCGCACTCGTCGAACGTGGCCATGGCGAAGATCGGCGTGGGCCTCGGCGAGCAGAAGATGAAGTCGGCGCTCGGCCTGTTTGGGTTCGGCGCTCGCACGCCGCTTCGCTGGCGGGGCGAGCAGGCCGGCGACATCCAGGCGAAGAAGCCGTGGCGCGTTTCGGATCAACTGGCTTCGGCGTCCTTCGGGCACGCGATGACCGCCACACCGGCGCAGTTGGCCCAGGGATACTCGATCCTGGCGGCCGGTGGGCTGCGGCGCGAGATGCGGATCTTCGCCGATGCTCCCCAGGCCGAGCCCGTGCGCGTCGTCGGGGAAGCGGCGGCACTCGCCGTCACTCCGATGATGCAGGCCGTCCTCGGCCCCGGCGGCACCGCCGAGCAGGCGAAGAAGTTCTGTGCCGAGTTCGACGTCGCGGGCAAGACCGGCACGGCGCAGAAACTCGAGACTGGCGGTCACGTCTCGTCGTTCGCGTGCTTTGCGCCGGCGAACGACCCGCGGGTCGTCGTGCTGGTTCTCGTGGACGAGCCCAAGAAGGCCACCTACGGGAGCGTCGTTGCGGCGCCCTACGCCATGCGAATCCTGCGTCAGAGCCTCTGCTATCTCTCGGTTGACACCGCGTCCGTGGCGGCGGCACAGATCCCGGTCGCCGCCCGCCAGGCCGGCGCGTCGGAGGTCGCACCGCGATGAGCCAGAAGACTGTTCCGTTCCGCGAGTTGGTGACCGGCGCCGGAGTACCGCTCGTTCTCTCCGCGGCCAGTGACGCGGACAGTGACGCCGACGTCTGCGTGGCCGGCGTCGAGTCCGACACGCGCATCCTCCGGGCGGGCGAGGTCTTCGTGGTCGTTCCCGGCACGCGGGACGACGGCGCACGCTACGTCGGCGCCGCTGTGGAGCGGGGCGCGCTGGCGATCGTCGTGCCCGAGTCCGGGCGCGCTGCCGCCGAGGCCTCCGGGCTCCCGTTCGCGGTCACGGCCGATCCGCGCGGCGCGCTCGCGGCGCTCGCCGCGGCCTTCCACGGACGCCCCTCCGACGCGATGAAGGTCGTGGGAATCACAGGCACGAACGGCAAGACCACGACGTCGCACCTCGTCCGGGCTGTGATGGAGCGGGCGGGGCAGGGGCCCTGCGCGCTGTTCGGGACGATCGTCTACGAGTGGCCGGGACACAGCGAACCTGCCCGGAACACGACGCCGGGAGCCGCGGAGTTGCAGGCAGCGTTCGCCGCGGCGCGCGACGCGGGTTGCCGGTCGGCCGCGATGGAGGTCTCGTCGCACGCGCTGGACCAGCGGCGCGTCGAGGGCATACGCTACGCGGCCGCCATCTTCTCGAACCTGACCGGCGATCATCTTGACTATCACCGAACGATGGAGGCCTACGCGGAGGCGAAGGCTGGGCTCTTCCGTGGCCTCGGCGAAGGCGCCGTCGCCGCCGTGAACGCGGAAGACCCGTGGACCGCCACGATGGTGCGCGGATGCCGCGCGCGCGTGGTGCGGTACGGACTCGACGACCCGTCGCATCCGGAAGTCACAGCGCGCGACGTGTCGATGACGTCCGAGGGCGTGCGGTTCAGGCTCGTCACACCGTGGGGCGACGCGCCGGTCGCGAGCCCGCTTCTCGGTCGGTACAACCTGATGAACCTGCTGTCCGCAGCCGCTGCGACGACGGGGCTCGGTCTCGACCCCGTGGCGGTTGGTCTGGGCCTTTCGTCCGTGCGCGGAGTGCGCGGCCGCCTCGAGTCCGTCGAGGCCGGGCAGCCGTTCACGGTTGCGGTGGATTATGCGCACTCGGACGACGCAGTCGTGAACGTCCTGCGCAACCTGCGCTCGATCGTTCGCGGCCGGATCATCACGGTGATCGGATGCGGCGGCGACCGTGACCGGACGAAGCGTCCGCGCATGGCCCGGGCCGCGGCGGAGCTCTCCGACCTCGCGTACTTCACGTCGGACAATCCGCGGAGCGAAGACCCCGCCTGCATCGTCGAGGACATGCTCGGCGGGGTCTACGGCGCGCGCAACGTGCGCGTCGAACTCGACCGCGCGGCCGCCATCGGCCTCGCCATACGCGAAGCGCGCGTCGGCGACTGCGTCGCCATCCTCGGCAAGGGGCACGAGGACTATCAGATCTTCAAGGACCGCACGGTCCACTTCGACGACCGCGAAGCGGCCGCCGACGCGGTGCGTGCGATCTTGGGCGCGACATCGTGGATTCCGGTGGAAACCACGAGATAAGGTGTGCGTTCAGGTTTCGACCCCCAAGAATAGTGGGGGGCTCGCCGGGCTTCCGGCGGGAGGGCCGCATGAGAGCATTCGATGTCGGTCGCGCCGCCCTGGCTGTGGGCGGCGTGGTCGAGGGCGCCGGTTCGTCGGCGCAGATCCAGCACGTTTCCATCGACTCCCGCGACGTCGCGGGGGGCGGTCTCTTCGTCGCCCTGCCCGGCACGCGGGTGGACGGCCACGCGTACGTGGCGGACGCGCTGCGCTCCGGCGCGGTCGCGGCGATCGTCGGACCCGACGCTCCGCCGTTGCCGGACGACCTCGCCCACGCGGCGCAGATCCGCACGGCGAACCCGCGCCGCGCGCTCGCCGACTTGGCGGCGTGGTACCGGACGACGCTCGCCTGCCCGGTCATCGGGATCACGGGCAGCAATGGGAAGTCGTCCACGCGCGAGATGGTCGCGAAGGTGCTCGAGTCGCTCGGGCCGGTCGTTCAGTCGATCAAGTCCTACAACAACGACCTCGGCGTACCCCTCACGATCCTGCGCGCGGACGACGATACGAAGGCGCTCGTCCTCGAGATGGGGACGAATGGCCCGGGCGAGATCGCCCGACTCGTGCAGATCGCGCGTCCGAGTGTCGGGGTGGTGACCAACGTCGGTGCTGCGCACCTCACCGGACTCGGCTCGGAGGACGGCATCGCCGAGGAGAAAGGCGCGCTCGTGGCGGGTCTGCCGCCAGGGGGCTTCGCCGTCCTCAACGCCGACGACCGTCGCGTGGCCGCGATGGCCGCGCGCTGCCGGACGCACGTGGTCACGGCGTCACTCGGTGACTGGCACGCGACCGTGTGGGGCTGCGACGCGAAGCGCACCGCCCGCGGAGTGGAGTTCTGGCTGTATGGGAAGGGGAGGATGTATCTCCCGGTCTCCGGCATCCACAACGCGAGGAACGCGATTCTCGCCGCTGCGGTCGGCCTCGTCCACGGCGTCGGCGCAGAGCAGATGCGGGAGGCGTTCCGAGGCGTCCGTCTGCCGGCGATGCGCCTCCAGCGGATGGCGATCCGCGGGGCCACGCTCGTGCTCGACTGCTACAACGCGAACCCGGCGTCGATGGAGGCCGCGATCGAGGAGCTGGCCGCGCGCCCCACGAAAGGCCGTCGCGTGTTCGTGATGGGCGACATGCTCGAACTCGGGCCTCGCAGCGACGAGTTCCACTACTCGCTCGGGCGCATGGCCGCGAAGAAGGTGGACGTGCTCTGGTGCGTCGGACCGGCCTCGCGCCTCGCGTACGAGGCCGCGCTCGACGCGGGGATGGACTCGTCGCGTGCCCTCTGGTTCCAGTCCGCTGAGGCCGCGATGGAGTCGCCTGCGATCGCACTCCGTCGGGGCGATGTGGCGATGCTCAAGGCTTCGCGCGGGATGCGACTGGAGCGCCTCGCCGAACCGCTGAAGCGCCGGATCGAGGACTCCGACGTGCCGCCCGCCGGGAGCGAACGCGCACCTGGGTTCGCCGGAACCGGCGACGCGGGCGCGTCCGGCGGACGCGACGCGACTTCCAGTGGCTCCACCTCGCCCGGAAGTGAAGGCTCCGACGCGCGGAAGGTGGGGTGAGCCATGATCTATGAACTGCTTGTTCCGCTCTCGAAGTACGTGGCGAGCTTCCGCGCATTCGAGTCGGTCACCTTGCGCGCCGCCTGCGCTGCGATCACCGCGTTCCTCATCTGTCTGGTCGTCGGCCCCGGGATCATCGAACGTCTCGCATCGCTCCGCTGGCGCGATCGGTCCGACTTCGACTCGGAGCGTCTCGGCGACATCATGAAGGGAGAGAAGAAGGAGGGCACGCCCACGATGGGCGGGATGATCTTCCTTCTCGCGACGGTCTGCTCCGGACTGCTCTTCTGCCGCCTCGACCATCGCATGGTCGTCCTCTGCCTCTGGACGACCGTCGCCTTCGGCGTGCTCGGCGGGATCGACGATCGGATCAAGCTCCTCGGGCTCCCCGACCCGAAGCACCCGAACGACCCGAAGCGGAAGCGGCGCGGGATGGATGCGAAACCGAAGCTCATCGGGCAGGTCGCGATCGCCTTGGTGTCGCTCGGCTGGGCCTGGTCCGAGATGCACGCGGTTGCCGGGTGGTCGGCCATTCGCCTTCCGTTCGTGGGCGCCATCGAGGGCGGCCTGCTCCTTTTCGTCGCGTTCGGGCTCCTCGTCGTCGTCGGCACGAACAACGCCGTCAACCTGACCGACGGACTGGACGGACTGGCGGCGGGTTGCGGGACGATCGTGACGGTCGTGCTCGGCCTCGTGGCCTACTGCGTCGGCCGCCGCACGCTGTCGGTCGAGTTGCACCAGTTGTTCGTTCCGGGCGCCGACGAGGTCGCTGTGTTCCTCGCGGCACTCGGCGGCGGCGTGGTCGGCTTCCTGTGGTGGAACTTCAAGCCGGCCAAGGTGTTCATGGGCAACACCGGGAGTCTGGCACTTGGCGGGGCGCTGGGGATCAGCGCGGTGCTGATGCGGCAGGAGGTGCTCCTGCTCGTCGCGGGCTTCGCGTTCGTGTGGGAAGCGCTGAGCGTCATCCTTCAGGTCTCGTCGTTCAAGCTGCGCGGCGGCAAGCGCGTCTTCCTCTGCTCGCCGTATCACCACCACCTGCAATTCAAGGGCTGGACCGAGTCCCGCGTGGTCATGAGTTTCTGGATCGGCACGGCGTTCCTGTCCGTGCTCGCGCTGGGCCTCCAGAGGGTGATCTGACGTGAGTCCGAAGAACCACCCGTGGCTCGCCCGGCTCATCTCGCCGGCGCCGTGCGCGCTCGAGCCGTTTGCCCGGGCTGCCGTGACCTGCGCGCTGGTGCTGATGGGACTTGGCGTGCTCATGGTCTACTCGGCGTCGAGCACGAAGGCGGGGCTGCGCTACGACGACCCCGAGTTGTTCCTCCGGCGTCAGGTCATGTGGGTGCTCGGCGGCGTCGTCACGCTGTGGTTCACGATGCGCACGGATCCTGAGCGCATCCGGCGCTGGGCCAAGCCCGCGACGATCGGGATCATCTTCCTGCTCGTGGTCGTCCTCGTTCCCGGCATCGGCACGCTGACGAACGGTGCGCGCCGCTGGTTCCGCCTCGGGTCGCTCTCCTTCCAGCCGAGCGAGGCGGCCAAGCTCATCCTGGTCGTGTGGCTCTCGCACCATCTCTCGGTGGCCGCTGAGAAGCTCGACGACTGGAAGGAAGGCGTTCTCCCGGCGGTCGTGCCGATGGCCGTCGCGGCCGGCGTCGTTCTCGTGGAGCCCGACTTCGGGACGTCGCTGTTCGTCGTCGCGGTGTGCTCGGCGATGATGCTCGTCGCCGGGCTGCCGTGGCGGAAGCTCGCGATCTGCGGCATCGCCGGCATCCCGCTGGTGATCTGGCAGGTCGTCAAGCGATGGGACGTCATGGCCCGCCGGTTCTCCGTCATGGGCGGCACCGACGCGCACTCCGACGCGCAGCACCAGGTCCACCAGGCCAAGATCGCGCTGGGATCCGGTGGTCTCACGGGCGTCGGACTCGGCGCCAGCCGCCAGAAACTGCTCTACCTTCCCGAGGCGCACACCGACTTCATCCTCCCCGTTCTCGGCGAGGAACTCGGGTTCGCGGGCACGGCGCTGGTGGTCGGCCTCTTCGCCGCCTTCGTGTTCTGCGGGTTGCGCATCGCGATGGGATGCGCCGGCCGGGAGCGTTCGTCGTTCCTGCTCGCGTTCGGGGTGACGTTCATGATCGGCCTGCAGGCCGCGGGCAACGTGGCGGTCGTCACGGGCTCCGTGCCGACGAAGGGGATCGCGCTCCCGTTCATCAGTCTCGGGGGTTCGTCGCTGCTCGTCCTCTGTGCGGGCCTCGGGTTGCTCTACGCGGAAGCCCGCCGTCACGACCTCGCCATGGCGAAAGCCATGGCGGAGCGGTCGGCCGGCGCCAACTCCGACTCCGACGCCGACGGTTCCGGCGTCACCTCCGGCACCACCGATGCGTTCGGCAACGGTGCGATGACGGCCGGGGGCGCCGCGTGATCCGGAGCAGTGGGTCGCCGACGATCGTCCTCGCGGGCGGCGGGACGGGCGGACACCTCTTCCCCGGCGTCGCGACGGCGGAGGAACTTGCGCGTCGCGCGCCCGGAAGTCGCATCCTGCTCGCCGCGACCCAGCGGGATGCCGTGTCGCGGCATGGTGTCGCCTGCGACCTCGAGACCGTTCCGGTCCAGTCTCCGCGGACTCCGAAGAACCGCCTGCTCTACCCCCTGTTCCTCGGCCGCCTCGCAGCGGCCGTCGCTACGTCGAAGCGCGTGTTCGAAGAGCACCGGCCGCACGTGGTGGTCGGCCTGGGCGGCTACGGAAGCGCGGCACCCGTCTATGCGGCGTGGCGACTCGGCTTGCCGGTCCTGCTCCTCGAACAGAACGCTGTGCCCGGAAAGGCCACGCGTCTGCTGTCTCGGCTCAGGGCCACGGTGGCTGTCTCGTATGCGGGGCTTGAGCGCCGCGGCGTCCACGGCACGATCGTGCAGACCGGGAACCCCGTTCGTCGCGCCGTACTGGCCGCGCGACCTGCCCACGCGGAACTCGGGCTGGTCGCCGGGGTGCCTACGCTCGCGATCGTCGGCGGGAGCCTCGGCGCGGTCGGGATGAACGCTCGCGTGTCGGCAGCGATCCCGGCGCTCGTGCAGGCGACGGGCGGACTCGATGGCGACGGGCGCGCGCGGTTCCAGGTGATTCACGCCGCCGGCACGCCTGCCGAGGCTGCGTCGTTGATGGCAGCGTACGAACGCTTCGGTGTGCGCGCGGCGGTGCGACCGTTCTTCGCCGACATGGGCGCAGTGTGGGGCACGTGCGACGCAGTTCTCTGCCGCGCAGGCGGGACGACGATCGCGGAGATCTCTGCGATCGGACGCCCAGCGGTGTTCGTGCCGTTCCCGCACGCCACCGACGATCACCAGACCGAGAATGCGAAGCCGCTTGCCGAGGCCGGTGCAGCAACCATCGTCGCGGAGGAGTCGCTGACGCCCGAACGTGTCGCGGCGACGGCAGGACCGCTCCTCGCCGATGCCGCGTACCGTGCCGACCGGTCCAGCCGCGCGCTGCGGCTCGGACGGCCCGAGGCCGCGTCGCGCGTCGTCGATCTCATTCTCGAACTGGCCGCACGCAGGAGGGAAGCGCGATGATCCGCAGCCCCGGGCTCTTCGATCGCCCCCGCACCGTCCACCTGGTCGGCGCCGGCGGCGTCGGCATGTCGTCGCTCGGTCAGGCGCTCATCCACGAAGGCCACGCGGTCTCCGGATCCGATGCGTCCGACTCGCCGCGCACGCAGTTGCTGCGTCAGCTCAAGGCCAAGATCGCCGTCGGGCACGCCGCCGAACACGTCCCTGCGGACTGCGACCTGCTCGTGGTCACGGCCGCTGTGGACCGCCGGAACCCGGAGGTCGCAGCGGCGCTCGACCGTCAGATCACCATCGTGAAGTACGCACAGGCGCTCGGCGATCTGATGGCCCGGAAGCACGGCGTCTGCATCGCCGGCTGCCACGGCAAGACCACCACGACCGGACTCGTGACCACGGTGCTCGTGCACGGAGGTCTGGATCCGTCGATGGTCGTCGGCGGCGACGCGACCGCACTCGGGGGCAGCTTCCGTCCCGGACGCGGCGCACACTTCGTCGCGGAGTCGTGCGAGTTCGATCGGTCGTTCCTCTCGCTCGCGCCGCGGTCCGCGATCGTCACGAACATCGACGCCGACCATCTCGACTACTACCGCGATCTCGCGGAGATCGAGGAGGCATTTCGGGACTTCGCGCGCCTCCTGCCGGTGGACGGCTACCTGGCTGTTCTGAACGAGCACGAGCGCGTGTTCCGCGCCGACGGCATCCAGTGCGAAATCGAGACCTTCGGACTGCGCGGCAACGCCGACTGGGTCGCGACCGAGTGGCGCCGCGTGGACGGGTTCACCTACTTCCGCGTCGAGCACCGGGGGACGTCGCTCGGCCGGTTCCGGCTGCGCCTCGCGGGCCTCCACAACGTCTGCAACGCGCTCGGATCGATCGCGCTCGCTGCGCGCTTCGGCCTCGACATGGACCGTCACGTGCGGCCGGCGCTGCGCGAGTACAGCGGCGTCGACCGCCGGATGAGCGTGCGCTACGAAGGCCACGGGGTACTCGTCATCGACGACTACGCGCACCACCCGCGCGAGATGGCTGCGGTGCTCTCGACTCTGCGGGAAGAGCACCCTTCGCGGAGGATCGTGGTGGTGTTCCAGGCGCACCAGGCGAGTCGCACGAGAACACATCTCCGCGAGTTCGCGACCGCGCTCGAGCTGGCCGACAGGGTGTTCGTGCCGGACATCTACTGCGCTCGCGACAGCGACGAGGACCGTCGCGCGGTCCACGCACTCGATCTGGTCCGCACGGCCGCCAACCGCGGCGTGGACATCTCCTACGTCGAGGACCTGCGCGACGTCGCGCCGCGCGTTCTCCGTGAACTTCGGGCCGGCGACCTCGTGGTGACGATGGGCGCCGGCAACGTCAGCGACGTTTCGCGCGAGATCGCCCGCTGCATCGTCGGTTTCGACGGCCAGGTGATCGCGCCATGATGCTCGCCGCGCTGTCAGGTTGGACGACGCTCGGCGTCGGCGGCCCCGCAGACGAGATGGTGTTCCCCGAGACCGTGGACGACGCGGCTGCGGTCGTTCGCCGTTGTGCCGCGTCCGGACTGCCCTGGCGCGCGCTCGGAAAGGGGTCGAACCTGCTCGTGGACGACGCCGGAGTGCGCGGCGTCGTCATCAACACGCAGCGACTCCGTGACATCTCGGTCGCGCCGGACGGTCGCGTTCGCGCGGGCGCGGGCGTGGCGACGTCGGTGCTGATGCGGAGGACGATGGACGGGGGGCTCGGCGGTCTCGAGTGTCTCGTCGGCTACCCGGCGACCGTCGGCGGCGCCGCGAGGATGAACGCCGGGGGACGTTGGGGCGAGACGGGCGCACGGATCGAGGACGTCGTCGCGATCGACGCCGCGGGCGAGATCGTCACGGTGTCCGCCGCGGACTGTGCTTTCGGATACCGGCACAGCGCGCTCGGACGAATGCTCGTCGTCGAGGTCGGGTTCCGCCTGCCCCAAGTGGACGTTGCCGCCTATCGCCTGCGGATCAGCGAGATCCATCGTGAGAAGGCGGCGGCCCAACCCCTGAAGGAGCCGAGTGCAGGGTGCGTCTTCCGCAATCCCGTCGGGGCTTCGGCGGGGCGCCTGATCGACCAGGCCGGCCTGAAGGGTCGAGCCGTCGGCGGGGCGATGGTCTCGAACGTCCACGGCAACTTCATCGTGAACCGCGGCGGAGCCGCTGCGACGGACGTTCTGAGGCTGATCGACACGATGCGGGAGGCGGTCCTGAGGAGCTCTGGAATCGAACTCCGGACCGAGGTCGAGATCTGGAGGCGCGGATGATGTCCCCGGCCCTCAGTAGTCTCTCCCCGTCGAAGGAGTTCGGCGGCCCGGCGGCCGTTGGTCTCCCCCGGCAGGTCGGCGCCGTCCCCGCGCACCGACCTTCGGGTCTCGGTCTGTCGCGGGGAGAAGCCTTCCGCCGCGCGGCACCGGGCATGAACTCCCGGCGGTCCGTCGGCACCACCTGGAGATCTCATGATCGTTCCCGAGAAGATGAGCCTGTCGGACTTCGTTTCCCGCCGCATGCACCCGGTGAAGGTGACCATCAGCCTCATGCGGCACGAGCTGCAGAACCACACGAAGGGCGAGGTCACGGAGATGAGCAAGCACCTGCTCAACTCGGCGATCTCCACCCTCGAGCTGTTCGTCGAGGACTACGAGAAGCTCCTCCAGACGACGCAGAAGGCCGCGACCACGGCCACGGCGGACCGCAAGTTCGTCGAAGACACGAAGCCGCTCATCCAGGCCTGAGCGTCCCGGTGGGAAGGTGTCGGCGCCGTCCGGCCCCCCGGACGGCGTCCGAACCCTGCCGCGCGACTCGCGGCGAGCGGGGGCGCGTCGGCGCGCCCGCACGTCGTCGCGCCGAGCTGCGACTCGCCGATCTGCCACTCGCCGATCTGGGCCTGACCGATCTGCGCCTGATCCTGCGAACCACATCACGATGCGGTCCGTTGGGACCGGGAGGTGAACGATGACCTCAACCGTGATCTCCACGGAAACCGGACCGCGGATCGGGCCACGAGCGCGCTCTCGCCTCGAGTTCGGGGCGAAGGCGTTCCTCGTCGTCAGCTTCCTCGGAACGCTGACCGCGGGGGTGATGCGATTGCAGCAGAAGGCCCTGGCCGACGAATCGCACTTCGTGGACCTCGGGGCGTGGTCCATCGTGGAGAAGCCGTCGTGGGCGACCGCAGACGACGTCCGCGCCATCCGCGATGCAACGCGTCTGCGGGGTTGGCAGACGTCGCTTCTCGACCCGGCCGCAGGTCCCGTCGTCTGGCGGTCCATCGATCTTGCGCCGACGGTCGTCCGCGTCGCCGGCATGAAGAAGTGCTACCCCGACGAGTTCGAAGCCGTGATCGAGATGCGGCGCCCGGTGGCGGCGGTGCAGATCGGCGGTGTTGCTCCGGCGCCCAAGTCGTCAGGGAAAGCGGGCGGGAAGTCGGCGCCCACGCAGGCTGCGAACTCCGCTCGAACTGCGATCGCCTGGGTCGAGGTGGACGAGGACGGCATCGCGGTGTCGCCTCCGCTCGCCGCGAGGCCGGTGCGCGACGGTTCTCCGCTGCGCGTGGTGACCGGTGTGCCCGGGCCTGCGCCCGCGGTCGGCACGCGGTTCGGGGCCGATGTGATCGAGGCGTCCGACCTGCTCTCGGAACTCGACCGGTTCGGCTCGGACGACGAGCACGCCATGCTCGCGACGATCGACGAAGTGGACGTCTCGAACTTCGGATGCCGAAAGCGGGCCGAAGCGTCGGAGATCGTGCTCCGCGCTGCGGCACGTACGTCGGTTGGTGCGACCGGAGGAACGTCGCAGAAGCCCGGGAGACGCTGCGACGTCGAGTGGGGCCGCGCGTCGCCCTCGGACGCCTACGACCCGGAGCCTCTGTTCGGAGCGAAGGCGTCGAGACTCGTGCAGGTGCTGCGGATGTTCCCGGGTCTCGATGGACTCTCGACGGTGAAAGTCGCGTTCGCCGATCTGGTCGTGGTCCCGGCCCAGGGTTCGGCGCTCGCGCAGTCGAAGTGACGTCCCTCCGGGGGCGTCGCTCGTGAGCGCAGGCGCGGACCCGCGCCTGCGGCCCGGCGCGTCAGCGGCTCCGTCGGCATCCCCGGACGCCGCCGACGGCAGCCAGTCGCACCCGGACGCCTACCCATGGGTCCCTTCGCTCCTGCTCGCTGTCGTAGGCGCGTCGTCGGTCTGGATCTCCACGCTCCCGGCGCCTGCTGGACGCGGTGCCGCGCAGTGCGTGGCTCCGCATGCGCTCCTGGTGATCTTCGACGCATCGACGGCGCTGCTGCTCGTGCGACCGGGTCGGCGGGGGCTCGCTGAGACACTCGCGCTGGCGGCGCTCGCCGCACCGTTCCACGCCGCGCTGGGAGCCGCGGCGCAGGCCGGCGCCGGGGCACACGCGGCGCTGGCGACGTCCTGCGCGGCCTGGGCTGCGATGGCACTCGTGACGTCAAGGCTCGCGCCGCGGCTTGCACCGGTCACTGCGTCGCTCGTGGTGTTCGGATTGCCGCTCGCGGGATACGGCCTCGGCGAGTTCGCGCGGTTGCCGGTCGCGGCCGTCTTCCTCGCGTCGCCGCTGACCGGCCCGGTCGTTCTCGCGCAGGGGGCTGGTTCGGGATCGCCGGGCGACGCCGTGCCGGCGCTGGCGGCGGCGACTCTCGCATCGCTGGGCGCGGTCTCGGCTGAGGCCCTGCACCGCCGCGCGGCGCGGAAAGGCCGCCCGTGACGGTGCGCCGGAACCTGCGCGCGGCCGTCGTTGCGTCCTGCGGTCTGCTCGCGGCCCGAGTGTCCATCGCATCGGCGGGCGAGCCCGAGTTCCCCCTCGGACCGTGGGTGCGGGCCGGCCGACCCGTTGTGGTTCGCGTGCCCGGCGCCACTCGAGTGCGCGGTGGGGGGGCGCCATGGGCACTTCCAGTTGGCGAGCGAGGCGATGAGTTCGTCATTCAGGTGGCCCGCGGGGATCTCGAACTCCAGTCGCTCGAGATCGAGGAAGCGGGTGTGCTCCGTCGCGTCGAAGTGAGGCTGCGAGCGCTCCCGGCATCCGGTCCCGTCGTCGCCACGTTCGACGGCCCAGGCGCGCGGGAGGTGCTCATCCCGCCGACCGCGTTGCCGACGGTGCGCGAAGGATGGCTGATCTTCGACGATCTCCGCGGCGAGCGCGACGGGCTCAGCCCCGCGGAGGCGGCGGCCATCGCGGCGTGGCGCGCGTCGCCTCGCGCGGGGCAGTCCGACGCGGCGTTCGAACCGCTCACGTGGTCCCCGGGTCCCGATGCCTTCCGCGCCGCGGCCGCCGTCGCTGCGGGCGCCCCGCGCCTGCCCCGCGACGTCGCCCTCGCTCTGCTGCTCGCTGCGGCGGCCGAGGTGTCGCTCCTCGCGCTCGCAGCCCGTCGCCGCCCGGCGGTGCGGGCGATCTGGCTGGCCGGGCCTCCCCTGGCGGCATTGATCTGGCTCGTGTCTGCAGGGCGGCTCCCCGGGGACGTGCGCGCCGTCACGTTTCGGCTCGACGGCCCGTCGCGACGGCTCCTCATCGTCCGGTTCGACTCGCCACGTGGCGGTGAAGTCTCGTTCCGCGTGCCCGACGACGCGACTGCGCCGGCGATCCTCCGGTACGACGAGGACGACGTGTCCGCCGTGAACGCATCCGCCGGGCGCGAGGTCGTTCTTCCGATCCCCGCTGGCCAGTCCCGCGTGGTGGCGTGGAGCGTCCCCGTCGCTGCGGCGACGGGCCCCGACGATGTCCCCGGTCCTGCAGGGGACACCGAGCCGCAGCCCGACGCGCGGACATCCTGGCTGGGGCTGCGCGCGACCGGTGTCGCCGCCCCGGCGCGGGACGACCCGTTCCTTCGGCGAAGGGGCTTTCGACCGGTCGAAGGCGCCGCGTTCACGGTGATTCCCACCGTGCGTCCCACACCCGCCGAGCGAAAATAGTGGTGCGCCGACCGTCGCGCGCCCATCATCCGACGTTTCCCCCAGGCTTCCCGCGCGAAGTGCGCCGGAACGGGGCGGGCACTCGGAGCACTCCATGGGTAGCTACATCGCCAAGAAGGGCGGCGAGCCTCGCGGCTGGCATCTGGTCGACGCCGCGGGCCACGCCCCCGGTCGTCTCGCCACGCGGATCGCCCGCGTCCTCATGGGCAAGCACCGCCCGACCTACACGCCGCACGTCGACACCGGCGAGTTCGTCGTCGTGATCAACGCGGGCAAGGTCAAGTTCACCGGCAACAAGCTCGAAGGGCAGCGCTACTGGCGTCACTCCGGCTACCAGGGCAGCCTCAAGTCCAAGACTGCCGCCGAGGTCCTCGCCACGGCGCCGGAAGACGTCATGTACACCGCCGTGAAGAAGATGCTTCCGAAGACCAAGCTCGGGCGCCAGATGGTGCGCAAGCTCAAGGTGTATCCGGGTGCAGAGCACCCGCACGTCGCGCAGGCCCCGCAGCCCCTGACCTTCTAGACCGCAGACGCACAGAGGAATCAAGAAGATGAACATGATGAGCGAGTCGTCTGAGGTCCAGGCCGCCCCGGCCGAGGACGCCGTCGCCGAAGCCGTCGCTGCCCCCGCCGCGCCTCCGGCGCCTCCGGGTCCGGCGAGAGCTGTCGGTCGCCGCAAGAGTTCCACTGCCCGCTGCCGGATCGCCCCCGGCGAGGGGAAGTTCACGGTCAATGGACGCACCGTCAACGACTACTTCCTCGACCTCCGCGCGCGCCAGATCGCCCTGGCTCCGCTTGAGATCGTCGGCGGCGCGTCGAAGTGGAACGTCATCATCGTGGTCTCGGGCGGCGGTACGAGCGGCCAGGCCGGCGCGGTCTCGCTCGCGCTCTCTCGCGCCCTGCTCCTCGGCGACACGTCGCTCACCGGCGCCATCCGCGGCGCGGGCCTCATGACGCGCGACGCGCGCGTGAAGGAACGCAAGAAGTACGGACGTCGCGGCGCCCGTCGCGGCTTCCAGTTCAGCAAGCGCTGAAGTCGAACGGGGATTTCGGTCCCCGCTCGATTGCACAGGACACCGAGTCCTCAGAGGGACGACGCCAAACGGCGCCGTCCCTCTTCGATTCCGCGCTGGACTCGCCGACGAGGCATAGTCTCCGCGCCGCATGGCCGGACACTCCCACTGGGCGAACATCGCCTACAAGAAGGCGGCGGTCGACAAGAAGCGCGGCAAGCTGTGGAGCAACATCTCCCGGCAGATCCTGACCGCTGCGAAGACTGGCGGCGGGAGCGTGGACTCGAACATTCGCCTGCGGTTCGCGGTGGCCGCCGGCCGCGCCGCCAACATGTCGAACGACCAGATCAAGCGGATCATCGACAAGGGCACCGGCGTCAACAGCGCCGAGACCTTCGAGGACGTCGTCTACGAGGGCTACGCGCCGGGTGGGTGCGCCGTTCTGGTCGAGGCCATCACCGACAATCGCAATCGCACGGCCGGCGAGGTGCGCAACATCCTCGAGAAGCGCGGCGGGAACCTCGGGTCCACCGGGTCCGTGGCGTGGCAGTTCCACCGCCGGTCGGTCGTGCGCCTCGCGAAGGGCGCGGCGACCGAGGACGACGTGATGAACGCCGTGCTCGACGCCGGCGCCGACGACATCGAGTGGATCTCGCGACGGCGAAGCGCGTCACCGCACTTCTCGAGGAACTCGAGGAGAACGACGACGTTCAGCATGTCCACACCAACGCTGCTTTCCCTGACGGATTCGAGGGCTGACCGCGCGAAGCGGTCCGCCGTGAGGAGATACCGACGATGCCGAAGGAACCGAAGGACCAGGCCCGCAGGGACAAGCTCGCCGATGCGCGCGGGATGAAGACCGTGGACACGTTCAAGGTGAGCCACCGCGGATTCCAGCGGGTGTTCGCCAAGCACTTCGGTGCGGAGAACCCCGAGGTCGAAGCGGCCTCGTACCATCTCGCCAAGATCGAAGCGGCGCTCCCGTCGATGCGCGAAGCGATCCGGCTCGCGCGTTACCCGAAGGCCGGCGACCGAAATCCGCGCCGCATGGCGCTCGGACTGATCGAGAACCTCACCGTCCTGCAGTCCAACCTGCGCAAGGCGAACGAGGCGCTTGAGCTGCTGGCGACGGGCAAGGTCCGCGAGTCGTCGGGCGAAGAGGAGTAACTCCCAGCCGCCGGTGCGTCGGCGGTTCGCGGTCGCACCGGCGGCCGGGGACGGATAAGTAATGCGGCGCCCGCGCCGCTGGCGCGGGCGCCTCTTCCTGTCAGGCCACGGAGGCTACTTCGCCGCGTGCGCCCGCTGCGCGGCGCGGATCGCCGCCTGGGCCGCCGCCAGGCGCGCGACGGGCACTCGATACGGCGAGCAGCTCACGTAGTTCATCCCCGCGCGGCAGCAGAACTCCACGGAGCGGGGATCGCCGCCGTGCTCGCCGCAGATACCCACCTTCAGGTCCTTGCGGACCGAGCGGCCGCGCTCGATCGCGAGCGTGATGAGCTGCCCGACCCCTTCGGTGTCGAGGGACTGGAACGGGTCGTCCGGCAGCACCTTCTGCTCGAGGTAGTCCGGGAGGAACGAGTTGACGTCGTCGCGGCTGAATCCGAACGTCATCTGCGTGAGATCGTTCGTGCCGAAGCTGAAGAACTGGGCCTCCGCGGCGATCTGGTCTGCCGTGAGTGCGGCGCGCGGGACCTCGATCATCGTGCCGACGGTGTAGGGAACGCTCACCTTCGCCGCGCCGAGCACCTCGTCCATCACGCGTCGCGTCATGTCGGCCAGAGGGCGCAGTTCGTTCACGTGTCCGACGAGCGGGATCATGATCTCGGGGCGCGGGTCCTTCCGGCGCTTCCTCAGTGCGACGACGGCCAGCGCGATCGCGCGGACCTGCATCTCATAGATCTCGGGGTAACTGATCCCGAGACGGCAGCCGCGGTGGCCCATCATCGGGTTCATCTCGTGGAGTTGCTGCACGCGGCGACGTACGCGGTCTGCGTCCACGCCGAGCGACGCCGCCACCTCGGCCTGCGCCTTCTCGGTGTTCGGCACGAACTCGTGGAGCGGCGGGTCCAGGAGGCGGACGGTGACGGGCAGCCCGTCCATCGCACCGAAAATCTCCTCGAAGTCCTTCTGCTGGAACGGGAGCAGCTTCGCGAGCGCGGCCTTACGGCCCGCGGTGTCTTCGGCGAGGATCATCTCGCGCACGGCCACGATGCGGCGCTCATCGAAGAACATGTGTTCCGTGCGGCAGAGCCCGATGCCCTCGGCGCCGAACTCCCGCGCGACGCGCGCGTCGAGCGGGGTCTCTGCGTTCGCCCGCACGCCCGCAGTCCGGAACTCGTCCGCCATCGCCATGACGCGGGTGAAGTACTTCGAGAGCTTGGCCTCGGTCGTTGCGACTTGGCCGAGCATCACCTCGCCGGTGGAACCGTCGATCGAGATCCAGTCGCCCTCGCGGACCGTGCTCCCGGCGACGAACATCTCCTTTGCGTGTTCGTCGATCGTGATCGCGGAGCAGCCGACCACGCACGTGCGGCCCATGCCGCGTGCCACGACTGCCGCGTGCGAAGTGCGCCCGCCGCGCGACGTCAGAATCCCCTGCGCGGCATTCATTCCGCCGATGTCCTCGGGGCTCGTCTCCGCGCGCACGAGGATGACCTTCCGGCCGTCCTTCTTCCACGCTTCGGCCGTCTCTGCGTCGAACACGACGCGTCCCGAAGCTGCGCCGGGCGATGCGGGAAGTCCCTTCGCGAGGACGTGCGTGCTGCCGCCGCGGTCGAACGTGGGGTGGAGGAGGATGTCGATGACCGCCGGATCCACGCGGAGGATCGCCTGCTCCTTCGTGATCCGCTTCTCATCGACCATGTCCACCACGGTGCGGAGGACCGCCTGCGGCGAACGCTTGCCGTTCCGGGTCTGCAGCATCCAGAGCTTCCCCTGCTGGATGGTGAACTCCATGTCCTGTACGTCGCCGTAGTGGCGCTCGAGCAGTTCCTTCACGCGGACGAGATCTGCGTAGGGCTTGGGCATCGTCTTCTTCAGTTGCGCGATCGGGAGCGGCGTGCGGATGCCCGCGACGACGTCCTCGCCCTGGGCGTTCGGCAGGAACTCGCCGTAGAACACGTTCGCGCCCGTCTCCGGGTCGCGCGTGAAGCAGACACCTGTGGCCGAGCTGTCGCCCATGTTCCCGAAGACCATCGCCTGCACGTTGACGGCAGTGCCGAGCAGCCCCGTGATCTTGTGGATGTCGCGGTACTTCTTCGCGCGGTCGCCGTTCCACGAGCGGAAGACCGCCATCACGCAGCGGCGGAGCTGCTCCCGCGGATCGTCGGGGAACGGGCAGCCGGCGCGTGCCTGGAAGATCTCACGGAAGATCGCGACGAGATCCACCAAGTCCTCGACCGTGAGCCCGGCGTCCGAGGTCGTCCCGCGGTTCCGCTTGGCGGTATCGAGCGCCTGGTCGAACTCGCGGACGTTCATCTCCTCGACGACGCGCGCGAACATGTGGATCAGACGTCGGTGCGAGTCGAGGGCGAAGCGTCGGTTCCCTGTCTCCGCGGCGAGGCTCTCGCGCGTGGCGTCATTCAGGCCGACGTTGAGCACGGTGTCCATCATGCCGGGCATCGAGCTCGCGGCGCCGGAGCGTACGGAGACGAGCAGCGGCCGGGGTCCCGAGCCGAACTTGCGACCGAGCGCCTTCTCCACGCGGGCGAGCTGCGCCTCGACCTCGGGCCACAGGTCGTCCGGGAGCTTCCCGCCGTCGTCCCAGAACCGCTTGCAGACCGTCGTGGCGATCGTGAACCCCGGCGGAACCGGCAAACCGAGTCGCGACATCTCCGCGAGCCCGGCACCCTTCCCACCGAGGATCTCCTTCATGTCGCCCTTGCCGTCGGCCTTTCCGTCGCCGAAGGCCCAGGTGCGACGGTCCGCTGCGGGCGTGGGCGCCTTGCGGGATGACTTCGCCGCCCGCGCCGCCGCGGCGGGTGATTTCTTCGCGGAACGCGTCTTGCTCACGGGTTTCGCCTTCATCGCCGGGCTCCCTTCGTCTCTTCGCGCAGCCGGTCCACGAAGCGGATGTTCTTCGGCTGCACGACTGCGTACAACAGCCAGTCCTGGTAAAGTTCGACGCGGCGCACGTGCGCCGGATCCACGAAGTCGCCCTGCCCCTGCAGCGGGATGGGCCGCGTCAGTCGGAGCCCGTCTCCTTCGACTGCCACCATTTCGGACAGGTCCGGGACCGCGCCTCGGATCTCCGACGCGACGTCGTCGTCCACGAGTACCCGCGAACCGGGGCGGTTCTTGAAGACGAGCCAGACGGATGTCTGGGCATCCTCGATCTTCACCCACATCACGCCGTCTTTCGCGCGGGGGGCGGCGCGGCGGGCAACGGCCAGCACCTCGCCGTCCGCGCGGAAGTCAGCCTCGAAGTGGTTGAAGGCGTTCGCGAAGTCGCCGGCCGAGAATCCGCCTTCCTTCGCGATGAAGTCGGGGTGGAGCGACTCGTAGAGCTCGGTGGGGGCCTTGCGTCGGAACGCGCTGATGATGAAGTCCACCGCCCCGTTCGGCGTGTCGCGGGTTGCCGCCTGGGGGGTCTTCGGAGCCTCGATGGCGCACATCGACCGGGCGATCGTGCAGCACCCGCCGAGCGGGGTCGCGACGGCGATCAGGACAGCGGTTCCAAGGATCGCACGCATGTTTCGTCCCTCCACGAGCCGGGCGTTCCGGCCGCGGCGGCGCAGGATACCGTGTGACTCCCGTTGGGGCACGGCCAGAGCGAGGGCGTTGTGAGGCGGGCGCGAGACGGTGGGCGATCCGAGTCCGCTCGGGCGTTCCCGTTGCATCTGCCGCCTCCAGCCGCTACGTTCTCAGGCCATGTCGGAACGCAAGCAACTCGGCGAGATCCTCAAAGAGGCCTCGGGCATCTCCGAGCAGGACCTCCAGCGCGGTCTCAGGCTCGCCGAGCAGAAGAAGCGCCGGATCGGCGAGGCGCTGATCGAACTCGGGCTCGTGGACGAAGCCGCAGTGGCGCGCGCCCTGTGCAAGCAGTTCGGCATCCCGTTCGTTGACCTCGGCAAGGTGAAGCTGCCTCCGGCGACGATCGCACTCCTTGGAAATGACCTGGTCGAGCAGTTCCGCGTCGTTCCGGTGAAGAAGGAGCCTGCGGGGCTCGTGCTGGCGATCGACGACCCCGAGCGGATCGTCCACCTCGAGGACCTCCGCTTCCGCGCGGGGATCGAGTTCCGCTGCGCGCTGACGACGCCCACGGCACTGCGCGACGCCCTCAAGACCTACTACGGGATCGAAGGCGTGGCGGGCGAGGCGCCGGCGAAGGCCGACGCGATGGACGCCGAAGACGCCGACGCGCCGGTCATCCGGCTCGTGAACAAGATCCTCGACGAGGCGCTCAGCGCGCGAGCCTCCGACATCCACGTCGAGCCGATGGCCGAAAGGCTCCGCGTGCGGTACCGAATCGACGGCTACTGCCGCGAAGCCGAGGATCCGCCCCTCCACCTCGCGGCGGCGATCCTGTCCCGCATCAAGCTCATGGCGGGGATGGACATCTCCGAGAAGCGCAAGCCCCAGGACGGGCGCATCAACATCCGTCTGCAGGGGCGCGAGATCGACCTGCGCGTGTCGTCGCTTCCCGCGTACCACGGCGAGTCGATGGTGATGCGCATCCTGGACCGTGAGCGGGGACTGATCTCGCTGCCGGAGCTCGGGTTCGCGACCGAGGACCACCAACGGTTCCTGAAGATCATCAAGCGCCCGAACGGACTGTTCCTCGTCACGGGTCCCACCGGTTCCGGCAAGACGACGAGCCTGTATGCCGCGCTCCGCGAGCTGAACCGGCCCGACGTCAAGATCATCACCGCCGAGGACCCGGTTGAGTACAACCTCGCCGGAATCAATCAGTGCCAGGTCCGGCATGACATCGGTCGCGACTTCGCACGCATCCTGCGCGCGATGCTGCGCCAGGCGCCGAACATCATCCTCGTGGGCGAGATCCGAGACAAGGAGACGGCCGAGATCGCGATCCAGGCGTCGCTCACCGGTCACTTGGTGTTCTCGACGCTCCACACGAACGACGCGCCGTCCGCCCTCACCCGTCTCATCGACATGGGAGTCAAGCCGTTCCTTGTGTCCACTGCGGTGATGGCCGTGCTCGCGCAGCGCCTCGTGCGGCGACTCTGCAAGAAGTGCCGGACGCCTTACACGCCGACAGCGGTCGAACTTCGGTCGATCGGAATTGGGCCGGACGCCCTCGTCGGCCGCACGGTCTACCAGCCGGGCGGTTGCGACGGCTGCAGCAACACCGGTTACCGGGGCCGCGTCGGCGCCTACGAGCTCTTCGCGATGGACGCGACGCTCCGAGAGATGTGCTTCCGCGGCGCCAGCACGCTCAAGCTGCGCGACCAGGCGAAGGTCTCGGGCGGGCTGGTTTCGCTCATGGAGGACGGCGCGAGGAAGTTCCTCGCCGGCGAGACGACCATCGAAGAAGTCCTGACCGTCGCGGTCAGCGGCGAAGTCGTCGTGGCCTGACCCTGGAGACCAGATGTACGACATCTTCCAGTTGATGGAGTTCACGTTGCAGTGCAACGGTTCCGACCTGCACCTCTCGGTCGGTCGGCCGCCCACGATTCGGGTGAGCGGTCGGATGCGCAACGTCAAGGGCGAACCGCTTACTGCCGACGACACGATCCACCTCGCCAACCAGTTCATGCCGCCGCGCATGAAGCTCGAGTTCCGCGAGAAGGGCGGCGCCGACTTCGGCTACGCGCACTCCGGCCCGTCCGGGAAGTGCAGGTTCCGCGTGGCGGTGTATCGCCAGAAGGGGTGCGTGGGCGTCGTCCTGCGCCTCTTGCCCTCGCGCATTCTCACGTTCGACCAGATCGGACTGCAGCCCCAGATCAAGGAGTTGCTGCACCGGTCCCGCGGGCTCGTGCTCGTCACCGGCCCGACGGGCTCGGGCAAGACCACGACGCTCGCGACGATGGTGGACTACATCAACCAGAACTTCGACCACCACATCGTCACGATCGAGGATCCGGTCGAGTACTACCACGAGCACAAGAAGTCGATCGTCACGCAGCGCGAGATCGGATCGGACGTCGGGTCGTTCAAGGAAGCGATGAAGCGCGTCCTGCGCATGGACCCCGACGTGATCCTGCTGGGCGAGATGCGTGACCTCGAGACGATCTCGACCGCGATCACGGCAGCGGAAACGGGTCACCTCGTGCTCGGGACGCTGCACACCACGGGGTCCGCGCGCACGATCGACCGCATCATCGACGCGTTCCCGTCGGACCAGCAGGAGCAGTGCCGCGCTCAGTTGTCCGTGTCCCTGCTCGCCGTGATCTCGCAGGTGATCATGGGACGCGCCGACAAGGAGGGGCTCATCGCCGGCTTCGAGGTCATGATGATGAACTCGGCGATCGAGAACCTGATCCGCAAGAACGAGACCTTCAAGATCAAGAGCGTGCTGCAGACGCACAAGAACGCCGGCATGGTGCTCCTCGACGAGCACCTCTGGGATCTCTACAAGGCCGGCAAGATCTCGAAGGAGTCCATTCTCCTCAAGTCGCAGGACCCGAAGGAGATCCAGCGCAAGCTGGACTTCGACGAGCTCGGTGGCGCGCCTGGCGCGACGCCTCCGCCTGCCCCGCCGTCCGTCTCCGCCGGGCCGACCTCGTCGGCTCCGTCGGCGCCTTCCACAGGCCCGGCGCAACCGGGTGCGGCCCGTCCCTCCTCCATCTTCCAGCGGAAGCCCCCGCAGTAGGAGCCGGAACGGAATGCCTCCCCGCAAACAGCTTCTCGGACAGGTCTTCAAGTCCCTCGGGATCGGTGTCCACGAGGGCATGATCCAGGAGGCGCTCTCGGTTCAGCGAAGCGAAGGCGGCCAGATCGGCAAGATCATGGTCCGGCTCGGTCACATCACCGAGTCGCACCTGCTGCTGGCGCTCGGGAAGCAGGCCGGCCTTGAGGTCGTGGACCTTCGCAAGACGCCCCCCGACCCGGCACTCGTCGCCCGCATCGACAAGACCACTGCGGAGATGTTCAACATCTGCCCCGTCCGGATGGACGGTGCAGCCATGGTGATCGCGCTCGCGGACCCGACCAACGTGTCGGTGCTCGACGAACTGCGGTTCCTCCTGAACTGCGAACTCCGCCCCGCGATCGCTGACGCCGACCAGATCCGCGCCGTGCTCACCGGTGCCGGCGCCGCCGCGGACGACCCGCAGCGCGCCGCTGCCGCCGCTCAGGAATCCGAGGAGGCGTCCGCCGCGGCGCCGGTCGTCAAACTTCTCAACTTCATCATCCTGCAGGCGATCAAAGACAAGGCGTCCGACGTCCACCTCGAGCCGTTCGAGAAGGACTTCAAGATCCGCTACCGAGTGGACGGCGTGCTCTACGAACTCGAGCCGCCGCCGACGCACCTTGCCGTCCCGCTCATCAGTCGCGTGAAGGTCATGGCTGGCATGGATATCGCGGAGACGCGCCTGCCCCAAGACGGTCGCATCGCGATGACCATCCAGGGGCGTGCGGTGGACCTGCGCGTTTCCACGCTCCCGACGATGTTCGGCGAGAGTTGCGTGATGCGCATCCTCGATCGCACGGTCGTGTCCCTCGACCTCAGCCAGGTCGGTCTCCGCCCCGACGAACTCGCGACCTTCCGCTCCTTCCTGCAGAAGCCGCACGGGATCATCCTAGTTACCGGACCCACCGGTTCCGGTAAGACGACGACGCTCTACTCGGCACTCAACGAGGCGAACGACCCCGAGGTGAAGATCATCACCACGGAGGACCCGGTCGAGTACGACCTGGCCGGGATCATCCAGGTCCAGATCAACGACGAGATCGGCGTCACCTACGGACGGTGCCTGCGAGCGATCCTGCGTCAGGACCCCGACATGATCCTGGTCGGTGAGATCCGCGACAAGGAGACGGCCGGGATCGCGATCGAGGCCGCGCTGACGGGCCACGTGGTCTTCTCGACCGTTCACACGAACGATGCGCCGCTCGCCGTCACGCGCATGGTGGACATCGGCGTCGAGTCGTTCCTTCTTGCCGCCACGCTGGAAGGGATCGTCGCCCAGCGTCTCGTGCGGCGGGTTTGCACCGGCTGCAAGGTCTATTACGACCCGTCCGACGAGGTCCTGATGGAACTGAATCTGAAGGCGTCTGAGGTGCAGGGCAAGCGGTTCGCCTACGGGAAGGGCTGCGATGCCTGCCACTTCACGGGCTTCAAGGGACGCACGGCGCTGTTCGAGATCCTTCTGATGTCGGATCGGATACGCGAAATGATCATGGACGGGGCGGCGACGGACGCGATCCGCACCGCCGCGAAAGAGCAGGGCATGCGCGGGCTCCGCGAGTCGGGGCTTCTGTCGATCTTCGACGGTGTCACGACCGTCGAAGAGGTGCTCCGGGAGACCATCGAGGTCTTCTGACGCGCGTTCCGTTTCCGGAGCGGGAAGTTTCCGCGTGCCTCAGGTGGGCGCCGGGCTTACCATCCGCGGCTGACTTGGGCAGGCTTTTCGGGCACGGCGTGCGGACCCACGGCGGGGCCGGACGACGCGGGAGGTGAAGATGCCGCCGAAGACAAGTGCCGCCGCAGGCACCGCTGGAAACTCCTCCGGTACGACCCGGATCAGAGTCAGCGACAAGACCCTCACTCAGTTCACCTCGAACCTCGCGGTCCTTCAGGACGCGGGCTTGCCGATCGTTCGGTCCCTCAAGATTCTCGAGGGACAGACGAAGGTGGGTCCGTTCAAGAAGGTCCTCACCGCGCTGTACGAGGACGTCGAGTCGGGGAACTCGCTCTCCGAAGCGATGACGAAGCACCCCGGGGTGTTTGACCCGCTCTACGCCAACATGGTGAAGGCCGGCGAAGCGGGCGGCATCCTCGACACGATCCTGTTGCGACTCTCCGAGTTCAAGGAGAAGAGCCAGCGGTTGAAGTCGAAGGTGCAGGGCGCCATGGTCTACCCGATCGTCGTGACGATCGTGGCGGCCGGCCTGCTCACCTTCATCACGGTGTTCGTCATCCCGAAGTTCCGGACGGTGTTCGCGTCGATCCCGGGGCCGGGCGGCAAGCCGCTCGAACTTCCGGCGCTCACGCGCTTCGTCCTCGGCTTCGCGGAGTGGATGCTCCCCGGCAAGCGTTTCATGCTGACGGACGAGGGTGGTCGCGGCTGGGGCATCGTCTGGATCCCGGCGGTCCTCCTGACCGTCTGGTTCGGGTGCAAGGCGTACAACAAGACGCCGGCCGGTCGGCAGTTCTTCGATCGCCTGAAGCTCCGTTCGCCGCTGGTCGGGCCGGTCACGCGCCTCAACCTCGTCGCTCGCTTCGCCCGCACGCTCGGAACGTTGCTCTCGTCGGGCGTTCCGATCCTCGATGCGCTGAACATCGTGCGCGGCGCGATCGACAACGTGATCCTCCAGGACGCCATCCAGAAGGTGCATGACGCGATCAAGGAAGGCGAGAACATGGCGGAGCCGCTCGGCAAGAGCGGAATCTTCGACGACATGGTCGTGAACATGATCGACGTCGGCGAGGAGACGGGCGAACTCGACAAGATGCTCATCCGCATCGCCGACAACTACGACCAGCAGGTGGACATTCGTCTGCAGGCGCTCGTCTCGATCCTTGAGCCGACCCTGATCGTGCTCATGGGCGTGGCGGTCGGAACGATCGTCTTCGCGATCTTCATGCCGATGCTCCAGCTCGTTCAGAGCCTGGCGTAATCTCGGAGCTCTGCCCTACCTCGTCGGGGACGCCGCCACTAGGGCGATGTCCCCGGCTCCTCGGTCCGGGCAGGCTCCTGTTGGTTTCTCGGAACTCGGCCCTACCTCGTCGGGGATGTCGCCACTAGCGCGGGGTCCTCGGCTCCTCGGTCCGGGCCGGTTCCTGTTGGTTGGTTTGTCGGAGCTCTGCCCTAACTCGTCGGGTATGCCGCCACTAGGGCGGTGTTCCCGGCTCCTCGGCCCGGGCCGGCTCCGTTGGTTTTGGGGTTTCGAACTGACTGAACGGGGGGACGGTCGCGCGAGCGGTCGTCCCCCCCAAGCGTTTCCATGTCCCTCCGCTCGAAGCTGTTCGGCGCAATCGGTGCCACGCTTTGCGTGCTGCTCGGGGTTCTCGTGTTCCTGGCTCTGGTGCAGGAACGTTCGCGCGCCGCGCGCGAGGCGGGCCTGCGCGGCACCATGCTCGAGTACGCGGCCGATCTCTGCGCTCCCGCCGACCTCGTGAGCCGGAGCGCGCTCGTCCGAGGGGATCGGCTCCATCCGCGAGTTCGGGTCCTTGCGATCTACAATCCGACAGCGGCGTCGGCCTCTGCCGACCACAGCGGGGCGCCGACGCGTTTGTGGGGCTCCATGGACGCTGACCCGGAGCTCGCGGCCCGCGCCGCTCGGCTGGTGGATGCCGCATGGCGCAGCGGGGAGACGCAGTTCGAGGGGAACTCGGCCGCGGTCCCCACGCGGCGGGGCGGTGACACTGCCGACCCCAAGGTGCGCGTCGCGGCGGTGGTCTTCGTGGAGCTCCGCGAGGGTGCGGAACTCGACCCGGTCGAGGTCAGCCGCGCCACGTACCTAGCGATCGTCGCTGCCGGGGCGCTGCTCCTCGTCGTCACCTGGTTCCTCGTGGACCGTGTCGTCTCCCGGCCGCTTCGCGAGGTCGTGGAGGCGGCGGGCCGTGTCGCCGCGGGCGACTACTCGAAGCAGGTCCCCGAGTCCGGTCGTGACGACGAAATCGAGAAAGTGGTCGAGGCGTTCAACTCGATGATGGTGGACCTCGACCGGCTGCAGGGTCGGATGAAGGCGCAGATGGGAGACGTGCTGGCGGAGGCGCGCCGCACGCAGGACTCACTCGTGATCGCGCAGCGCCTGGCCGCCACCGGACGACTGGCAGCCGGCATCGCGCACGAAGTGAACAACCCGCTGGCCGGCATGATCGAGGCGATCCGTGCTCTGCGGACGCGCGAGATGGCCGAGGCGAAGCGTGAGGAGTACCTCGAACTGGTCGAGGAGGGCCTGCACCGCATCGAAGCGACCGTCGCGCGCATCCTGCAGTTCACGCCCCACAAGGTCGCACCCAGGCCGATGACGTTCGATGAGATCGTGCGTCCGGTCATCGCGCTCGCCCGGCACCGCATCGAAAAGCAACAGGTCGAGGCTGTCATCGACGGAGCGGATGAGCCCGCTCAGGTCTATGGCGATCCCTACGAGCTGCAGCAGGCTCTGCTGAACGTGGTGCTCAATGCGCTCGATGCGCTTGAGGAGGCGCATCCCGCGTCGCCGACCCTGCGGTTCACGACGATTGCGGACGAGCGCGACGTCCGGCTGGTCATTCGCGACAACGGGCGGGGGATTCGCCCGGAGGACATGCCGCGCGTGTTCGATCTGTTCTTCACGACGAAGGAACCCGGGAAGGGGACAGGGCTCGGCCTCGCGACCGCACACAAGATCCTGACCGACCACGGGGGGCGCCTGGAGCTGCGATCGGACCGAGGAGCCGGAACCGAAGTCGAGTTCTCGCTCCCGCGATTCTCGGTCTGACCGGCGGGCGGTTCAGCGGTCGGCGCCGACACGTTTTGTCCGCGACGGAGCCGCGACGGAACCGTGACGGAGAGCGAGGACCCTTGGAAGTACGGAGTGAGCACCCCCGTACACCCGACACCATTGGGTCTTGGGGCCGATCGGCTCCGCGGAGGCACAGAGCCATGCGCGATCCTCGAAATCTGGCGATCCTCGTCCTTGCGTGCGCGACCGCGTTCCTCGCCGGAACGGCCCTTTCACGCCCCGAGTCCGCGTCCGCTCAGCAGGCCGGCGGTGGCGCGTACGGGGGAAACACGGTGTCCACGAACGGCCGTGTGGTCGCGGCCACGGGCACAGTGGGCAGCGGGATGAGCGTGCTGTGGCTGATGGACACAGAGACCAAGCGGCTTCTGGTGTACGGCACGAACAGCCTCGGCAAGAACGTGGAATTGCGCGCCGCGCGCAACATCACGTGGGACCTCGCGCTCGACGAACTGAACGACGACTCGCAGTACAAGGCGGAGGACCTGAAGCGCCTCGCCGAGAAGCGCCGTCGCGAGCAGGCGCCCCAGCCGGTCGTGCCCGGCGGCCCGAAGTCCGACGAGCCCAAGTAACGGCGGAGGTCCGACGCCGCGCCCGGGCTGCCGGAGGAACTTCAAGAACCTGAATCGAAGTTCTCGCAACCGGGGATGACCGGCGCTAGGATCGCGCCCCGGCACTGGAAGGCTGCATCGGCAAGCTTCGTGAGCACGGCAACACAGCGGTAGCCCGGCGAGCATTTCGGCGCGGCTCCCAGACAGACGAAATCCGGAGGTACTGACCGTGGGCAAGAGCGGCGAGTTCTTCACGTTCGACGAGGTCCTGAGGAAGCTCAGCATCGACGAGACCAAGCTCAAGCGGCTCGTCTCCGAGGGCGAGATTCGCGCCTTCCGTGAAGGCGACCAGATGAAGTTCCGCAGGGCGGACGTCGACAACCTCGACCTCACGGGCGCACGCTCCGAGGAAGAGACCGGCGTCATCGACCTGTCCGCCGGCAAGAAGGGCGACTCGGAGACGCTGACCGACGACCTCATCTTCGACGAGGGCGACGATCTCGACCTCTCGAACGCCGAGGCCGGCATGGCCACCGCCGAGATCTCCAGCCAGGACACGTTCGTCGATGAGAACGTCGGCATGCAGACCGAGCAGATGAAGGCCGACGACGTCAACGATCGCACCGACGTCGTCGAGGCCTCGGAGCGTAAGGCCAAGGCGCCTGCGAAGCGTCGCGTGGTCGACGAGGAGCCGAAGGATGCGATGTGGGCGGGCGTCATGTGCCTCACCGCCGTCGTGCTCTTCTGCGCGATGATCGTCGTGATGGGCGCGCGCGACATGAACGTGCCTGGGCACGGATCGTCGGAGATGGCGAAGAAGCTCGCCGACATCTTCTACAAGTAGTCGTTCCCCGACGCGGTTCACGCAGGCCGTTCCGCCACCCGGCGGGGCGGCCTGTTTGCGTTTGCATGGCCGGACATGGAGGGCGGGGACGGGCACCGCTTCGTCCCGCGCCGCGCCGTCTCGCACCGTGTGGTCTCGCACCGCGCCAAGTTTGGTCGTCGGCCATGGCGTTTCGAGCGCGAGCGGATACGATGCCGCGCGTGACGGGTGACCGAGACCAGCACGCGACCGAAGTCCTCTGCGCGGGGTGCGGGGGCTGGTTCGAGTCCGACGGCAGGTCGAGGTCCGTCCGCTGCCCGCTCTGTTCGGCGGTCGTCATGCTGGGTACGCGCCAGCGCGTGCGGCGCCGCGTGCGGCGCACGGGCGTCGTGGATGAGATCGACCTCACGCCGATCGAAGAACGGGGGCGCCGCCTGCGCAACGTCGTGGTGGTCGGCGTCTGTGTTCTCGTGGCCGTCGCGGTCGTCGTGACTGCGGTCGAGGTGCTCCCGCCGATCTGGAGCCAGATGCTCGAGCGCGTCGGCAACGGGGCTCCGAAAGTGCCGAAGTAACTTTCGGGGGGGCTGGAACGACCTTGAGGCGGAGGAACCCATGTCCGCCCCACTCGAAACCGTCGCCCTCGTGATCGTCCCAGTCGTGGAGCCTGCGCCACCCGGGCTCGATGAGTCCATAGGCGAAGGCGGCCCGCCGATCGCGGAGGTGCGACCCCGGGAGCGTCTTCTCGCGTCCGGAGCCGCGATGCTCTCGACGGCGGAACTCGTCGCCCTGCTGCTCGGCACGGGGACGCCCGGACGCCCTGCGACGAGCGTCGCGTCGGAGCTTCTCGCGAGTTCGGGCGGCCTGCGGAGACTCGCGGCACGGACGCCCGCCGAGATCGCGAGTACGCCCGGCCTCGGCGCGGCGCGTGCGGCGCGGATCCTCGCAGCGATCGAACTGGGGCGCAGGTCCGCGGCGGAACCGCTTTTTCGCGGTGCTCCATTCCGCGGCAGTGCCGACGTGTTCCGCCACTACCACGCCGCGATGCGCGACCTTCGCGTCGAGCAGTTCCGGATCGTGCTCGTGGACGGCAAGCATCGCGTGCTGCGGGAGGAACTGGTCTCGCAGGGCACGCTCACGTCGTCGCCGGTCCATCCGCGAGAAGTGTTCGCGCCGGCGATCCGGCACGGCGCGGCCGGCGTCGTGCTGGTTCACAACCACCCGAGCGGCGACCCGTCCCCGTCCGCCGACGATCTCGAGATCACACGGCGGCTCGTGTCGGTGGGTGAGCTGGTCGGCATCCGGGTGCTCGATCACGTGATCGTCGGCGACGGGGCGTTCGCTTCGCTGGCCGACCGCGGACTCATGTGAACCCGCTTGGCGATCGTCGGAAATGGTGGTCGCAGCCGCGGCGCCCAGATAGAAACCAGCCGATGGACGACGCACAGGTTCGGGCGCGTCGGCTGGGCCTCAGACTGGCCCTGCTGATCGCTCTCCTGTTCCTCGGTCCCATTGCACTGAAGCTCTGGATCGCGCGCGGATCGAGGTGAACCGGAAGCATGTCCCACGCAGGCGCCGTCCCCCTTGCCCCCATCGACACCCTCGGTCAGACCGAGTACTCCCGGCGGACCTTCGGGTTCACACCGGGCAAGTTCGCCATGTGGCTCTTCCTCGCGTCGGACGCGATGGGCTTCGTGGGCTTGCTCTCGGCCTACATCGTCCTGCGGTTCGCGAACCCCTCCGCCACCTGGCGCCCGGAAACGGGCAACTGGGTCGCGGGCGCGGAAGGCGCCGAAGGACTTCCGGCGCTCGCGCCGATCCTGACGGGCATCAACACGTTCATCCTGATCGTGAGTTCCTTCACGATGGTGCTCGCGCTCGATGCCATCCAGAAGGGCAACCAGAAGGGCCTGAAGCTCTTCCTCGGGATCACCGCGCTCTGCGGGATGACCTTCCTCGGCATCCAGGTCTACGAGTACCAGCACCTTCTCCACGAGGGGCTGTCGATGTGGGTCCACCCGTACGGGGCGACGTTCTACATCTGCACCGGCTTCCACGGCGCGCACGTGCTGGCGGGCGTGATCTATCTGACGTGCATCTGGATCAAGTCGGCGCGCGGGGGCTACACCAAGGAGAACCACAGCGCAGTGGAACTCGTGGGGCTCTTCTGGCACTTCGTGGACTTGGTCTGGATCATCCTCTTCACGATCATCTATCTGTTCTAGGCGGAGTGAACCCATGAGCGAAGCCCACGCGGAATCGCACCTTCCGACCTATCGCAAGGTGATCATCACGCTCACCGTGCTGACGGCGGTCGAGTTCGGGATCTCGTTCGCGATGCACAGTCTCATCCCGTTCGTGCTAGGGCTGCTGCTGCTCGTCGGGCTCGCGTTCTACAAGGCGAGTCTGGTCGGGCGTTTCTTCATGCACATCAAGTACGACCCGTCGATCTTCGCGTTCCTCTGCGTCCTGCCGCTCATCCTCGGGTCGCCGATCATCCTGCTCGTCGGATACGACTTGGTCCACGGACCGAACTTCTGATCGCGCGTCCTGTGATGCGCCGCACCGCCTCCGCCGCGATCCTCGTGGCGGGGGCGTTGTCGTTCCGGGCCGGACCGGTCCCGGAAGCCGCAGCGGCGCCGTCCGCGAAGGCGCTCGTGGAGGCGTGGCTGAAGGCGAAGAAGCCCGACGACGCGACGAAGGCGTGGGCGGCGATCGAAGCGGCGCCCGCGATCGCAGAGAAGGAGATCCCGTCGCTCCGGGACCAGATTCTCGACGGGCTCGCCGCGAAGGGCCGTCGGGTCGGGAACGGGCGCGACGAGTGGTTCGACGAGAAGCGGGATGGCTGGCAGGGCCTCTACATGACGGCCGGGAGCGGCCGGAAGGGGCTCGTGATCGGCCTCCACGGAGGCGGCGCCGGAGCGGGCGACTGCGGCCAGGCGGCGTCGGCGTTCGGCGGCGCGATCGGCTCGCTGGGCTTCCGCGGTGTGTTCCCCGAAGTCCTGAAGAAGACGGAGTACGGCTGGACCGACCCACCGGACACTGAGCGATGGGTGCTCGACCTGATCCGCGCGGCGCGTCGCACGTGGGACATCGACCCCGACCGTGTCTACGTGACCGGCCATTCGATGGGGGGGTACGGCACGTGGACCTACGGATCGGTTCACGCGGATCTGTTCGGGGGCCTGGCGGCGTTCGCGGGCGCACCGACGGTCTACTGGAAGAGCGGGAAGAAGGACGTCGAAGCCGAGGGCGTACTCGACGGCGTTCTGCCGAACCTGCGCAACCTGCCGCTGTTCGTCTACCAGAGTACCGACGACAAGAACGTCCCCCGCGCGGCCAACCAGTTCGCGGTGAAGGAACTGAAGGCTCTCCACGACGCGGACCCGGGCGGCTGGACGTACGTGTACGAGGAAGTGACGAACCGCCAGCACGGGTTTCCCGAAAAGGGGCCCGAACCGGGGCTCGAGTGGGCCACGTCGCACGTGCGCGATCCGCGACCGAAGAAGATCGTCTGGCAGCCTTCGCGCGACTGGAAGAAGAGCTTCTACTGGGTGCGGTGGCAGGAACCCTGGATCGGCGCCGTCCTCACCGCCACGATCGACCTGCCGAACAACGCGATCGACGTGAAGATCAAGGCACCCGCCGGCCTCGGCGCCGCGAAAGCAGAAGCCGAACGAGACGCCCGGACCGCCTCGCTCTCGTTCCTCTTGGACGATCGGCTCCTGGATGTCTCGAAGGATGTTGTGCTTCGGATCGACGGCAGGGAACGCGCACGAGTTGTTCCCGCGGCGTCGCTCGCCACGCTGGTCACCAGCGCGGCGGAACGGGAGGACGCGCAGTACGCGATCGCCCGCGAGATCCGCGCCGGACGGGCATCCCCCGCACAGAAGTGACGTCTGCCGGCGCGCTAGGCCGTATGCTCTTCGTCCAATGACCGACCAGGACCTACTCGACATCCTGGCCTGCCCGGCCTGCAGGGCGGAGGTCCGCATGGAGGGCGACAAGATCGTCTGCTCCTCCTGCGGCCTGAGGTTCCCCGTCCGGGACGGCATTCCGATCCTCCTCGTGGACGAAGCCGAGCGTCCGGCAACCCCCGCCCCCGGGAGGGCCTGAGCACTTGCGCATCGCCATCATTTCGGACATCCACGCGAACATCGAGGCGCTCTCCGCGGTCCTCGAGCACATCGCGGATCAGAAGGTGCAGGACATCGTCTGCCTCGGTGACGTGATCGGCTACGGGCCGAATCCGCGCGAGTGCATCGAGATCGTCCGTGCCGGCAGATTCTGCCTCATGGGCAACCACGAGGAAGCCGTGATGTTCTACGGCGAGGACTTCAACGAGAAGGCCCGGCAGGCGCTGGAGTGGACGAAGGAGCAGCTCAACTCCCCGCAGTACGACCGCACGAAGAACTACGAGATGTGGAACTTCCTCGGCTCGCTCGAAGAGACGCGCACCGAGGGCGACGTAATGTTCGTCCACGGTTCGCCGCGCGTGCCGACCAAGGAGTACATGGTTCCCACGGACATCCGCAATCGCGAGAAGATGACCGAGATCTTCTCGATGATCCCGTCGCTCTGCTTCGTCGGCCACAGTCACATCCCGGGTGTCTACACCGACAACTTCCAGTTCCTGTCTCCGGACCGGATCGGTGGTGCGTACAACCACCAGGGCGGCAAGGCACTGGTGAACGCCGGGTCGGTCGGTCAGCCGCGCGACGGTGACCCGCGTGCGTCGTACGTCGTGTTCGACGGGCGCACCGTGCGTTTCCACCGGGTCGAGTACGACGTTCGCACCACGATGGACAAGATCTACGCGACTCCCGGCCTGCCGAACTACCTCGCTGACCGGCTGATCGTCGGGCGCTGAAGTTCATGCGCGGTGTGCTCGTGAGAGCCGTCACCGCGATTGTGTTGGTCAGCCTCGGGCTTGCGATCGGCCTGCCGACGCCGCCGTCCGAGGCGATCGCAGGCGAACTCCCAGCGGACCCCGAAGCGGCGCTCCGAAGCGCGCGCGTCGCGGTCGTGCCGCGGCTCGTCGAGTTCGCGGCTTGGTGCAACGCGAAGGGACTTCCCCGATCTCGCGATCGCGCGCTCGAGGCGGCGCTCAGGTTCGACGCCGACAACGCAGCGGCGCGGCGTGCGCTTCGCTACACACGCTCGAAGAGCGGGACCTGGGAGCGCGCGAAGGCGCCGCCGTCAGCGAACGAGCCCGACCCGGCCACCGTGCCGGAGTTCGCGAAGCGGCGCGACGATGCCACCGCCGACCTCCGCACTCTCGCGCAGACGATCGCGGAGGCGCGCGTTGCAGCACCGTCGGTCGCGGCTCCCTCGGGCCCGGGCCTCGCACCCGCGCCGACGTCGCCTGCCGTGAGTCCCGCACTCCACGAGATGGCCGTGGACGACCTGGTCGCGCTGATGCCCGACGACGAGCGCGTGCGCGCCCTCTCGAGGGAAACGCTCGCGCCGGGCGGATGGCGTCTCGACGAGACCCTCCGTGCGCGCGTTCGCCGTAGTGAGATTGCGGCGATGGTCGCGTCGTCGCGCGCGGAACTCGCACCGCAGACGCACGCGATCGAAGACGCAGCGACGGCGGTCTGGGGCGTGAAGTGGGTCGCGGGCGTGCAGGGATCGAAGACGCGCGTCTTCGGCGCCCCTCGCACCGCGGAGGCAGCAGACGCTTGCGCGGCCTGCGACGTCGCGACGGCCATCCACCAGGCCGTGCTCGGGGTCGTCCCGCTCGAGGTCAAGGGCCTCACGGTGTTCCTGTTTGCATCGGGCGCCGACGCGTGGGCGGCGATGGATCGCGACCCGCGGTTCTCCGCCGCGGATCGCCAGGCGGCCCGGGGTCTCGGCGGGTGGTGGGTCTCCGACAAGCCGCACGCGCTCACCTGGGTCGAGAACGGCCCCGCTCGGATCGACGCAGCCTTGCGTCAGACGGTCGGCCTGCGGCTTCGGTGGCAGTCCGGCGTGGACACGCGCCGCGGATGGGCGTGGGAGGGGTTCGGTCTCTACTTCTCGGAGGCGGTCCTCGCCAGCCATCTCACCGTCTTTGCCGGCGAGTCGTCGTACGGCCCGGGAAGGGTCGTCGTCCCAGGTCTCGCCGACCGCCTGCGCGCAGACACGTCGGACTGGCTCGCGGAGGGGCGTGCGCTCGAGAGCGGCGACGCGTGGCCGGACTTCCGCGTGATGCTCGGCCGGCCGGTCGAGTCGATGTCACCGGAGGAAGTGCTGCAGGGCTACCTGTTGGCGCGGTACCTGGTCGAAGGTCGGCCCGAAGTCGTGCCTGCAACGATCGCCGCACTCGGCAAGGCGGCCGGCCCCGACGCGTGGTGCGCCTCCGCTCTCGCCTGCACTGTGGACGGCCTGGAGCGGCGACTGCGCCGCTGGACACGGGAGTCCGCGGCGAAGTAGGCGGCGCGTCCTCCTTGCCCGTGTGCCGTTCGCGACTCGTGCCTACCTCGTCGGGGACGTCGCCACGAGCGCCCGGTCACTTGCTCCTCGGTCCGGCCCGGCCGGTACGGTTCGCGACTCGTGCCTACCTCGTCGGGGACGTCGCCACGAGCGCCCGGTCGCCTGCTCCTCGGTCCGGCCGGCCGCTCTGCTCCGCGGAGGCGCGTCGCGCGGCGCGTCGATCGTCAGGCCTCCTGTGCGGTTCGCGACTCGTGCCTACCTCGTCGGGGACGTCGCCACGAGCGCCCGGTCACCTGCTCCTCGGTCCGGCCCGGCCTGTACGGTTCGCGACTCGTGCCTACCTCGTCGGGGACGTCGCCACGAGCGCCCGGTCACCTGCTCCTCAGTCCGGCCCGGCCGCTTTGCTCCGCGGAGGCGCGTCGATCGTCAAGCCTCCCCGCCCCGGAGCCGGCTCCGCAGGACGACACCGGGCTCCGGCTTGATCTCGCGACACGATCAGAGGATCGAGAGGATCTCCTCCACGCTGGCCGTGCGGAAGTACCAGTCCAGATCCGTGCCGACGCGACCGAGGACTGCGCCGCCGGTGCGGTCCAGCAGGTACCCGAGCCCGACCGCGGCGAAACTCCGGGCGAGCTGGCCTTGCGTCTCGTCACCGACCATCGCGCCAAGAGTCCGCGCCGCGCTGGCCCCGCCGATCCGGCCGAGCGCCATCGCGGCCGCGCCTTGCACGTAGAGGCTCGAACCGCTCTCGACCATGCGGGTCATCAGATCCACCGACTTCGCATCGCCGAGCAGCCCGAGCGACATCGCGCACTCCCGCTGGAGCACCGGGTCGTGCGCATCCGTGAGCAGCGTTCGGAGCGTGTCGGCGGCGGATGCGTCGCCGATCATCCCGAGCGCGAGCGCTGCGTGCGCCCGCAGCTCGGGGGCGCCCTTCTCTTCGAGGATCTCTCGCAGCGGCTTCGCGGCAGCGCGGTCGCCCGCGAGCCCCAGCGCGATGGCGATCGCGCCGCGAACGTCGGCTCCGCCGTGCCCGACGAGGTCCCGCCGGAGGTCGCCCGTGAGACCGACGATGCCCGACTTCCGAGCGAGCAGACCGAGGCCGATGGCCGCGTACGCCTGCACGGTGGCGTCCGACTTGTCGTACAGTCGCCGCAGTGTCCGTTCGGCCGACTTCGGTGCGATTCGCCCGAGTGAGATCGCCGCCATGTCACGCACGCCGCGGTCGCGGTCGCGATCCACTGCGGTCGTGAGCGCCGACGTCGTCAGGTCGTCTTCCGGTGCCGCGAGCGCACCGAGCGCCAGCACCGCGGCACGTCGGACGTCGGCGTCGTCGTCGCGCAGGCAGGCGCGGAGCGCAGGGACCACCGACGGGTCGCCGAGTTGCGCGAGCGCGTGCGCGGCGTGGACGCGCCGCACCGACTCCGATCCGCGCTTCGAGGCGTCGCCTTCGAGCCACCCGACGAGCGGGTCCTTGACGAGGTCGCACCCGCTGAGACCGAGTGCGCTCGTTGCGGCCGACGGGACGTCCCACGACGAAGACCGTGCGGTCACCAGATCGAGCAGGAACGGGACGGCCGCAGCGTCGCGGCGGAGTCCGAGTGACCACGTGCACATGGCGCGCAGGCGGTCCGGCTCGTGCTCCTCCAGCGCTACCGCGAGCAGTGCCTTGGTCGCGGCGGACGACGACGGGTGCGACGACGTGCCGAGCATTGCGAGGCCCAGTGCCGCCGACTCGCGTACCGCGAGCGGACGCTGCTTGTCGCCGAGCACGGCTGTGAGCGACGGCGCGTCGGACGCGTCGGCACTCTTCCCGAGGGCGATCGCGGCGCTCGCGGCGAGGTCCTCGTCCTTGTCGCCGAGGGTGCGGACGAGCACGCGCTGCGCCTCGGCGCGCCAGAGTTCATCTTCTGCGGCCGCGCCGCCGGTCTGCGCAGCGTGCCGGGCCGCGTGCGTGTCGAGGTCGAGGAGATTCGCGCGGTGTGCGTACCACCACCGCGTCCAGTGGTCCACGTCGAGCGTGCCCTTGCCCGTGGCCACCTTGCGGCGTCCGCCGCCCGCTCCTGTGGCGGGGCCGGTGGATGTGCCTGGGCCCTCGGGCGACGCGCCGCCGCCCGTCGCCGGGCCACCGGTCGTCCCGCCCGGCATACCGCCGCCCGTCGTGGGGCCACCTGGGTCGCCGCCGCCTGTCGGGGGAGGCGCGCCGTCGGGACCACCGCCATTGGACCCGCCCGTCACGGGCCCCTTGCCGGGGCCGTGGCCGGACGATCCGACCGGCGGTACGCCGGCTCCGGGAGGCATCCTGCCGGGGTCTGGGGAATCGCCGCCGCCGGTGGTGGGACCGCCGAGGTCGCCACCGCCAGTGGCCGGCGGCGCGCCACCGCCGTCCGACGTCCCGCTACCGCCCGGAGTGGCGCCGCCTGGCGCCGGGCCACTCGGCTCCGCGCCGCCGGTGGTGGGTCCACCCGGCGAGTCCCCGCCGCCGGTCGCCGGAGGGGGGCCGCCGATGTCCGCACCGCCGCTTCCGCCGGTCGTGCCGCCGCCCGCCTCGCCGCCGCCGGGCGTGGTCGGACCGCCGCCATCACCGCCGGTTGGCGGCGCCGGAGGCGGTGGAGGGACGTGGGGCGTCTGTGGCGTCGTGGGAGGGGGAGGCGGCGGAGGCGGAGGAGGCGGAGGAGGCGGAGGTGGGGGGGGAGGCGGCGGAGGCGGAGGGGGGGGAGGCGGAGGCGGGGG
>JAIOPE010000136.1 GCA_021414065.1 Planctomycetota bacterium
CGACGCCGGAGCCCGCCCGGTGACGCCGCCGGACCGTCTGGAGCGCGTGCTCACGCTGCACGCCGACGCCCCGTGGTTCGCGGGCCACTTCCCCGGCGAGCCGATCCTGCCGGGGATGTGTCACATCGAGTTCGCGGCGTCGGTCGTGCGCGACGCTTCGGACGCGCCGCTCGCACTCGCGGCGGTCGTCCGCGCGCGGTTCAGCCGGAAGGTCGTACCCGGCGAGGAACTGCGGATCGAGCTCCGCCGCGAAGCGTCGCCGCCGGGCGCCGACGGCGAGACGTGGCGCTCGGTCCACACCGTGAACGGGGAACGCGCGGCGGACCTCGTGCTCGCGTTCGTCAGCCGGCGGTGACGTCCAGAGATGCGAGGACGCAGCAACCTGCGTGACCAGATGGATCAGTTGTTGCCTGACGGACCCTTCAGCTCCCGTACGAAGAAGTCGCGGGCGCGCTCCTCGATGTAGATGCGGTCGGCCTCGCCGCGGGGCATGTGGCGCTCGTCGGGGAACAGGACGAGCTCGTGCGGCTTCCGGTGGCGCACGATCGCGTTGAGGAGCCGGGCCGTGTGGCGGAAGTGGACGTTCTCGTCGAGGAGTCCGTGGACGAGCATCAGCGAGCCGCGCATCGCGCCGACGTGCTGCATCACGCTGCTCACGCGGTAGCCCTCGGCGTTGTTCTCGGGCGTGCCCATGTAGCGCTCGGTGTAGTGCGTGTCGTAGCCGTCCCAGTGCGTGACGGGCGCCCCGGCGCAGGCGCAGCGGAACGTCTCCGGGGCGCGCGCGAGGCACATCGCGGCCATGTAACCGCCGTAGCTCCAGCCGTAGATGCCGACGCGACCCGGCGCCGCGAGGCCGTTCGCGACGAGCCAGCGGACGCCGTCCTCCTGGTCCTTCACCTCGATGTCGCCCATGTTGCGGTAGATCGCCGACTCGAACGCGAGGCCGCGCCGCGCGCTGCCGCGGTTGTCGAGCACGAACACGAGGAACCCGAGGCTCCGGAAGTACTGCGCGCGCATCCCGGCCGTCAGTTCCCACGAGTCCTGCACGCGCTGGACGTGCGGTCCGCCGTAGACGCTCACGATCGTGGGCCACGGGCCCGTGCCGTGCTCGGCGCCCGGACGATAGAGCGCCGCGTGCAGCGTCACGCCGTCGCGCGACGGGAGCGCGACGAGTTCGGGCGGCGTGAGGCCGAGCGACGCGATGCGGGGGTCCACGGCGGTGTGGAGCGGGCGCAGCACGCGGCCGTCGTCGAGCGACTTCAGCTCGACGCGCGGCGCGCGGTCCGTCGCGGAGTGGATGTCCACGAAACGGCGCTTGCCGTGGTCGAGCACGACGTCGTGGACGCCGCGTTCGGCCGTGATGCGGCGCGGCGTGCCACCGACGAGCGGAACCTCGTAGAGATGGCGCTGCGTCGGGCCGTCGAGGGTGCCGGTGATCCACGCGAGTCCGCGGCGTGCATCGACGCCGACCAGCGCATCGACCATCCACTGGCCCTGCGTCACCTGCCGGATGAGCCGCCCACCCATGTCGAAGACATACAGGTGCTGGAAGCCGTCGCGTTCGGACCCCCACAGGAACCCGCCGTCCGGCGCCGCCGCGCACGGGGGAAGGAAGCGGAGCATGAAGTGCAGATTGACCCACGAGGCCGACGTTTCGCGGAGGACGAGCGTCGAGCGGCCGGTGCGGGGGTCGCAGCGCATCAAGTCGAGACGCTGCTGCAGGCGGTCCTGCGTCTGCACCCAGAGCGCGCCGTCGGCCGCCCACTGCACGCGCGCCAGATACTCGAAGTCGCCGAGGTCGATCCAGACCACTTCGCCGCCGTCGCGTGAAACGACGCCGAGGCGCACCTTCGCGTTCGCCGCGCCGGCGAACGGGTAGCGGTGGTCCTCCTGCGCGGCGTCGCCGACGGCGTCCTTCCCCTGGTGAACGATTCGGTAGACGGGGATGTGCGTCTCGTCCACCTCCTCGAACGCGAGCATCGAGCCGTCGTCGGACCACCAGTAGCCCTGGTGCCGGTGCATCTCCTCCTGCGCGACGTACTCAGCGAGTCCGTTCGTGCGGCCGGTGCCGCGCGCGCCGCTCGTCACCTGGCGCGGTTCGCCGCCCGAAGCCGAGACGACATACAGTTCCGCGTCGCGGACGAACGCCACGTGCGAGCCGTCGGGAGATAGACGAGCATCGATGGCCGGCGGGCCGCCGGCGGGGATGAGTTCGCGCGCCGGGGCGTCGGGCCCGTCCTTCACGAGGAGCGCGCCGCCGAGCGGGACCAGCATCCGCAGGCCCGCGGCGGAGTCCCGATCCGCCCACTGATACGACGTCACGCCGACCGACCGCTGGCGGAGACGCTCGCGTCGCAGCGCCTCTTCGAGCGAGACCTGCCCCTCGCGGACGCCGCCGTCGCGGGGGTCGAGCAGGATGCGCCGGACGCCCGTCTCGGGGTCCATGCCGAAGAGCGCGAGGCGGAGCCCGTCCTCGGGGCTCGCGAGGAACGTGAGCGTTCGGTCGTCGGGCGAGAACCGATACGCCGTCGGTAGGGCGTAGCCGGGGAGCGGATAGCGAGCGACGTCTTCGATGCGCATCATGCCGTCATCTCTAGACAGAACCCGGCCGCGCTCCGAGAACGTTCAGTCCCGGGCGCTGACCTCGTCAGACTGGGCCTCAGATGACGCCGCTCCGCATCCTGTTCGTGAGCACGGGCAACGCCTGCCGCAGCCAGATGGCCGAGGGCTGGGTGCGTCACCTTGCGCCCGAGGGCGTGATCGCTCGGAGCGCCGGCACCGAGCCGCGTCATCTGCACCCGCTCGCGACCCGTGCGATGCAGGAACTCGGCGTGGACATCGGCCACCAGCGCGGCAAGGGCGTGGACGCCGTCCGCCACGAGCGGTTCGACCTCATCGTGACGCTCTGCGAGACCGCCGCCGCCACGTGTCCACCGCTGCCGCTCGCCAAAGCGCGCATCCACCGCCCCTTCGACGACCCGGCGTTCCTCGAGTCCGACGACGACGCCGACCTCGAGACCTACCGGGCGCTGCGCGACGAGTTGCGGGCGTTCGTGGACGAGTTGCTGCGGGAGCGACGCGCGACTCGGTAGTTCGGCTACGCCCGCCGCAGGCGCAGGGAGTTCGCTACGACCGTCACCGATGACAGCGCCATCGCGGCGGCGGCCCACATCGGGGTGAGTTCGATGTGCCACCCGAGCGCGGCGGGCACGCCGGCGGCGAAGGGGATCATCACGGCGTTGTAGCCGAAGGCCCACACGAGGTTCTGGCGGATGGTCGCGAGGCCCCGGCGCGCGACGCGGATCGCGTCCACCGTGCGGCCGAGCCCGCCGGCCACGAGCGTGACGTGCGCCGCCTGCATCGCAACGCCGGTGCCGGTGCCCATCGCCACGCCGACGTCGGCCGCCGCGAGCGCCGGGGCGTCGTTCAGTCCGTCGCCGATCATCGCCACGCACGCGCCGCCGGCCTGGAGCGCCCGGATCGCCTCGAGCTTCTGCTCCGGGAGCAACTCCGCGCGGACGTCGTCCACGCCGACCTCCTGCGCGAGCGACCTAGCCGGAGCCGCGCGGTCGCCGGTGAGCATCACCGACCGGAGCCCGAGGTCACGCAGCGCGGCAACGGTCTGCTTCGCGTCGGCGCGCACGGTGTCGGTCAGGGCGATCACGCCGAGCACATCGCTGCCGCGGCCGACCGCAACGACCGCCGCGCCCCGCTGCGCCCACTGCTCGGCGAGCGTCTCGGCGTCGGCGACGTCGGCGATGTTCCCCGTCTCGCGAAGGAACCGGACGCTGCCGACGAACACCGTCCGCATGTCCACCACCGCGCGCGCGCCGCCGCCGGGGAAGGCGCGGAACATCGACGCCGCGGGCACCGCGAGGTCGCGCGCCTTCGTCGCCGCGACGATCGCCGTCGCGAGCGGGTGCTCGCTCTTCGCCTCGACGGCCGCGGCGATCCGAAGCAGCGCGGCCTCGCCCCCCTGGATCTTCAATGGTTCCACGGCGACGACGCGCGGGCGCCCCTCGGTGAGCGTGCCCGTCTTGTCGAAGGCGACGACGTCCGCGCGCGCAGCCGATTCGAGTGCGCCGGCATCGCGGAAGATCACGCCGAGCCGCGCCGCGCGGCCGACCGCCACGACCACGGCGGTCGGCGTCGCCAGCCCCATCGCGCAGGGGCACGCGACGATGAGAACGGACACCGCGCGGAGCGCAGCGGCCGACACGGCCGCCGCCGCGCCATCGCCGCGGAGGGCGACGAACCACGCGCCGAACGTGACGAGAGCGAGCCCGATCACGACCGGCACGAACACCGCCGCCACACGGTCCACGAGGTCCTGCACCGGCGCGCGCGAAGACTGCGCATCGCGGACGGCGCGGACGATCCGGGCGAACGCGGTGTCGTTGCCGACCTTCGACGCGCGGACGTGAACGGCACCGGTGCGGTTCACCGTTGCGCCCGTAACGGCGTCGCCGATGCGCTTCGCCACGGGCAGGCTCTCGCCGGTCAGCATCGACTCGTCGATGTCGGTCTGCCCCTCGCTGACGACGCCGTCCACCGGGACGCGCTCGCCCGGCCTCACTGCGCAGACGTCGCCGACGCGCACGTCGCGAATCGGAATGTCTGTCTCGACGCCCGCTCGGACGACGTGCGCGGTCTCCGGCGCCTGCTCCAGCAGGGCACGGATGGCGTCGCCGGCCCGGCGCCGTGCGCGCGCCTCGAGAAACCGGCCGACGAGCACCAGGGCGACGATCATCGCCGCCGAGTCCGACCACGCGTGCGTGCCGTGGCCGGCCGAATGGCCCGCGAGCTCCGGCCACGCGAGCACCGCCGCGGACCAGAGGAACGCGCTCCACGTGCCGACCGCGACCAGCGTGTTCATGTCGGTCGTGCGATGGCGCGCGGCGCCCCACGCGGCCTTCGTGAATCGGTGGCCGAACACGATCTGGACCGGCGCCGCGGCCGCGAGCGCCGCGATCTGCGCAGCCGTCCCGGTCACCCCGGGAACCCACTCCATCGCGAACGCCATCGAGACTGCGGCGAGCACGCTGGAAACGACGGCCGCCCGTCCGAGCGCGGCGATCTCCGCATCCGCTTCCGAAGACGGCGCGGCTTCGTTCTCGTCACGCAGCGCGATGCGATACGCGCCCGTCGCCTCGACCGCGCGAGCGAGCGCCGCCGCGTCGAACTTGCCCGGTTCGGCGACGACCGTCGCCTCCGAGGTCGCCAGGTTGACCTCCGCGGAAACCACGCCCGGCGCCGCCCGCAACGCCTGCGTCACGTGCCGGACGCAGGAGGCGCAGGTCATACCGGAAACGTCGAAGACATGGCGGTCACCCGCCGGGGGCGCGGCGCGGTCGGTGGTCACTTCGAGAGACTACGCGGGACGCCGCCCCTGCGAATGAGGAAGGCCGCCCCGCGCGACGCGCGGGGCGGCCTAATCTGCGACGCAAGCTCCGGCGACTATCGTCCGTAGGTGCCGGGCTGGACGTTGATGCTGGCCGGGGCGGGCAGGCGGGCGCCGGGCTTCGGCGGCGGAACGGGCTCGTCCCACGTGGGGACCGCGTCGCCGAAGTTCACTCCTGGCGAGATCGTGACGCCGGCCGACGGGGCGGTCGGGGGCTCGGGGATCCACGCGCGGCCGCTCGCCGACGGCATGGTCACGGTCGGCGTGACGGCGTCCATCGCGTCGCGACCCGCAGCCACGCGGGCCGGGCGGTCGAACCCGGAGCGGTCGATGCCGCTCGTGCTGACGGCGACAGTCGGCGCGCGCATCTCGGGGGCGTGCATCGACGGAACGTTCATCGACGCCACGTTGACCGTCGGAGCCGAGCCGCGCACGACGACGGCCGCGCGGGGCTGCGACGCTCCAGCGACGATGCCGCCGACCGACGTGGTGACCGTCTCGTCGATCGGGCAGATGACGTTGGGAACCTGCGGTGCGCGCGGCGCGACGGGCGACGTCAGGTAGAGCCCCTTCACGGGGCCCTGCGTGCGGCAGGCGTCGAGCACGTACGAGTTCTCCGTCCGAGCGAACCAGTGGCAGTCCACCACGCCGGGTCCGCGGGGCATGGCCTCGGCGTTCTGCAGATACGTACCGTTGCTGTGGCAGGCGGTCGTGGCGACCGCGAGGGCCGCGAGACCGATGAACTTCTTGAGCATGCAGATCCTCCAGCCGCCGATCGGGGCTCGGCGGAGCCCGGCTGGACCCGGAGGGGCCCCGCCGACAATAGATGGTGTGGAACAGCCTGAACTTTGCGGCCGAGTGGACGCCCGTGATGACAGCGGATGACGGCGAGTGTCAGCGAGTGACTGCGATCCTCGTGCGACCGGCAGTCACTCCGGTACGCGGCGGAAGACAACCCCGATCCGGTCTGCGGTGTCGGTTGCCATCTTCGAGACGGTGGTCTTGAACCCGAGACACACGACCGCCGTGTCGCCCTGGATCTCGTTCACGTGCGCGACGACGCCCCAGACGTCCTTCATCTGGACCTCCATCGCTCCGAGAAACCCGTGCAGCACCACGATGCGCTCCCTGGCCTCGCCCGGCGCCCGCGCCACCAGCGCGAAACTGACGCGCGCCGCGCTCGGGGCGGACGCGATCTCCACGCGCCAGCCCTGGTCGCTGAGTTGCTCGAGCATCCGCGTCAACCCGCGGGACTGCGGCGCGATGCGGGCGGGTGCGTCGATCTCGATGGTCATGGGGCGTCCTCCGGGAGGCCCCCGTCGATCTCTCCGGACGCTGCGACGGGTCCGCGTTCAATTCACGCGTCATTCGCAGCATCCGGATCGACCAGGAGTGCCTCGGTCACCCCCACTAACGCAACGGCCGGACCAGTTCATTCCCGTTCTGAGAATGCCCCGGTCCGGCCGTGCTCGCCGTGCGCCGCGAAGAGGTTCGGACGCGCTACTGCCCGCGACCGCCGCCGAACCCGCCGCCGCCCGGGCCGCCGCCACCGCCCATGAAGCCGCGCATGCGCGCCGTCTCCTGCTGGTACATGTCGTACTGCGTGCCATCGAGGACGGACTTGACCTCTTCGTCGGTGGACTTGCGGATCTCTTCCATCTTCGCCATGTTCTCGGTGCGCTTCTCCGGCGTGACGGTGCCGTCGCGCATGCCGCGCCAGATCGCGCCCATCTCAGTCATCGACCGTCCCACGATCTTGCGCATCGACTCGGTCTGCTGGGCCGAGAGGTTCGCCTTCTGCGCGAACGCGTCCACGAGTCCCGCGGCCATGCGAGCGCCGCGCTCGTCTTCGCGCTTCTGCTCGATCTGCCGCATCGACGCCTCGAACACCGCGCGTCCCTCGTCGGTCGAGAGCAGACCCGCGAGTTCCTGCGCCGCGGCGGCGGTCTTGGGGTCGCCCTTCGTCGCACCCGGAGCGAGCGCGAGGCCCGTCCCGGTGGCGGCGGGCGCCCCGCCGGCCTTCGTGGCGTTGCGCGCGAGCTCGGCCGCGGCCTCGGCGGACTTGCGGACGGCGAGGAGGTCCTCCTGGAGCCCGGCGAGCCGACGCTCGGCCGTTTCGACGCGACCGGCGAGTTTGTCACGCTCCCCTTCGAGCTTCTTCACCTGCCCGTCGAGCGTGGTGACTTCCTTTTCCAACACGCCCATCTGGGCGGAGTCGTCGCAACCGGCGGACGCGAGTGCAAGCGCGGCGACGAGCGCGAACGGCAGCGAGCGCGGCAGGGTCTTGGCGAGCGAGGTCGAAGCCATGGCGGGTGCATCTCCGAAGGGAATGGGGGAACGGGAAGGGTAGCGGAGCGGCGCAGGGGCCGCCCGCGAACCCCAGGGGGCGCAGAGATGGAACGCCGTGCGGGCACGCGAGGTTTCGCCGGGGCCGACGGGGCCACGCATCGGCAGCGCCGGCACCCGCTCTCGTCTCGTCGAGAACCTCAACACGAGCGCCGCAACAGCGGGACGCGCGCCGCCTTCGCTGAGGCCGAACGCACGCTGCGGATCACGTGGCACCCCGCTGAAGCGCTTGAGGCCTCTCCACTGCGCTCAGGCGACCGCGTTAGGTGGGGTCTTGCCGTTGCGGCGGCCGACGACTTGCCGGTAGTGCGGAGGGGCGCTGACGACGGAGGCGGACGGAGCCCGCTGGAAGACGAGCCCCCGCCTCTTGAATCTCCTGCGGCTGAAGCGAAACTCAAGCGCCGCCTGGTACGACGAGAGGTGTTTTCGACGGCCGACGCCCATCGCCCCCTGGGGACACCGGGGCAGGAACTGTCGCTTAGAACTGCGGGAGCGAGCCGCTGACCGTGCGGGTGCTGCCTACGACGACGTCGAACCCGCGGCCGGCGAGGTCGCGGAGGGACTCGACGCCGAGCGGAAGCTCACGGCCTCCGCGCGTGGTGATGCGAATGCGAGCGCGGCTGCCGCGGACGCGCGCCTGGGCCACCGTCGTGACGTTGCCGGTGCCGTCGTCCATCCGGAGTTCGGCCTTGCGACGCATGCGGCGCTTGCCGTGCGCGGCGTCGGTCTCGCGGGGAATGTCGCGGACGACGATCACGACCTCTTCGTTGCCGTGCTCGGGCTCGATGCGGACGACGACGTCCACGTCGGTGCCGGTCTCCGGGTCCTCGGCGTGCTCGGTCTCGTGGACGGGTTCGACGTCGTGCGTCGTCTCGACCGCTGGGATCTCGCCGTAGAGAACAACGTTGTCGGCGAGGTCGCGGATCTCGATGCGCTTGCCGGCG
>JAIOPE010000124.1 GCA_021414065.1 Planctomycetota bacterium
CATGGACGTCCGCGAGTTCCAACGCTGGATGGAAGAGCGGTACGGCGAGCGCGACCGCGCCCGCGGTCTGCACGCGACGCTCTGCTGGTTCGTCGAAGAGGTCGGCGAGGTCTCGCAGGCGCTCCGCAAAGGCACCCGCGAGCAGCAGGAACACGAGTTCGCCGACGCATTCGCGTGGCTCGTGTCCACCGCAAGCCTCGCCGGGATCGACGTGCAGTCGGCGCTCGAGAAGCACTACGCCGCCGGTTGCCCGAAGTGCGGCGGCATCCCGTGCGTCTGCCCGGTCTTGTGCCCGGGGACGGTCCCCGCATGCCCGGGGACGGTCCCCGCATGCCCGGGGACGGTCCCCAAAAACTCACAAACTCACGACCCAGGCTCGGGTTCAGCGGGGCCGCCTGCGAGTTTGTGAGTTTTTGGGGACCGTCCCCCGCCGTCCCGGCAGAGCGCGCCTGCGAGTTTTTGAGTTTTTGGGGACCGTCCCCGCCTACCGCACGGTCACCCGCAGCGGCGCGGCCCACGTCTTCCGGTCGTCGCCGTAGTACAGGTACGCGCTCGAAGCCGGGCCCTCGTAGCGACCGGGGATCGACGCGGTGAGGTCGAACGCGATCCGCTTCGTCTCGCTCGCGCGCAGCCCGGTCCAGTAGAGGACGACCTCGCGCGGCCGCAGTTCGAAGAAGTCGATAGCGCCGGCCTTCTTCAACTCGTCGAGTCGCTCCGCGCGCGGTTCGAGTCCGGCCGGGAACCCGATGCGCGCGAGCGTCATGGCCTGCGGTTCCGCAGTGCGATTGCGGACGGTCACGACCGCTTCGAGCGACGCGCCTTCGTCGGCCGCGTCGGACGAGAGAGCGGTCTCGATCGTCACCGCGCACTGCGGATCGTTCGCGGGGAGGTCCGTTGTGTAGTCGAGGGCGAGGGCCCACGGGAGCGCCTCGGCGCCGGTCGTGCGCAGTTCGACGCGGTTGTCGCCTGAGACGAGCGCCGCGACGACGTCCGCGCCGATCTCGACGACGCCCGGAGCGCCGGCCGCGATGTGCCGCTGCGCGACCGCCGCGCCGTTGACGAGCACCGTGATGTCGTGGTCCGTCGCCATGCGCTGCGACGCCTTCGCGTGGGCCGTGAGCGCCCGGAGCGCCAGGATGGTGGCCTGCGTCGCGCCGAACGCGCCGCCGCGGCGATTCGCGAGGAGGAAGCGCACCGCCGCCTCGCCGCTCGCGAGACGGTCCGGCGACTTCGCGAACGCGAGCGCCGCGAGGGCTGTCGTCTCGATCTCCAGGTTCACGCCCGTGCTCGACGTGATCGACGTGCCCTTCGCGTCGAAGCCGCCGTCGGCGCGCTGCATCGACACGAGCCGGTCGAGCGCGGACTTCGTCGCCGCGTGCTTACGGTTCCCGAACACGTTCGCCGCGAGTGCGACGATGTACGGGTCCTTGCCGTCGAGGACGCCGGCCTCGAGATGCGCGATCTCGGCAGTCAGGTCCGTTGTCGTGTCGGCCTCGGAGAGCGCCCATGCGATGTAGGCGTCGTGGACGTCCTGCGGCGCGCGAGCGAAGCCGTCATAGGCGTTCGCGTCGCGGCGGAAACCGCCGGAGCCGTTGCGGCGCGCGAGGAGCCAGTCGCGGGTCCGCGCGACCATCGCGGCGTCCACCGCAAACACCTTCGCCATGTCGGTGAACTCGAGCACGCCGTAGGCCGTGAGGCCCTCGTGGCCCGGGTCCTTGCCGAACCACTCGTATCCGCGGTTGCGACATTCGTAGCCCGCGAGCATCTTGTAGCCCGTCGCGAGGAGCGACTTCGCCCGCCGCGCGATCTCCGGCGACGCGGCGCGCTGCTCCTGGAGGTAGTTCAGCACGAGCACGTTCGGGTAGTTCGACGACGACGTCTGCTCGAAGCAGCCGTGCGGTTCCTGGAGCATCGCGTCGAGACCATCGACGAGCGTGGCGAGCGTCGAGGGGTAGATCCGAACGCCGCCGCGCATCGTCTCGCGAGAGAACGAACCGGGCAGCGTGAACGTCGCGGAGTCGGCCTTCTCCAGCACGCCGCTGCGATTCACGGCGATCGGGTAGCCGCGCGGATGGACGTCCACGGTGCGGCGGCTCGTGTCGCGCAGACCGGGTCCGGCTGTGACGTCGAGGTGCAGCGACGACGCGCCGCGCGCCTGCAGCGCGACGATCGGAACGATCGTCCGGTTCCGAGCGCCGGCACCGACGCGCACGTCCGGCGTCGCCGCACCGCGCGACGCGAGGAGCTTGCCGTCGAGCGTGAGTTTCACCGTCGCGTCGATCGCGGCGTCGCTGTCGTTCGCCACGACGATCGGCAGATCGATCTCGTCGCCCGCGGTGACTGCGAGCGGGAACTTCGGCTCCGCGAAGAACGGCACGCGGTTCGAGAACTCCGACGCACCGGAGCCGAGCGCACCGCGGCCGTCGTGGCCGTCGATCGCGACGCGGAACGACGTGATCGCATCGGACGTGTCGAACGAGAACGTCGCTTCGCCCTTCGCGTCGGTGACGAGCAGCGGCGACCACGCGAGCACCTCGGCGAAGTCGTCGCGCACGCCGGCCGACGGCGCGGCACGGTGCGCGTACTCGCGGACGAGATGCCGCGCAACCTGACGCTTCTGCTTCTCCTCGAACAGCTCGCGCGAGAGATCCTCCAACTCATCGCTAGGGGTCGCTGGGCCGAGGTATCCGCCGGGCGTCTTCAGCCGCTCCTGCAGGTCCGCGATGCGCGTGCGGCCGTCGGCGAGCGCTTCCTCTTCGACCTGCATGTCGTCGGAGTCGAGAAGCGTGTGAGCGTTAGCGAGATCCACCCTCGGCGCCCCGGGCGTCGACTCGTCCGGCGCCCACGCGCCCGCCGCCACAGGCGCCCCCGGCATTGCTGTCGCGACGGCTTCGAACATCCCTTTGTCCACACCGCCGCACCGGATCTGCGAGACGAGCACCGCGATCCCGGCACAGATGAGCGTCGGCACGGAGAACGCGCCCGCCGCCGCGCCGATGCGCCGCTGCCACACTGCGCGGATGCCGACAGCGAGTCCGCCGGCGACCAGGACGCAGAGGAGGAACATCACAGCGACCCCGCCGGACCGTTGCAGCGATTCGCGAAGCGCGTCGTCCACGTTCGCCTGCGCCTCGGACTCATTCGAGAAACGCCCCGGCAGATCGGAAGCGCCCACGGGCGCCACGCGCGGCCCGGCATCGGGATGCGACGCCGCGAACCCCGCGGCGTCGCGCCACGCGAAGCGCCGCCAGCCCTGCACGCCGAGCAGGCGGTCCACCGCGAGTGCCGCGCGAGGGCCGTCGGTGTAGGCGGCGGCTTCCTCGAGTTCGTCCACCTCCATGCCCACGAGGAAGTGAAACGCCATCGGGGCCGTGTCGCGATCGTCCGCGAGCGAGAGCACACTTGCATCGACGACCGACGCGCCGAGGATCGCCTGCGCCGCGACGCCCGACTCGTCGGTGACGCGCACCGTGACATCCTGATGTTGCCGCGGCGCGGTCTTCGCGAGTGCGGGCGTCACTGCCACGTTGAGATGCCGCGCCGGACGCCGCGACACGAGTCGCTCGGCGACCGGCGTGTTCGACGCGTCGAACGCGGTCACACGCAGGACACCGCCGACCTCGGAACGCAGACGAATGCTGGCGTCCGACGACGATCCGCGCGCAACGTCCACCGTGGTCTCGCCGATCTGCACGCCACGGCACCACGCGCCGACGGTGTAGCGCCCGCCGGACGTCGATCCGACGCGGACCCGGACGGTGCCCTGCGCCGCGACTTCGTCATCCAGCGTGCGGAGCGTCGTACCTGCGGCGACCGCGGACAGCGTCGCGTTCTCGGCAGTGCGCGTGCCCGACTTCGCATCGACGATCGTGTATGTCTCACCGGCGGTCGGCGTGAACTCGAACGCCCCCATGCCCTGCACGTCGGGGCGCACCGCTGCGACCTTCGCGCCGCGCGCGTCACGCAGTTCGGCGTCGATGTCGGCCGCCTCGTTCGCCTGCGTCTTCGCGCGGAAGTAGACGCGGTTGGGAAGTCCGGCGACGAGTGCTCCGCCCTCGGGGAACGTCTCGAGCTTCACCACGCCCGTGACGACCGGGATCGTCTTCACGGTCGTCTCGACCGCGCCGCCGTCACGGACAGTCACCGCCATGCGGAAGCTGCCCTGTTCGCTCGCGCCCTTCACGTCGAACGGCACGGACAGCGCGCCGTCGTCGCGGAGGAAGAACTCCTTCGTCGAGTACGCGTTGTCGCCGTCGATGAGCACGACGGCCTCGACCGTCGCGCCGACGGGCACGCCGCCTTCCGATCGAGCGATCTGAAGGAACGCGCGGCCTTCGTCGCCGGGGGCGTACGACGCGCGGTCGAACTCCCAGTCGAGCCGGATGCGCGGCGGGCGGTAGTTGCGGACACGGAACGTGCGCTCGGAGGACGCGACCATTCCCTCGTTGCCGCCTGCCGTGCCGGAGAGAACGACCTTCCACGTCCCGCCCGGTGCGTCGGCGGGCAGTTCGTGCTCCCATGCCGTCACTCCCGTCATCGTCGGAAGCGCGTTGTCGGACACGACCGTCCCGCGCGGGTCGAGGAGTCGCACGCGGAGATCGGTGTCCCCCGCCGGCGTGAGTCGAAGCGACTCGAGCGCGACGCCGCGGACCCGCAGCGTCTCGCCGGGTCGGTAGAGCGGCTTGTCCGTGGAGACGCGCGAGACGAGGCGCGTCGCTTCGCGGATCGGAAGCCTGCCGCTGCTTCGATCGCCGCCGTCCGTCGGCGTCACGGAGAAGTACGCCGTCGTGGATGCACCGGGCGCGAGCAGGCCGGGGTCGATCGTGAGAACCGTGTCCGGGCGATCACCGCTCACGTCGGCGGCGCCAATGGCGCGCCGCGGACCGTCGGCCGTGAACGCCTCGACGCGCCCCGGAAGCGGATCGCCGTCCACCGTGCGCGATACGACCGTGAACTCGGCGGGCACGCCGCGGGCGACCGTCGATGGCCCGGAGACTTCGAACACCGGATGGCTAGCGACGGCGCGCGACCGCGCGGTCAGCGCGTCGCCACCCGCGACGAGCGTTCCGAGGAGCGCGGCTGCCGCCGTGGTGAGCCACCATCCGCGCGGGATGAGACGCGGCCGTGACGCTGGGACGGCGGTCGCATCCGGCGGGGCGAACGAGACGTCGCCGGCTTCGGCGCGAGCGGCTTCGGCCAACGTCGCCTGCTGGGACCGCGCGGCATCGAGCGCGGCGCTGCACGCGGGACAGGTCGCGACGTGGGCGACGACGGTGGCCGATTCGGCGTCGTCGAGCGCACCGTAGACGTGGTCGAGGAGCAAGGCGCGGACGGCGTCGCATCGCAGGGCGGGCTCGCGGGGATCGTCGGGCTGTGCATTCGTCATGGTCAGGCTCCGGCCGCGCCGGTCGTCGGCGCTGAAGGGTCGATCGCTGCGCGGAGACGGAGGAGGGCGCGGCGCATGCGCGTCTTCGCCGTGTTCTCGGGGATGCCGAGCATCGAGGCGATCCGCTCGTACGGCAGGTCGCCGTTCTGGCGGAGCAGGAACACCTCGCGCTGCTCGTCGGGCAGTTCGCGGATCGCGGCGCGGACGCGCGTCAGGTCCTCGCGGGCCTCGGCGCGTCGCGACGGCTCATGGGAGACCTCGGGGCGCATTTCGTCCTCCGTCGGCAGGGACGCGGAGCGGCGCACGGCGCGCCGCCGCCGGGTGTCCCGGGCCACGTTGAGGAGCACGGAGAAGATCCACGCATCGAGGTCGCGGACCGCGCGAGACGGATCTCGGGCCTTCCAGCACCGCAGAAACGCTTCCTGCACGGCCTCGCGAGCGTCGTCGCGGTTGCCCACGACGAACCAAGCGGTGCCGAGCAGACGTTCCCGCAGCGCCTCGAACCGAGCCGCCAGCGGATCCTCGTCCGTGCTCATCCACTCCCCAAGACGCGGGACCAACCCGGGAGTTTCAGCGAGTCCTCACTTTCGTCTGCAGACGCTGGATACCGACAACCAGGATCGCGAACGCGATCGCCGCGGACACGAAGAGCACGCCCGAGATCGCGTCCATCACGGCGTTGACCACAACGGCTCCGCGGTCCATGGACCCGAACCGGAACACACTGCGGAGCAGCGCCGCGGCACCAGCCATCCAGGTCAGAAGCCACCAGGTCCGCAGGAGCGTCCGGGCGGGATGCACCTCAACGCGGAGCTCCGGGTCCGCCATGACGCGGGAAATGTCGAGTGTCTCGTGGAGCACCTGCGCCGGACGGTAGAGGTTCACGAACGGGACGATCCACACGCCCACGGCCCAGCCGGGCGAGAACTCCTGTCCGGCTGGGCCGCGGTCGCGGCAGTTCGCCTTCGCTCGCCAGAGCCACGCGAGGAACAGGATGCTCGTCGCAAGGAACAGCGCCAGCGCGGCGTCGCCGGCGAGCTCGCGACGCGCCTCGATCTCGCCGAGGACGGCGCGGTCGAGCGTTCGCACGGTCGCGAACTCGTCCCCCCCAGGTCCGCTGTGCACGGCCTCGGTTCGCCCCACGAGTTCCAGCGCAAAGCCGATCGCCAGCACCTGCGCCCCGCAGCACGCGATGACTCCCCACACAACGGCACGCGTCAGGCCCCGCAGGTCGCGCACGCGGCGTCGTCTCCCGGTTCAATACTGAGGCGGGACAGTTCCTTGTCCCGCGCAATTCGTTCAGGAATGCGCACGGGTCCTGTCGCGCGGAATGCCTGAATCGCGGCTTCGGATCGAGCGGTTACGGCGTCTCCGAACTGCGCGCGAGGGCGGCGATGGCACCCGACAGACCGAGGGTCAGCGCCAGCGCGGAACAGGCTGAACCGGCCGCAGTCACCTGCATCGCGTAGGCCAGGTCCCTCAGCGTCAGGGCCGGGCCGAGCGCGCGAATCTCCGCCAGCGCGCCGTACTCACCCATCGACCGCCCGAGGAGAACCAGCGCAAGCGGCAGCCAGGAAGCCGCGAGCAGTGCGAGCGCGTGCCGTCGGGGCCCGCGCTTCATCGCGACGCGCAGGCCGAGCGCAAGGACCACGAGCCCGATCGCGATGGCGAGCAGCCCGGAGAGTCCGGCGTTCTCGATGAAACCGGGACCGAGGTCTTCTTCGGACACGCGTCACCTCCCAGATCGGAGATGCTACCAGCGCCGCCGATCAGGCGACCGCGAGCTTCCGCAACGCCGCGACGACGCCCGCGTCCTCGCCGGGCTGGAGCGTCCGCGGGTCCACCATCAGGCGGCCGTCGGCGATGCGGACGAAGAGCGACGGGTCGCCGACGCGGAGACGGCGCGCCGCTTCGGTCGCGGACACGCCGGGCGGCGGCGCGATGGCGACCGCGGCGGACGGGATCTCGCGGACGGGCAGCGCGCCGCTGCCGGCGTAGGCGGGGCTGTCCACGACGGTCGCGTCGATGCCGGGAACGGCCGCGCGGAGCAGCGCGGCGAGCGCCTCGGCCCGGGCGGCGACAGACTCCTTCGACTCCGACATCATCCGCGCCGTCGGATGGTCCGTGAGAAGGCGGGCGGGATCGCGGAAGAGGCGGAGCGTCGCCTCCAGCGCGATGAGGTCGAGCTTGCCGACGCGCAGGACGCGCGCGAGTTGGTTGTCGTCGCACGCGGTCACCCACGACTGCTTCCCGAGGATGACGCCGCCCTGGGGACCGCCGATCAGCTTGTCGGCGGAGCAGGTGACGATGTCCGCACCCGCCTTCAGCGAGTCGGCGACGAGGGGTTCGTCGAACGTCACGCCGAGGCGCACGAGCGCGCCGGAGCCGAGGTCGTCGATCACGGGGATGCCGAACTCGCGGCCGAGGGCGGCCAGCTCGTCGATCCCGACTTCGCTCGTGAAGCCCTGCACGCGGTAGTTGCTCGGGTGGACGCGGATGAGCGCGGCGGTGTTCTCGGTGATCGCCTCGCGGTAGTCGCGCAGGTGGGTGCGGTTCGTGCAGCCGACCTCGACCATGCGACAGCCCGCGCGGCCCATGACGTCGGGCATGCGGAACGCGCCGCCGATCTCGACGAGCTGCCCACGGGAGACGATGACGTCGTGCTTCTTCGCGGTGGAGCCGGCCATCGTCGCGAGGACGAGCATGACGGCCGCGGCGTTGTTGTTGACGATCGTCGCGGCCTCGCAGCCGGTCAGCTCGCGGAGGATCGACTCGCAGAAACGCTCGCGGCGCCCGCGCTCGTTCGTCACGTCGTCGATCGCGAGAAGCTGGTATCCCGATCCTTCGGCCGCGATCGCGTCGAGGGCGACCTGCGGGAGCACGGCGCGGCCGAGGCCGGTGTGGAGGATGATCCCGGTCCCGTTGATGACGCGGTGGAGGCCCGCGCGAAGCAACGCCGACAGGCGAACCGCGGCGTCGGCGACGATCGCGTCGGCCAGCGTGTCGGCCGCGAGCGCGGTGTCGCCGGCGGTCACGCGGCGGCGGGCGTCGTCGAGGGCGTCACGGAGCGACGACGTGACGGCCGACCGCGGGTGCCGGGCGAGCCAGGCCGTGACGTCGTCGCGCTCGAGGAGCCGCGAGACGGATGGAAGTCCCCGGAGCCGCGTCTGGAGGTCGGTCATAGCTGGGCCATGATGCGGCCCGCGCGGACCGACGTCCACGGGTTAGACGGGCGTGGACCGCACTGCTGCGGTGGGTGTCCGTAACGGAATGCGCGGGACAGAAGATTGTCCCGCCTCGGTACTCAGCGGGAGACCCAGGAGTTGACGTCGTCGTAGCCGCCGAAGTCGTCCTTGCCGTTCGGGCCGAAGCTGAAGAGCTGGATGCGCTGCTCGCCTTGCCAGGAGCGGAGGTCCTCGACCCAACGTTCGCGGGCCTGGACGGCGCCGACGCCGGAGACGTCCTGCGACGAGGCGTAGTCGTCGTGGCTGAAGTAGACGAGTGCGTGCCCCCAGGGGTCGAGGAGTTCCTTGCGGCCGTCTCCGTCGGTGTCGCCGGTGGCGAGCCCGGACTGGTCGAGCACGCCGCGGTTCGCAAGGAGTTCGGTGAGTGCCTCGATCCCGCGATTCGTGCCGAAGTCGCCCTTGGCGGACGACGGGTACGCACCGCTGACGGCGCGGATGACCTCGATGCTCGGTCCGAGCGTGGAGATCGCCTCTGTGAGCGAGTCCATCTGGTTCATCGTCGCTTCGTCGAGTCGCGGACGCGCGGCGAGCTGGCGGCGGCCGTTCTTTATCGTGCTCGTCGCGGCGTCGGCCGACTTCGGCGCGCCGCGGGAGCCCGCACCGCCCATCGGGTCGTCGTCAACGAATGGGCTGAGGTTGTTGCTCGGCGACACCGGCGCAAGGCCAGTGATCGGCTTGCCGTCGTTCCCGCCGTTCCCGCCGTTCCCCGAAACCGCCGAAGCCGTCCCGACGCGCGTGTCGGCGCCGGCTTCCGGCTGTCCGGTGCCGCTCTTCGCGCGGTGGATCACCCACCCGATGACCACCGCCAGAATGACGATGTTGAGCGCCAGCAGCAGCGGCGACGTGGAACCACGCGCTTCCTCGGGAGGCGCGTCCACGAACTCGCTGGGCGGGGTCGTGCCGGAGGAACTGGGGGCGTTGAGGTTTGGATCGGCCATGGGGTGTTCACCTTCGGCGGAGGATCCCGCCTCCCGATCTTAGCAACCGCCTTGCCGAAGACGCCGAGGGCCGACACAGGCTCAAGATGCCCGCTCGAAGCTCGTGGGTGGCGATCCGCCGCGACCCGGCGCACACGGGGACGTCGATCGGGATCGACGCGCCGCGCTACGCGTTCAACACATTGGACGTGCGGCGCGAGTCGGCCCGACTGCCTCAGATCGTGTCGCGTTGCTGCGGTGGCGATCGCCGACGACTCGGTCCGCAACCCCCCGCGTACCGTTCGCGGCTCGCGCCTACCTCGTCGGGAGGACCACCACGAGCGCCGGGTCGCGTGCTCCTCGGTCCGGCCCGGCCGCTCTGCTCCGCGAAAGCGCGTCGCGTAGAAACGAGGGCGTCGAGCCCCCCGCGTACCGTTCGCGGCTCGCGCCTACCTCGTCGGGAGGACCACCACGAGCGCCGGGTCGCATGCTCCTCGGTCCGGCCCGGCCGAGGTGCCCACGCGACACGGACCGCAGAGACGGACCGCAGAGAATGGCGCGCCCGGTGATTCGACGCCGCAGATGGACCCGGCCACTGAATCGCTGAGACCGAGGGAGTCTCGCGCGTCCAAGCGGGCTCGCGCCGCCGCGCCGGAGCGACTCCGGCCGCGGCGGCCACGAACCCGCACTCGTCCCGACCCCAGTCGCGTCGCTACCGGACGAAGAGCATCTCCTGGTACCTCGGCAGCGGCCAGTAGGCGTCGCCGCAAATCTGCTCCAGAGCGTCGGCCGCCGCCCGCACCCGGCTCATCGCGGGTGCGACCTCGTAGGCGTAACGACGGGCCTTCGACTGGTCGTCGCCCTCTGTGCCGGCCGCAGTGCGAGACTGCGCCAACGCGTCGCGCGCGGCGTCGAGTTCCGCGAGGAACCGCGCCACGTCGTGAGCCCGGGCCACTTGCGGCGCCTCGACCCCCGCACTCTTCGACGCCACGACCGATGCGCTCAGTGCGCCCAGGTACTCGGCGACGGCGGGCAGGATCGACTGATCCACGAGCCGGACCAGCGTGGAGACCTCGATGTCGATGTCCTTCAGGTAGCGCTCGACGCGAACGTGGACCCGGGCGTGGACCTCTTCCTCCGTGAAGATTCCCGACTTGACGAGGAACTGGTGGTTCTTCGTCTCCCCGAGCCATGCGAGCGCATCGGCGGTCTTCGGAAGGTTGGGCAGTCCGCGGCGCGCCGCCTCGTCGTGCCACTCCTTCGAGTACCCGTCGCCCTCGAACCGCACCGGTGCGGTCTCGCGTGAGACGCTCTGCAGCACGTCGAGGATCGCCTGGTCCTTGGTCGATCCGCCCTTCACGCGCCGGGCGATGTCCTCGGCGATGTCCGACAGAGCCTCAGCGGCGGAAGCGTTCAGGCACGTGACCGGGAACGAAATCGCCATCGACGACCCGCACGCGCGGAACTCGAACTTGTTGCCGGTGAAGGCGAACGGCGAGGTGCGGTTGCGGTCCGTCGGGTCCTTCTGCACCTCGGGAAGGTGCGCGACGCCGAGCGAGATCACCTTGTCGCGCGTTCCGCCTTCGCGGGGCAGGCCCTGCGCGAGACGGTCGAAGATCGACGAGAGCGCCGTTCCGAGGAACGCCGAGATGATCGCCGGAGGCGCCTCGTTCGCGCCGAGACGGTGGTCGTTCCCGGCGCCGGAGATCGCGGCACGGAGAGCGCCGGCGTGGCGGTGTACACCGAGCATCGCGGCGGAACAGACGAGGAGGAACCGCAGGTTCTCTTCGGGCGTCTCGCCGGGCTCCAGCAGGTTGTCCCACTTGCCGTCGAAGCCGCGCACCGCGATGGACCAGTTCAGGTGCTTGCCGCTCCCGTTGATCCCGGCGAACGGCTTCTCGTGGAAGAGGATGTCGAAGTCGTGCTTCCGCGCGACGCGGCGCATGACCTCCATCGTGAGCTGGTTGTGGTCGGCCGCGAGGTGTGCTTCCTCGAAGATGGGCGCCGTCTCGAACTGCGCGGGCGCAACCTCGTTGTGCCGCGTCTTCACGGGGATGCCGAGCTGATAGGACTCGTGCTCGAACTCGATCATGAAGGCGTTCACGCGCGCCGGGATCGCGCCGAAGTAGTGGTCCTCCAGTTGCTGACCCTTCGGCGGCGCGGCGCCCACGAGTGAGCGTCCCGTGATGAGCAGATCCGGCCGGTGCGTGACGAACGCCCGGTCCACGAGGAAGTACTCCTGCTCGGCACCGATCGTGGCGGTGACCCGCTCGGGCTGGGACTCGCCGAGCACCTCGATCAGGCGCCGGACGGCCTTGTCGAGGACGTCCACCGAGCGGAGGAGCCCCGTCTTCTCGTCGAGCGCGTGGCCGTGCCACGAGAGGTAGGCCGACGGGATGCACAGCGTCGCGCCCATGAGGAACATGGGGCTCGACGGGTCCCACGCCGTGTAGCCGCGCGCCTCGAACGTGGACCGCATGCCGCCGGACGGGAACGACGATGCGTCGGGCTCGCTCTGGATGAGCTGCGATCCACCGAACGCGTCGATCGGATCGCTGCCGAACATGGTCGTGAGGAACGCGTCGTGCTTCTCGGCGGTCAGCCCGGTGAGCGGCTGGAACCAGTGGCAGAAGTGCGACGCGCCGTTCTCGATCGCCCACTCCTTCACGGCGTGAGCGACGACGGCCGCGATCGCCGGATCGAGTTTCTGCCGGTGCTCGATGACCTGGCGCATCTTGTCGTACGCGCCGCTCGGGAGCCGACCGCGCATCTGGCGCAGGTCGAAGACGTTCTTCCCGTACTCCGCGGAGACGCTCACGCGCCCGCGGCTGTCGCGCGGCGGGTCGATTTCGCGAACGGCGCGGGAACCCGCTGCGCGCAAGGCTTCGCGACGGCCATCAGCTCCTGGATACGACATGCTCTCGACCTCCGAAGTTCGGTGCCCGCGATACGGGTCCACATGATGCCGCACGGGGGGGACGGCACACGCGATGCGGGACGCGGGGAGTCCCCACCCCCGGGTAATCTCGCCGTCCTCGATGGTCGATGCCGCCACCCCCGTCATGCGTCAGTACGCCCGCTGGAAGCGGGAGCACCCCGAGGCGCTCCTGTTCTTCCGCATGGGCGACTTCTACGAACTGTTCTACGACGACGCCAAGGACGCGGCGCGGGCCCTCGACATCACGCTGACCGCCCGGGCGGACGGCGTCCCGATGGCCGGCGTTCCCGTGCGCGCCGTGAACGGGTACCTGCGGAAGCTGATGGACCAGGGTCGGCGCGTCGCCATCTGCGAGCAGATGGAGGACCCGAAGCAGGCGAAGGGGCTCGTGGACCGCGCCGTCGTCCGCGTGCTCACGCCGGGCACACTCACCGAGGAGTCCGACCTCGACCGCACGAAGAACAACTACCTGCTGGCGATGGCGCCCGGCCGCGACGTGGCCGGCCTCGCGTGGGTGGACCTTTCGACGGGCACGTTCGAGATCGAGGAGTCGGCCGACGCGTCGATCCTGGCCGACGAGTTGGCCCGCATCGATCCGTCGGAGATCGTCGCCGCACGAACGCGCGTGGGCGCCGACGACCGCTGCCGGGCGGCGCTCGCCACAGCGCAGCGAGCCGAGCCCCGCGACATCCCGGAGTGGTGGTTCGACGAGGACGAGGCGCGGCGCGCTCTCCGCGAGCACTTCGGCGTCGGCGACCTCGGCGGGTTCGGGCTCGACGGGATGTCCGCCGGAGTCGCCGCCGCCGGCGCGGTGCTCCAGTACCTGAAGGACACGCAGAAGACCGCGCTCCCCCACCTGCGGCCGCCCCGCGTACACACGCCGTCGAACCACCTGATCGTGGACCGTGTGACGCTCCGCTGCCTCGAAGTCGTGCAGAACCAGCGAAGCGAGACGGGCGCCGCCGGGCGGAGCGGGAGTCGCGAAGGTACGCTGCTCGACGTCATCGACCGGACGCGCACGGCGATGGGCGCACGCAGGCTGCGCACCTGGATCGCCGCGCCGCTGCTCGAAGTCGCCGCGATTCGCGCGCGGCAGGACGCCGTCGAGGAACTCGTCCGAAGCGCGGAACTGCGGCGTGGTCTGCGCGCGGCACTCGGCGGCGTTCAGGATCTCGAGCGGCTCACGGCGCGCATCGCGACGAAGCGGGCTTCGCCGCGGGACGTCGTCGCGCTCGGCGCGTCGCTCGGCGCGATCCCACGGGTCTGCGAACTGCTCGCGGAGGCCACGACCGCGCTGCTCGGCGACGTGCTGGAGCGCGCCGATCCGATCGAGGACCTGCGCGCGGAGATCGCACGGACGATCCGCGACGACGCGCCCGCGACGGCGACCGAGGGCGGCATCATCCGCGAGGGCCGGAGCCCGGAGCTCGACGATCTCCGTGGGCTCTCGGGCCACGCGCAGCGGTACCTGGCCGAGTTGCAGACGCGCGAACAACAGCGCACGGGGATCGCCACGCTGAAGGTGACCTTCAACTCGGTGTTCGGGTACGCGATCGAAGTCACCCGGGCGAACGCCGACCGCGTCCCGCCCGACTACCAGCGGCGGCAGACGCTGAAGAACGTCGAACGATACGTCACCCCGGAGCTGAAGGAGTGGGAGGCGAAGCTGCTGTCGGCCGACGACCGCGCCCGGGCGCTCGAGCAGACGCTCTTCGCCGAGGTCCGCGACGCCGCCGCACGCGAGATCCGGCGGATGCAGGCGACCGCCGCGGCGATCGCGGACCTCGACGCGGTCCAGTCCCTCGCCGAGATCGCCGCCGACCGCGGCTGGACGCGTCCGGTGGTGGACGACGGCCCGCTGCTGGACATCCGTGAGGGTCGCCACCCCGTGCTCGAGGCCGGACGAACGGAGGAACCGTTCGTCCCGAACGACACGCTCCTCGACGCGTCCGGGCGCCGCGTCGGCATCCTGACCGGCCCGAACATGGCCGGCAAGTCGACCTACATCCGTCAGGTGGCCCTGCTGGTGATCCTGGCGCAGACCGGGTCGTTCCTTCCGGCGGCGTCGGCGCATGTCGGGATCGTGGACCGCGTGTTCGCGCGCGTCGGCGCGAGCGACGACATCTCCCGCGGCCGGTCCACGTTCATGGTCGAGATGATGGAGACGGCGAACATCCTCCACCACGCGACGACCCGGTCGCTCGTCGTGCTCGACGAAGTCGGCCGGGGGACGTCCACCTACGATGGCGTCGCCCTCGCGTGGGCGATCACCGAACACCTCGCCCGCCGCACCGCCTGCCGGACCCTCTTCGCCACTCACTACCACGAACTCACAGCCCTCCCGGAGACCGCCGACGACCTCCGGACGAGCGTGAGGAACCTGCGAGTGGCCGTACGGGAGTGGGGCGACCGCGTGGTGTTCCTCCGACGCATCGAGGAGGGCGGCACGGACCGGTCGTACGGCATCCACGTCGCGCGTCTCGCGGGACTGCCGCCGGAGGTCCTGGCCCGCGCAGGCGCCGTGCTCGCGAGCCTGGAAGACGAGTTCCGCCCGCTGCCGCCCCCGGCGGTCGGCCCGGAGCCGCGTTCTGCGACCCCGCCGGCCGTGCCCGCGCCCGCGCCGCGTGGCGAGAGCCCGTCCGCGCGCGGCGCGGCCGCACCGCGATCGCGTCAGCTCGCCCTCTTCGAGCCCCCGGAGCACCCCGTTGTCCAGGCTCTCCGCAGCCTCGACGTGGACCGCCTGACGCCGATCGAGGCACTCCAGCAACTCGCGGCCTTCCGAGACGCGCTCCGGAAGCCTGGCTGATGGGATCGGCGTCCCCGTTTTCGTCCTTCGGCCATCCTGCCGATGATGTAGAGTTGCGTTCTCACTCCCCGAGAGGATCTCCATGTTGAACAAGCACCTCTTGTCCGCAGCCGTGGTCGTCGCCGCTCTTGGCGCCACCAGCGCTTCCGCATTCGCGTTCGACGTCCCGCTCGCCAACGGCAGCTTCGACACGGGCTCGCCCGCGTCGAACACCTTCGGGCTGATCTCGAACTGGACGTTCAACACGCTCGTCGCCGCGCCGAACCAGCTCGGCGTGTTCACGACGTACGCCGGGTTCAACCCGTCGAACGGCCCGCGCATGGCGCTTCTCAGCAACCAGGGCGTGGGAACGGTGCAGCTCCGGCAGATCACGCCGATCGCGCTGCAGCGCATGTCCTTCCTGCAGTTCAACTACATGTACCTCACGACCGACTCGACGGCGACGAGCGACGCCTCCCGCGACCGCTTCTCGGTCATCGTTGACTACTTCGCGGCCGACGGCATCACGCAGATCGGAACGGAGTCCTTCACGAACCTGGCGAACGGGCCGCTCGTGTCCACCGGACTCAACCCCGGCGCTCCGTTCGGCAGCACGGTCAGCGCGACCAACCAGGGCGCTCCGGCGGGCGCTCTCCGTGGAGCGTCCATCGCCCTGAACCCGCTCTTCAACCTGGCGCCCTTCGCGAACTTCACGTTCTACCTCGAGAATCAGGGCGTCGGCGGAACGGGCAGCGTCGGTATCGGGTCGAGCGGCGTGCTCCTCGATGGCGTCGTCATCAACCCCGAGCCGGGCACGTTCGCCCTGTTCGGCCTCGGCGCGGCCGCCCTCGGCGGCATGGCGATGCGTCGCCGCAAGGCAGCAAAGGCCAAGAAGGCCTCGTAGCACCAGAGTTCGGCCCAAACATCGAGGCGTCAGGGAGACTTCCCTGACGCCTCGATCGATTCTCGGCCGCGGGTCGAGGCTCTGTTTGGGTGCCGATTCCGAGTGCGCCGTGGGTTGCCCCGGCCCACGCCGGAGCGCCCGCTGCTCGGTCGCCTACCTGAGCCGGTCGAGTTCGGCTCGCGCGGTGTCGGCGCCTTCGAACGACGGGTCGAGCGTGAGTGCGCGCTCCAGTCGGACGCGCGCCTCGGGCTGGCGGCCGTCTTTCGAGAGAGCCATTCCGGCGTGGAACTGCACGATCGCGACATCGGGGAGCAGCACCGACGCGCGAGAGAGGAGCGCCCCCGCTTCGCGGACGTTCCCCGCGCGGTACAGGAGCCAGCCAAACGTGTCTGCGACGTCGCCTCGCTCGGGCGCCAGCGTCGCAGCGGTGCGCGCGTACTCAACGGCTTCGCCGAGACGCTTCTCGTCTTCCGCCGCGACGAGGGCCAGGTTGTTCAGGTAGGTCACGTCGCGCGGAGCGAGTGCCACGGCCTTGAGCCACGCCTCCCGAGCGCCGGCGAAGTCGCGGTCCGCGGTCAGTATCTGTGCGAGGCGGGCGTGGCAGTCCGCTTCGCCGGTGCCACGGTCGATCGCTTCGCGGTAGAGCTTGCGTGCCTCGGGACCACGGCCAGCCGTCTCTGCGATGCGACCGAGCAGGTAGAGCGCGCGGGGGTGACCTGGGGCGAGCGCGAGCGCCCGCCGGAGTTGGTCCTGCGCTTCGTCGATGCGTCCGAGATGGGCGAGCACGTCGCCGAGGGCGACTGCGAAGAGAGCCGGCTGCTTCGCACCCGCCTGTCGTTCGACGAGGAGCTTGCGGGCGTCCTCCAGCCGGTTCGCGAGGCCGAGCGCCGACGCGGCGGCGAGGACCGGTCCCGGATTGTCGGGGGCGCGCTTGGCGGCTTCGAGGTACCAGCGGACCGCTTCTTCGGGCTGCTTCAGGTGGACGAGGTAGTCGCCGCACATGTGCGCGAAGTCCCACGCATCCGGGTTTGCGGCGGACTCCGTCTCCAAGAACTCCACGGCCCCCTTGGCGTCTCCCGCGGCGCCGTAGCACTGGCAGATGGCGAGGGCGACGTCGGGATTGGACTTCGTCCGCGGGTACACGCGCAGGAAGTCGTCGAGCGCCTCGCGGTACATCCCGCGGGCGAACTTCACCGTGCAGAGTGCGATCTGCGCGAAGAGGTCGTCGGGCTGGGCCTGGAGCGTGCGACGGAAGATCTGCTCGGACTCGTCCAGACCCTCCTTCGTGCCCTTCTGCAGGAGGAGCGTCGCGAGAAGGTGGGCGCAGCCGTGGTTGTCCGGCTCGGCTTCGAGCAGCTTCCGGCACTCCGCTTCGCTGACGTCGAGCTTGCCGGAGTTCGCCGCCGCGCCTGCGAGGAGGAACCTCGAGCCCTGTCCCGCGCCGCCGGCATCGGCCCGCGCGAAGAGCTGCCGCGCCGCTTCGAAGTCTCCCAACTCGAACGCCTTGATGCCGAGGTCGTAGTGGAGCCTGGCGAGCGCGAGGCGCATGGCTGGGTCCGACGGCGCGAGGCGGGCGGCGCGCTCGAGCGGTTGGAGGGCGTCGGCCGGGCGACCCGCCTGCTGGAGCGCGAGCGCCAGGTAGTACTGCCCCGCCGCGCGGTCCGGCTCGGATTCGGTGTACTTCTGGAGCAGGCCGAGCGCCTCGTCGGTTCGCCCCGAGAGCAGGGCGATCTTGCCCCGGACGTATGAGACACGCGGGTCGTTCGGCGCCAGATCTTCGAAGCGCTGTGCGGCCTCCTCGGCGCGCGCGAACGCCTGCGGGTCGTCCTTCGCCTCCTGCAGGCGCAGGTCGGCGACGCGGATCCACGGCTCCGGACTCTGGGGGTCGAGATCGCGCGCGGTCTCGAACTCGCGCAGCGCGGCGTCGCGCTTCGGCGGTTTCGACGCGAGGAAGAAGTCGCCGAGCCGTACGTGGACGACCGGGTTCGACGGGTCGGCCGCGATCATCGAGAGGAACCCCTGCTCCGCGTTCTCCAGACGGCCGTTCCGCGCCAGGAAGTCGAGGTAGCGCAGCCGGACGTCGTCGCTGCCGATGTCGGCGACGGCCGCTTCGAGCTCCCGTCCGGCGTCGTCCACGCGCCCGGTCTCCTCGAGGGCGCGCGCGAAGAGCAACCGCAGCTCACCGTCGGCGGGAAACCGCACGCGGGCCTCCTCGAGGAGCGCCAGCGCACCGGTCGCATCCGCTCGCGCGAGAGCCACCGCGCCGGCTGCGGCCGCGACGCGCGGCGACTCCGGCCACCCCGCCAGCCCCTCACGGATCGTCCGCGCCGCGTCATCGAGCATGCCGGCGCGAATGCACGCGTAGGCCGCGTTGCACCAGTCCTCCGGCGCCGCGCGACGGGCCTCGCGGCGCTCAGCCGCGTCGCGGGGCGCCACCAGGTCGAGCAGTCGGAGGAGGGCCGCCGCCGCGGTGCGGTCCTCACCGACGCGCATCGCCGAGATTCCCAGGAGCCGCAGACCGGCGATCGAGGGCTGCGCCGCGTCGAGTTGCGACCGGAGCGAGTCAGCCGCCTCGCGCGCCCGCCCCTCGGCGAGGAACAGACGCGCCTGCCACTCGAGGGCGTCCGCGTCCGTGCGGTTCACGCGGAGCACGTCCTCGATGCACTTGCGGGCGAATTCCTCGTCGGGGGTCGTCGCGGAGCCCGGCTTCCGCCCGAACATCGACTCGACGAGCTGTTCGGCGATCTTCTTCTTCAGACGCGGCGACCGCGGGCGCCCCTCGAGCGCGAGCCGATATGCGGCGAGCGCCTTGGCACGCTCGGTGGAAGCTTCGTCTTTGCGGCCCTCGGCCACGGCCTGCCGGGCCCGCACGCGGGACAGGTCGCCGCGCACTTCGCGGACGCGCCAGTCCTCGGAGAGGATCGTCTCGGCACTCGTCAGCTCGCGTTCGGCCTCGGCCATCCTCCCGCCGAGCACGTGCCAGGCGACGAGACGGACGCGGAGGGCGAGGTCCTGGCGGTCCCGCGAAATCGCGTCTTCGAGCGTCTTCGTGGCGAGGGCCGGTTCGTTCGTCTCGGCGTAGAAATCGTGCAGCGCGATCGACGTGTCCGACCGCGGCCAGCGCGTCGCCGCATCTTCGAAGGCGCGCCGCGCCTCCACGTCGTTCGCGGCCGCGTGCAGGAACTGACCGAGGAGCAGCGTCGGCGCCGGGTCCTTCGTGTCGGCCTTAGCGACCTCGGCGAGCTGACGCGCGGCTTCTGCGAGGTCGCGGTCCTTCAGCGTGACGACCTGCCAGGCGATCGCGCGCGCCAGAGCGAGCCGCTGGCGGCGGTCGTCGCCACGGCTCAACTGCGACTTCACGAGCAGTTCGGCCTCGCGGTAGCTGCCCGCAGCGGAGAGTCGGTCCACATCGCGCCCGGACAACGCGCCGCGGAGCGAGAGGAGATCCGCGATGGCGAGGTGCGCCTGGTACGAGCCCGCGTCGCGCCCGAGCGCCTTGCGGTAGACAGCGATCGCGCCGTCGAGGTCGCCGACGTCGGTCAGAATGCGGGCCTGGGTGAGGAACGCCTCGAGCGGTGTCGGGTCTTCCGCCTGGGCGGCCGCGAGTTGCTTGAACGCTTCGTCGTAGTCCTGGTCGGCCTGCGCGATCTCGGCAAGACCGAGGCGCGCCTGGTCGTTGTCGGCGTTGCGCTCGAGGACCGCCGCGAACTCGGCACGCGCGTCGGCGGTCTTGCCCTGCGCGTGCAGCGCGATCGCGAGCAGCAACCGCACGCGCGGGTCGTCGCTCACGTCGAGCGCGCGCCGGAACGACACCTCGGCCATCGCGAAGTCCTGCTCGACGTTCAACGCCTGGAGACCGCGCGAAATCGCCTCCGCCTTACGCTGCTCGTCGGGCGGGAACTGGCGGCGGATGAGCCACGCATTGCCGACGACCAGCGCGCCCAGCACGGCAACGAGGATGCCCCGCCGCCAGGCGGCCGACATCCCCGGGCGGGCGCGGCGGCGGTCCGCGTCGTCGGGCGCCTCCGCAGAACGCCTCGCGTCGCGCTCGCCGCGGCGCTTCCCGGACCCGCTCACTGGGCGACTCCGCCCCAGTCAGCCGCGCGGAGGCGGTCCCACGTCGCGTCGAGCATCTGGACCATCACCTTCGTCTCCGCGCACACGGGCATGAAGTTGGTGTCGCCCGTCCACCGGGGCACGAGGTGCAGGTGGACGTGGTCGATGCTGCCGCCGGCGGCCCGACCCAGGTTCGCGCCGAGGTTCACGCCCTCGGCAGCCATCGTGGTCCGCAGCGCCCGGTCGGTGCGCGCGGCGAGCGAGAAGAGCGCCGCACCTTCGTCGGCGGTCAGGTCGGCGAGCTGGGTCACGTGGCGCGACGGGCACACCATGACGTGGCCGGAGTTGTAGGGGTAGATGTTCAGGATCACGAACGCGTGGGGTTCGCGCCGGACGACCCAGTTCTCCGGGCCGTCGGTGCGCGAGAGGGCGCCGCAGAACACGCAGCCCTCCGGCCTCTCAGCCTTCACGTAGGCGTATCTCCACGGGCTCCAGAGCCGGTCCATGACGTGCGGAGTGTCGCTGACGCGCCGCGGATCGGGGAGAACGACGCGTGCCGGATCGTGCGGCCCTGCCCGCGCCAGAGCCGCTCGAACTTCGTCTCCCACCCGAGCGCGGGCGTCGGAGACGTGGCCGCGACCCCGGCGCCGTTGGCAAACAGCCCGCTCCCTTCGACCACGTCGAGGATCTGCTCGATGTACGCCGCATCGTCCGTGGCCATGCGGAGGAGCCCGCCGGGCTCGAGCACTCGGTGGACGTCTCGCGGGAACCACGGTTGGACCAGCCGATGCGGCGCGTGACGCTCCTTCGGCCACGGGTCCGGGAAGTAGACGTGGACCTCCGCCACCGATCCGGGCTCGAAGCACTGCCCGAGTGCGAGTTCGGCGGAAACGGGGAGTGCGCGGACGTTCGTCAGGCCGCGACCCTGAGCCGCGCCGACGAAGAACCGCACGCGCTCCGGGTCGCGCTCGACGCCCACGTGATCCCGGTCGGGGCACGCCTCCGCCCGCTCGAGAAGGAACGTGTCCTTCCCAAACCCGATCTCCACGACGAGCGGGGCACGTCGGCCGAAGATGCCGGGCCAAGCGCCGGGCGACGCCATGTCGTGCCCGGGGACCACCATGAGCGGCATCGGCGGGGGCGCGGAGCCGCCACGGGAGGATCTGTGTCTCACGGGCGCCGATCCTCGCCGCTCGGGGCCGCCGCGTCGAGACGAGACAGACCCCAGGCCGCGTGTTCACGAACGATCGCCGGTCCGGAAGCGGCGAGTCGCTCGAGGTGCGGCCGCGCGCGGACGTCGCCCGTGTTGCCGAGCGCGACAGCCACGTTCCGCAGGAATCCCTCGTATCCGGCACGACGGACCGGCGATCCCTCGGTGCGGCGGTCGAACTCGTCCCGCGAAAGGCCGGCCAGCACGGCCAGGTCGGGATCGACGAACATCTCCCGCGGTCGCAGGTCGGCCACCGACGTGGCCCGGGCGAACCGGTTCCAAGGACACGCGGCCTGGCAGTCGTCGCACCCGAACACGCGCGTGCCGACGAGCGGTCGCATGTCCACCGGGATCGCACCGCGCTGTTCGATCGTCCAGAAGCTGATGCACCTGCGGGCGTCCACCTGGCCCGGCCCCACGATCGCGCCCGTCGGACACGCAGGGATGCACGCGGAGCAGGTGCCGCACGACTCGCGAACGGGCGCGTCCGGGGCCAATTCGAGCGTGGAGAGGACGACCGCCAGCAGGAACCACGAACCCCGCTCCGGATCGATCGTACACGCGTTCTTCCCCGCGAAACCGATCCCGGCTTCGACCGCCCAGGCCCTTTCGAGCACGGGCCCGTCGTCCACGTACCAACGGTGCGTGTGCCCCGGGCCGGACAGCGCGTGCATCGACACCGAGAGCTTCCGCAACATCGACGCCGCGACGCGGTGGTAGTCGCGACCGCGCGCGTAGCGCGCGACCTGCGCAGGCAGTTCGGCTCGCGGAACCGGGTCCGGCGAGAAGTGGTTCAGCGTGACGACGACCACGCTGCGGCACTGCGCGACGACCCTGCGCGGATCCGCGCGACGCTCGGGGTCGCTCCGCATGTACCCGAGGCCGGCGTCGCGCCCCGCCGCGAGCCACGCGTGCAGACGGTCGGCGTCGCGGCTCCGCCCGGCGCGAGCGAACCCGCACCGGTCGAAGCCGAGTTCCAGCGCGCGGGCGCGGATGCGCTCGTTCATTCCCCACACCGTAGCAGGCTCGGCGCCCGCCCCACCACGCCGGAAACGGGGAGACGCTTCACGCGTTCCTTGCTCCGCGCGCGGGCCCGGCGTAGGCTTCCTCGTTCCACCAGACGCGGGGTGGAGAAGTGGTATCTCGTCAGGCTCATAACCTGAAGATCGCAGGTTCGAATCCTGTCCCCGCTACCAACGAGGCCGCCGGGTTTCCCCCGAGCGGCCTCGTCCATTTCCCGGGCCGGTTCACGACCGCCGGTAGAAGACGCCGCGCGACCGCTCCCGGAGTTCCGGGTGGGCGGCTCGCACCGCCGCGAGCAGCGGTTCGATGCGATCCAGGGCGGGCGCCGAGGCGTGCTTCATCGCGCCGATGCTACCCTCGCCACGTGAGAGACGGTTCCGACGCCCCCCGTGTGCGCCCGGCGGTGATCGTCGCCCTGGCGGCGATCACCGCCGCCGGGCTCTGGCTCCGCCTCCGCGCGACGCCGGGCCCGTGGGGAAGCGACGCTCTCCTCTACGCCGAGCGCGCGGTCGGCGGCGGTGAGGGCGCGGCCGACACGCGGTCCCAGCGCATGGTCTTCGTCGAACTGGTCCGTCTCGGACTCGGTCTCGGCGGAGGGACGCCGGCCGCGGCGAGCTTCGCCGGGATCGCAATCTCGGCACTCGTCGGTCCCGTGCTCTGGATGGCGGCGCGCAACCGCCTCGGCGATGCGCTCGCGCTCCTTCCCGCTGCGCTTTGGGCCATCCTCGGACTCGACATCGAGGAAGTGGTCGAGATCAGCGCGGACGCCGCGACGGCCCTCCCCGGCGCGCTCATCGCCCTGACGCTCGTCGTTGCGCGGGCTCGTCCCGAGGCTGCGAAGCGCTGGATCTTCGCGGGCGGCCTCGCTGCCGGCGCGGGCGTCCTGCTCAAGGAGACGGGCGCCTTCGCGGCCGTCGGCCTGGGTGTCGGCGCGCTCGTGATCGGCCGCGGTCGCGAGCGCTGGACCCTCGGCGCGATCGCCGCAGGTGGCGCCGTCGTGGTCCTCGCGCTGGCGACGGTCTTCGGCGTGTTGCAGCGCCCCGAGGTGGCATCGCAGGAGATGCTCACCGCATCTGCGCCCGTCCACTGGAACGCACCCGGCTTCGTCCAGCGCATCACGATCGACGTCCCGCGCATGCTCCTGACGGCGACGGGAGCGTTCGGGCTGCTCCACGTCGCGGCGCTCCCGCTCCTCGCGCGCCTTCCGTTCCGCGCGGCGCGGGGCGACGCCGTCGCTGCGGCGGCGCTCGCGGGCGTGATCGCCTTCGACATCGCTCCGATCTCGTTCTCGACGTGGGCCGTGCTGCCCGCCAACTTCCCGCGCTACTTGTTGCCGGTCATCCCGGTGTGGTTGCTCGCGATCTCCGAGACACTCGGAGACGCCGCGCCCGGGCCGATCGAGCGCCGGGTGTCGCTCCTCGCCGCCGCCGCGGGGTTGATGTTCATCGGCAGGTCGCCCATGACCTGGTTCGTCGTTCCGGTCGGTCTTGCGCTGACTGCGTGGCCCTGCCTCACGCCGACGAGCGTCTCAGGGCAGGTCCGGCAGACGACGGCGTTCGTACTCGCGGCGGCGGGCGCTTCGGCGCTCCTCACGCCGTGGGCGCGCGTCGCACCCGACGCGACGTGGAATGCGTGGAGCCTCCTCCCGCGAGACGGCGCCGTCCACGCAGACCGTCTCGTCGGGCGACGCTTGGCCTTCGCCGCGCGGACCGCGCCGGGGGCCGATGCGTCGCGAGTGCGACTCATCGACGACGAACCGCGCGTGCCGCCCGAGGTCGCGCCGGGCGACGTCGTGCTCGTCCGCCGCGGAACGAAGCTGGCGCTGGCCTGCGCCCTCGACGCCGGTTTCCGTGAACTCGACATCGACCTCGGCGAGACGCTTCCGCTGATCCGCCGGTGAACGACGCAGCGGCATGCGCCGTTGCGGACGCTATCGTCGGACGTTCGCCGAAGGAGGCCCCCCATGAAACTCGTGAAAACCATCGCGGTCGTCCTCGTCGCCCTCGCCGTGCTCTTCGTCGGCATCGGGCTGTTCCTGCCGCGCGACTGGAACGTCGAGCGCTCGATCCTGATCCGCGCGTCGCCCGACCAGATCCACCCTTGGGTCGAGCGTCCGTCGAAGTGGAACGACTGGTTCGCATGGGAGGAGATGAAGACCGATCCCTCGTACAAGGTGTGGACGTCGGGCCCCGAGACGGGCGTCGGCGCCACGTATCAGTGGAGCGGGAACACGTCGGGCAACGGGAAGATCGTGATCACCGGGTCGGACCCACAGGGCGGCGTCCACCTCGACGAGTGCATCGAGTCGAACGAGACGAACGCGAAGGGCGTGATCGCCTACACCCCCGCCGACGGCGGGATGACGCGCGTGACGTGGACGGACTCCGGCAAGCTGCCGGCGGTGATCGGGGGCTACTTCCGCGGCATGGTGGACGCAGCGATCGGCGCTGCGTTCGAGAAGGGTCTCGCGAACCTGAAGTCGAAGGTGGAAGCGACGAAGTAGCGGGTCGCCTCAGCGCAGGTTCGCGCCGAGGAACGCTTTCACGTCGTCGCGGCAGCGGGCGTCGCGGAGCACCGCGTGGCCCGCGTCGTAGGTTCGAAACTCGAGCGGAAGTCCCAGCGCTGCGAGGCGCTCGGCGGAGGCGCGGCACGGCTCGGGGCGAACGGCTTCGTCCTTCTCTCCGTGGACGTCGAGCACGCGCAGCCCTGCCGCGGCCGCAGCCGGCGCGGCGTCGGCGAGGATCTCGTCCTTCATCCGCCCCGACGCAACGACGAGCGCGCGGAACCGCGCCGCATTGCGAACGCCGACGAAACCGGCCAGGTAGCCGCCCTGCGAGAATCCGACGAGCGCGGCCCGTCGCCCGTCGAGACCCTCAGACGCGATTTCCGAGTCGATCACCGCGAGCAGCCACGACGCGACGTCCGCGAGCGAGCGAACGAAAGCACCCGAGTCGCCGGTCCACACGTACCAGGCGTTGCCCTGGCGCGGCGGTTCGCGCCTCGTCGTGTCCTTCGACCGCATCTCGAACGGGTACGGACCCTGCGGGAGAATCAGCGTCGCCCCCGGCGGTACGAGCGGCGCGGCGTCGCGCTCGAAGTGCGCCGCGGACTGCCCCATCCCGTGGAGGGCGACGACGACCGAGCCGTCGGCGTCCGCAGGGCGGCGGACCTCGCAGGGAACGTCGTGGGAGAAGCCGTGGCGCATCCCCCCTGTTTCGTGGACGACGCCGCGGAAGTCACGAACTGGCGAATCAGAACGTCGCGGATGCCCGGGGCGAACGCCCGCACATCCGCGACGTCGATCGCGCCGCGACTAGAACTGGTTCAGCGTGATCTTGAACCGCTTCGCGAGGGCGAAGCCGTACTTCTCGAACGCGATCAGCGCCTTCATCTTCTGCAGGCGCGTGATCGAGGGGTTGGCGACCTCGGGGAACCGCTTGCTGAGCGCGGTGGCTTTCGCCGCGTGGGACTTGGCGAGTGCCGCAACCGCGTGGTAGTCGCCCTTGTTCACCAACTTGAGCGCGGCGCCGTTGTAGGCCTGGTTACCACGGAAGAAGACGGGCAGGTACGCCGACTGGACGAGACCGTCGAGGTACAGGGTCATCGCCGGGTCGGACGTGCCGTAGGCCTTCTCAAGCTTCGTGATGGCGTTCATGGCGTCCGTCAGGTCGGCGGCAAAGCTCTTCGAGGTGTTGTCGAAGAGCGCAGCGGCAGCCGTGAGCGCGGCCTTCTTCGCGGGGTCCGTCTCGTCCGTCGCCTTGCTCACGAGCGCGTCGTGGACGCTCGTGAACTGCGCGGAGTACGGTGCGGCGGTCGCGGGGACGGCAGTCAGAAGGCCGAGGCCGAGGGCGAGCGCGAGCGTCATGCGGGTTGCGAGATGCATCGATGTCTCCGTGAGTGCGTGTGTCGTGGGGCTGCGGTCCCTCGACAGGAGCGCGGAGCCTACGGCACCGCGCCCCCGTGCGCAAGCGACGGCGCGAGGAACTACTCGACCCAGTCGGCGACGAAGACGTTCGTGTCGCGCTTGTGCTTGTCGTCGTTGAACCGGTTGCTCTCCCAGACGAGTTGCTTCCCGTCGGGCGAGAACATCGGGAACGAGTCGAACTCGGGCGCGGTGGTCACCTTCTCGAGGCCGGTGCCGTCGAGGTTCACCATGAACAGGTCGAACTTCCAGCCGCGGTCGTCTTCGAAGTTCGAAGCGAAGATGATCCGGTTGCCGTCGGGCAGGAAGTACGGAGCGAAGCTCGACCCGCCGACGTTGGTCACCTGATGCTGGTCGGATCCGTCGCGGTTCATCACCCAGATCGCCATCTTCCCGGGCTGCACCCAGCGGCCGGCGAGGAGTCGCTTGTAGTCGGCGACATCCTGCGGCGTCTCCGGGTGATTCGCGCGGTAGACGATCTTCGTGCCGTCCGGCGAGAAGAACGCGCCGCCGTCGTATCCGAGCGTGTTCGTCAGACGGGTCACGTTCGAGCCGTCCGCGTCCATCGTGTACAGATCGAGGTCACCCTCGCGGTCCGACGTGAAGACGATCTTCCCGTCGTGCGCGACGGTCGCCTCTGCGTCGTACGACGGTCCGCCGATGAGCCGACGGACGTCGGTGCCGTCGGCCTTCGCGATGTAGACGTCGTAGTCGAAGAGCGGCCACGTGTAGCCGCCCGGCACTGCGACCGGCGGCTTCGGGCAGTCGTCGCCGACGTGGTGCGTGGACGCATAGACGATCTCGCGATCGCCGGGCATGAAGTAGGGGCACGTCGTGCGTCCCTTCCCGGAAGACACCATGCGCTCGTCGTGGCCGTCGGCGCTCATCACGAAGATCTGGTCGCACGGGATCGGGACCGTGCCGCCCGGAGCGGGCTCGGCGTCGATCGCGTGCTTGCGGCGCGTGCCGCGCGGGTCCGAGGCCTGGAAGATGAGTTCGTCGCCGCTCCAGGACCAGTAGGCCTCGGCGTTGTCGCCGCCGAAGGTGATCTGACGGACGTTCGTCAGGTGCCGTTCGCCCGGCGTGTCGGGGTGCTGTATCCACGCCGCAGACCGGCAGCCGCCGGCGGTGGTGACGGCGGCGAACGCCGCGAGCAGGGTCAGGCTGATCTTCATCTTGCGCCTCCGAGAACCGTGGTGGTGAATGCGAACCCGCGCGCGAGCGCGACGGCCGCTGCGACGGCGCCGATGGTGGCGAGGAGCCACCAATTGCGGCGCGCCTGCGGCGAGACGAGCGTCGAGAACCGCTCGCGGACGATGAGTCCGATGGCGATGCCGGGGATGAGTCCGCCGACGTGGCCGGTGTTCGAGATTCGCGGGATCAGGAACCCGAGGGCCAGCATCAGGCCGAGGTTCTGCGCGATGGACCAGCCGACGCGCCGGCCCGACTCGGTGCCGCGCTTCAGCAGGAACGCAGCGAGCAACCCGCCGAGCCCGAAGATCGCGCCCGACGCACCGACGAGCGCCGGCGCGTTCGCCGGGTTCTGCCCCTGGATGTAGACGAACCACACGCTCATCGCGAGCGCCGACGACGCGCCGCAGAGCAGGTAGATCGCGAGCGTCTTGGCCCCGCCGAACAGATCCTCGCAGATGTGCCCGAGCTGGTTCAGCGCGAACATGTTCATGCCGAGGTGCAGGAGCCCCGCGTGGAGGAACGTGGCCGCGAGCACGCGCCACCACTCGCCAACCGCTACACGCTGGTGGATGTAGGCGCCCGCAGCGTCGAGCCCGAAGTCGAATCCGCGGCCCTCGATGAGCAACGGCGCCAGTTTCAGGCCCGGCGTCGCGCGGTACTGCGCCCACAGCGAGAACAGGAAGTACAGGCAGTTCACTGCGATCAGAACGCGGGTGACGGTCACCGCGGGCGGCAGGCCCAGCGGCGTCTTCGACGGCCGTGGATCGATGCGAGAGTCGGGCGCGTTCGACCCGCAGTACGAGCACATCGTCGCCACGCGCGGAATCCACGCGGCGCAGCGCCCGCACTGCTTGATGTCGTAGTTGCCGTTCTCCGGCTCGCTCACGGGCGATCATCCCGAACGTGGTGCAGGACGACGCCCGGGCGCATCGCGCCGTCGGGACCTGCGGTGTCGAACGTCTCGTCGTAAGCGTCGGCGCCGGGCGTCTGGCGGATCGTCCAGCGGTGGGCGGGATGCGTGAGTTCCCAAGCTCCGGGACCGATCTCGCGGATCCGCCACACCTGCTCGGCGTCGGCCTGCGGCCGCGTGACGCAACGGACGGCGCGCCCCGAGTCGAACATCCAGAGGATGTCCTCCTCGTGGATCACCACGCCGTCGCGGAACGTGGCGACACGCATCGAGAGTGCGCCGTCGCCCTGGGCGGACGGCCGACATTCGCTCACCGACGTGACGGGGCGGCCGCGGAGCGTGCCCTCGCCGCGCCAGCGGCCCGCGAGGAACCGGAGCCCTTCGCGCTGAACGGACGAAGACTCGGTCATTCCCACTCGATCGTCGCGGGCGGCTTCGACGAGATGTCGAGGACCACACGGTTGATGCCACGGACTTCGTTGATGATCCGATTGCTCACCGTGCGGAGCATCGCGTCCGGAAGTTGCGCCCAGTCCGCGGTCATGGCGTCGTCGCTCGTCACTGCGCGAAGGGCGCACGCCTCTTCGTACGTCCGCTCGTCGCCCATCACGCCGACCGACCGCACGGGCAGCAGCACGCAGAACGCCTGCCAGAGCGAGCGGTGCAGTTCGTGCGAGGTCAGCTCCTCCTGGAAGATCGCGTCGGCGCGGCGCAGCACGTCGAGCCGCTTCTTCGTGATCTCGCCGAGGCAGCGCACGGCGAGACCCGGGCCCGGGAACGGGTGACGCCACACCATCGACTCGGGAAGCCCGAGTTCCACGCCGATCCGGCGGACCTCGTCCTTGAACAGCGCGCGGAGCGGCTCGACGAGCTTGAACCCGAGCTTCTCCGGAAGCCCGCCGACGTTGTGGTGCGTCTTGATCGTCGCCGTGGGGCCGCCGAAGGCAGCAACCGACTCGATCACGTCGGGATAGAGAGTTCCCTGGGCGAGGTAGTGCGCGTCGGGGAACTTCCGCGCTTCGTCCTGGAAGACCTCGATGAACACGCGACCGATGATCTTCCGCTTCTTCTCGGGATCGGTGACGCCCGCAAGCTCGTTCAGAAACCGGTCGGCCGCGTGGACCGTGACGAGCGACTTGCCGAAATGCGCGCCGAAGGCCGACTCGACCTCTTCGGCCTCGTTCAGGCGCAGCAGGCCGTTGTCGACGAAGATGCACGTGAGCCGGTCGCCGATCGCGCGGTAGACGAGCGCCGCGGTGACCAAGCTGTCCACGCCGCCCGAGAGACCGCAGATCACGCGATCGGGGCCGACCTGTGCGCGGACCGTCTCGACCGCGTCGTCAACGAAGCGCGACATCACCCAGTCGCCGGAGAGCTTCGCGACGCCGAACAGGAAGTTCCGGAGCATCTGCTTCCCGTGGCGAGTGTGCGCGACCTCGGGGTGGAACTGGAGTCCGTGGATGGGGCGCTTCGGGTCGCGTGCCGCGGCGAACGGAGCGTTGTCGCTCTCGGCGAGCACGATCCACCCGGGCGGGATCGACTCCACGCGATCGCCGTGGCTCATCCACACTTCCTGCTTCGTGTCGAGCCCTTCGAAGAGCGGGTCGCTCGTCACGACGCGCACTTCCGCGCGGCCGAACTCACGGTGTGCCGCCGGCGCCACGTGGCCGCCGAGTTCGCCGCAGAGCAGTTGCATGCCGTAGCAGAGACCGAGGATCGGCACCCCCATCGTGACGACTTCGGGAGCGCAGCGCGGCGAGCCGCCCTGCCAGAACGAGGCGGGCCCGCCCGAGAGGATGATCGCCTTGGGATCGAGCGCGCGGATCCGGTCGATCGGCGCGTTGCAGGGCAGGATCACGCAGAAGACGTGGTTCTCGCGGACGCGCCGCGCGATGAGCTGCGTGTACTGGCTGCCGAAGTCGAGGACGAGGACGGTCTCTGGCATCGTCTGGCCCTCAGAGAGTCCCGTCGAATTCGCCGCCCTGATAGTTCGGCGCTTCGCGGGTGATCGAGATGTCGTGCGGGTGATTCTCGCGGAGCGACGCGCCGGTGATCTTCACGAAGCGGGCCTTCTGCTGAAGTTCAGTGACGTTGCGCGCGCCGACGTAGCCCATGCCGGCCCGCAGCCCGCCGACCAGTTGATACACGAACGGCGAGAGCCGCCCGCGCGACGGCACCCGGCCCTCGACGCCTTCGGGCACGAGCTTGTCCTTCTGGTCCTGGCCGCCCTGACCATACCGGTCGGCTGAGCCCTGGACCATCGCGCCGATCGAGCCCATGCCGCGGTACTGCTTGAACGTGCGGCCGCGGTAGAGGATGGTCTCCCCGGGGCTCTCTTCGAGACCGGCGAAGAGCGAGCCCGCCATGACGCTGTCTGCGCCGGCCGCGATCGCCTTCGTGATGTCGCCCGAGTAGCGAATGCCGCCGTCGGCGATGACCGGCACGCCCGCGGGGCGGCAGGCCTCGACGGCCGACGTGATCGCCGTCAACTGCGGCACGCCGACGCCGGAGATCACGCGCGTGGTGCAGATGGACCCCGGTCCGATGCCGACCTTCACGGCGTCGGCGCCGGCATCGACGAGCGCCTTCGCGCCGTCGTACGTCGCCACGTTGCCCGCGACCACGTCTACCTGCGGATACTTCGCCTTCACGCGCTTCACAGCCTCGATCACGTTCTTCGAGTGGCCGTGGGCTGTGTCCACCACGATCACGTCGCACTGCGCCGCGACGAGATGCTCGACGCGATCGTCGTCGCGCACGCCCACCGCGGCGGCGACGCGCAGGCGTCCCTCGCCGTCGATGTTCGCGTTGGGGAAGTGCTCGAGCTTGTTGATGTCCTTGATCGTGATGAGGCCCGCAAGGCGGCCGTCGGCATCGACCAGGATCAGCTTCTCGACCTTCCGCTGGTGGAGGACTTCCTTCGCCTGCTCGGGCGTGGTGCCGGGGGCGCGGGTCACGAGCGACGTCGTCATGATCGCCGAGACTCGCTCGTCGTCGCGCTTGTGGAAGCGCAAGTCGCGCGCCGTGAGGATGCCCACCACGCGCCGCTCCGAGTCCACGATCGGGAGACCCGAGATCCGGTGCGACGCCATCAACTGCCGCGCCTGGCCGACGGTCGCGTCGGGCGCCAGCGTCACCGGATCGACGATCACGCCGGAGACCGTGCGCTTGACCTGGTACACCTCGCGGGCCTGGTCGGCCGGCGGCATGTTCTTGTGGATGACGCCGATCCCGCCCTCGTAGCCGAGAGCGATCGCCAGCGCCGCCTCGGTCACGGTGTCCATCGCCGCGCTGCAGATCGGGATGCGCAGGCCGACGTTCCGCGTGAACCGAGAAGCGGGGTTGATCTCGCTCGGGACGATCTCCGAGTAGCCCGGCAACAGCAACACGTCGTCGAACGTGATGCCCTCGCCGACGATCCGGTCGTGCATGTCCGCGCTCCTGCCTCGTGGCCCCGGACCGGGAACCGGTCGGTGTCGGCGGCCCTGCCCGATTCCTCCGGAGACACGTGTCCCGGGGCGAATCGTGGCGGAGCCGGAGGCGCCCGGCGCGGGGAAACGGAGGAGACTAGGCTCCGCAGCGAGCCGCGTCCAACTCCGGTGGAGGCCAGCGACGGGTCGGTCCGGCGTGCCGCCGCCGACGCTACTTCCGGGTCGTGAACCGCAGGGTGCGCGTGAAGCCCTTGTGCGGCTTCCCGTCCACCTCGACCCAGCCTCGGATGACGAGGTCCGGGCGGACGGCCGAGCGCGGCTCGAGGTCGAAGTCGCGGCCCTCGGCCCACTCGAGACGACGGTCGTCGAGGCCGCCGAACCAGCGCTCGGGACGGTCGGTCGCCGCGTCGCCCGACGACACGTCCAGCGGGATCCAGCCGATCCCGGGGGCGAAGAACTGGGGCCAGCAGCGGTAGCCCGGGTCGTGGTCCTTGCCCTCGTTCTCGGGCTTCAGGCGACTCCCGAACATCAGGCGGCACGGAATGCCGCGGGCCCGGGCGAGGGCGATGAACAGCGCGTGCTGGTCCGTGCAGCAGTCGCCGAGGCCGGCCATGCACTCCTGCGCGTCGCCGAGGCACTTGCCCTTCGGGGTCGGCCCGAACTTCGAGTAGTGGTCGCTCTTCAGGATCACGTAGTTGAAGATCGCCTTCGCCTGCACGACCGGGTTCGTCTCGGCGCCGCAGACTTCATCCGCGGCCTTCTGCAATTCCGGCGTGACCGACATACGCATCTCGTCGCGGCGCAGTTCCTTCGCGAACGTGGCGCGCTCAGCGTCGTCGAGGGCCCGCGTCTTCGACGGGTCCGCGAGCCCGGCGACCTCCCGGCGGCGGAGCGAGAACTCGGTCACGAGCTTCAGCGGCGCGTCTTTCGACGCGGGGGCCTCGGCGTAGACCCACGAGCGGCCGTAGCCCGGATCGCGCGTGATCCGCCATCCCGAGGGGGCCGCTGCGTTGGTCGCCGGTCCCGACGACACCTTGAAGTCGAGCACCTTCTGCTCGGGTCGGTCCTCGGGCATCCAGAACCACACCCGCACGTTCTTCGCGCCTTCGGGCAGGTCCTTCACCTCGAACGTGTGCACCACGTCGTAGACGGTTTCCGACAGCTTCGGAGCAACGTCCGCGGCCTTCGCGGAATCGGCGCCGTCCGCCGCGAGCACCGACGGTCCCCCCTTCCCTAGCGACCCAGGCGCGAGCGACAGGCCGACCGCGAGCGCGACACCGACCGTCGCGCCCGACACGAAACGAATCCAACGCATCAGAAATCCTCCGGAGCGGAGCGCGAGACGATCCGTCGCAGCCCGCCCGACGAAGATGCGGCCTGCGGCGAAGTGCAACGGCGGTCTCAAAAAAGTCCGCCGGCCAGGCTCGAAGTCCCCGGTCAGACGCCCGTCGGAGCAGTCGTCCGCTGTCGGCCCGTGTTCATCGCGAGAGTCCCGAGGACCAGCGCCGCAACACCCGCGAGCGCACACGCTGCCGCCCAGCCCGCGCGTCGGCTGGCGGTGCCGCCGCGGTCCGGGAGAGCGGCGACGACGTCTGCGACGTCCGGCGCGCGCGGCACGTCCGGGACGAGGTGGAAGCCATCGGCGGGGAACCAGTTCACCGCGGTGGCCGGGTCCCCGGGCAGTCCACGGACACGGAGCAGTCGCGCCGACGCTGCGGCGACTCGGAGCGCCGTCGAAGCAACGCCGACTGGCGTGGCTGGGGGCTCGAAGTCGAGGCCGCCCGGCCCGAGCGGCGCAGGGAACGGCGCGACCTCGACGAGCGCGCCGTCACGCACGATCACCGGCTGCGGCGGACGCGCGCCGGGCCCAACGAACCAGAGGCGCTCGACCGCAGGCACCGGTTCCGCGGTCGCCATCGGCCCCCCGGCGCGGACGGACGGCGGCAGCAGCGGCGGGCGCGCGAGCCAGCGGAGCGCGTTGCGAACGATGAGAGGGAAGGCGGGCTCGAGGGGAAGCGTGGTCGCGTCGGGACGGAACCCGAAACGCAGCCGCCGCACGCCACCGCCCTCCGAGGCGACCGCAACCGGCCCCTCCGCGCACTCGATGAGCACGCGGTCGGACGGCCCCACGTCGAGCACGCTCGCGCGGTCGATGCGGAGCGGCGCGAGATCCACGCCGTCGAGAACAGCGTGGCGGCCTGTCCCCCACACCAGCGGACGATCGATCGGCCCGGAGCCGGAACGCCCCGCGGCACCGAAGAGCAGCGTCGGGCGGTCGCGCGGCGCCGCGGGCGGGAGGCGGTCTTCTGCGACGATCACGTCGGCGTCGGCGAACGCGGAAGCGGGCGCGTCGGGCCCCGTGAGAACGGCGCGCTCCGCGTCCACGCGGTCGGGCATCGCGCGCAGCGTGGCGACGAGGAACGGCGACGGCACGAGCGACGGAGCCGCGAGCGCGATGACGAGCCGCTTCGGAGCCGCGAGGAGCATCACCGCGACGTCGTCCTCCGGGAAGTCGTCCGTCGGCTCGAGACGCAGCACGAGCGGACCGCCCGCGGTCACGGAGTCGAGCGGCAACACCGCGTCCACCGACCCCGATTCGGGAACGTCCACGTCGGCGCGAGCGACCTCGGCCGTCGGCGACCGCAGCACCAGCGTGCGACGGCCGCCGCCTCCGTCGGTCCGAGCGACGCGCGCTCGCAGGCGGAGTTCGCTTCCGGACGTCCGCCCCGTTCCGACCACATCCACGTCGGCGGCGACGATGCCCGCGTTGCGCGCCTGCGGCGCCCCCGCCGCACCGACACGCCAGGTCGGCGGCAACTCACCCCACGCGGCCAGGTCGTGCGCCCCCACCGCGTCGGTCAGAACGACGACGTCCGCCGCGTCGTCGCGTCCGAGCGAGAGTCTCACGAGATCGAGCGTGCGACGGAGGCCGCACGTCTCCAGTGTGGGCGCGAGTCTCGAGATGGCGACGCGCGCTGCGGCCGCGTCGGTCGTCGGTTCGACGACCACCCGAGGGCGTGCCGTGGCCTCCCACACGACGAGTTCGTCCTTCGGTCCCAGCTTGCCGACGGCCGCGAGCGCCGCGGCGCGGGCCGCTTCGAATCGCGTACTCGGAAAGGCGTCCGGCGGTGAGCCCGCGGGACGCGGGACGAGCGCGTTCATGGAGGCCGACGCGTCCACGACGATCGCGAGGCGGCGCGCCTGCGGGGCACTGCCGCCCGTGACCGGCCCGGCCAGCGCCGCGGTGAACGCGACGAGTGCGGCGAGCAGACACGCCAGTTGCGATGCATCCTCGACACGCCGGAAGCCGCGGCGCCCGACACCCGCGGGGACGAGATCCCGCCAGAGCGAGAGCGACGGCACCTCGGCGTCGCGCCGCTTGCGGAACCGCAGGTGCAGCACGACGATCGGGACGGCGAGCGCCAGCAGCGCCCACGCCTGCGGACGGTCGAACGTCACCGCAGCACGCCGTGCCGCAGGAGCAGGCGGAGCAACTCGCCCTCCGACGCCCGCGTCGTCTCGACGAGAACGCGTGCGACACCACGCCCCCGCAGCCACGAGTCCACCTCGCGCAGGTGGTGCTCGAACCGCTCCTCGTAGGCGGCGAGCGCGGCGTCGTCGAGGTCGATCTCGACAGTCTCGCCCGTCTCGGCGTCGCGGAGACGCAACGGGCCGGCGAACTCGGGACGACGCTCCTCCGGGCCGACGACGTGGATCGCGAAGACCTCCACCCCGCGGTGCAGGAGGAAGTCCACGGCGCGACGCCACTCGGCGGGGTCGCCGAGGAAGTCGGTGACCAGCACCGCCGCCCCGCGGCGCCGGAGTTCCGGAAACGCCTCGCGAAGCGCGTCGCCGAGCGGCCGACGGGCGCCCGGTTCGACGTTGCCCAGCGTTTCGAGCAGGCCGCGCGTGGCGCGGCGCCCAACGTACTCGCGGGGACCCGCCGAGCCTTCCGGCGCAGGCAGCGCCTGGAGCCGAACGCCGTCGCCGCGGGCGAGCGCCGCCGCGGCGATCATGGCGGCGGCGCGGCAACCCGCTTCGAGCTTCGACCCGCGGCCGCTGCCGAGGCTCGCCGTGCGGTCGATGAGCAGGTGGACGTCGAGGCTCTCCTCGAGCTCGAACACCTTCACCTGCAACGTGCGCAAGCGGCCCCACGCGCTCCAGTCGATGTACCGCGGGTCGTCGCCCGGGGCGTACGCGCGGTGGTCGTGGAACACGGCGCCCGACCCGGCAACGCCCGCCGCGCGGTCGCCGGCAGCACGACCGCCGCGAGCCCGGCGCGTTCCGACGTCGAGTCGCGCGAGGCGCTCCAGGATGCGTGGAGACAGCAGTGCCGTCACCGAAGCCTCCGCATCAGTTCGTCGAAGTAGCGCCGCACGAGGTCGCGGTCCTCGCGGCGGACGCCCGCGCGGTCCACGTCGGACTCCGCGCGCTTGACGGCGTCCGGCAGGACGTCGGCCAGGTCGGCCTCGCGCGGCGGCGTCGCATCGGGGCGAACGTCCGGACCGCCCCCGGGGACCAGCACGACGGTCGGCCCGCGCTTCGTGTCCTCCGGACCTTCGCGGAAGAGCGGCAGCACCGCTTGCGGGTCGAACTTCGGCTGGATGTCGGGCACCGGCGGCCGGCCCTGCGGCGCGCGCGGCGCAGGGGGATCGCTGGCGACGGGCGGAGGCGGTGACGGTTGCGGTGACGGCGGCGGTTGCTGCGGCGGGTCCGGTGCGTCGGGGGGTTGCGGCGGCGGCTTCTGTCCCCCACCTCCTCCGCCGTCGTTCTGGTCGTCGCTCTCGATGCGGAACTTCGCCGGCTCGGAGTCGTACGTCGTGCCGTCGGCGCGGTCGCGAAGCCGCGCACGCACAGTGTGTTCGCCGGGCTTCAGCGCGTCCGCGAACGCTCGGAGACGGCGCAGGTCCTGGATCTCCCCGACGCCGAGGGGCGCCGACGGACCGACACGGAACGCAACGGACGTCTGCGTCTCCTTCCCATCGACCTCGAGCGAGAGCGCGAGCTCGCGGTCCGCCGGGAGTTCGCGCGTCGGCTTCGCGGAGACGACGACGAGCACCGGCGCGCCGTCGCGGAAGGTCTCTCGCGCTGGGCGCACCTTCGCCTGGACGTCGGGCTCCGACTTGTCGGGCGGCGGGTCGTTCGGCACAGGAGGCGGAACCGGCGGCGGCTCCGGACGCGCATCGGGCTTCGGCGCGTCGGCCGGAGTTGGCGTGGGCGCGTCGAGGTCGCCGTTCCCGTCCGTCGCGCCGCGGGGCGCAGGAATCGGGCGGTCCACCGACGGGTTCTCCTGCGCGACGACTCCGACGTCTCGCGGGCCGCGCGCGACGAACGCGAAGGGCCATCGCAAGAGGCGCAGCAGGTCCACGACGACGAGCGCGAGGAGGAGTATCCACAGGATGATTGCCACGCGGGCGCCGCCTCGCGCGAGTCGGTTACGCAGAGGTTCGGTGAGTGCGAGCGCGTCGATCCGCGGCCGCGCAGCGTCGAGCGCCGGCACCGCTTGCGCCAGCACGAACGCGCCGAGCGGCGACGTCACGCGCCCCCGCGACACGGCGAGCGCCGTCGCCACGGTGTCGGGCAGTCCGAGCCGCTCGTCCAACTCTCGCGAGAGGCGCTCCTCGTCGGACGCGCGCACCGCGGCGGCGACCGTCACGACGAGCACCGCCACGCCCACCGCGAACGCGCCGACGAACACGTCGATGATCGAGTAGGGCGGTTCGCGGAGCGCGCCGATGATCAGGTGTCCCAGTTCCAACGCCACGCCGGCGACCGCCGACAACGTGAACGCGCCCAGGGCACCCGCCGAGAGGATCAGCGTTCGCCGACGCGAGGCCGCGCGGGACAGCACGGCGTCGAGGGCCGGGCACGGGAGCGCCGCGGATCGAGCGGGAGCAGACGGTGAAGGCGCGGTCGGCACGGACCGCCGAGGATACGGTGCCGCGCTGCCGTGCTTCAGCTACCCAGGGCGGCGGCAACACGGCGCTTCACGGCGCGGGCACCCTCGACGAGCGGCGTCGGCACGTAGGTCCAGCGTCGCAAGGCAATCGCTTCGTCACGGGTCTCCAGTCGCGAAACCGCCTTCGTGAACGCCGCGCGCGCGCCGACTCGGTCGCCCGTGTGGAGCAGGTGCTTCCCGAGCCCGACGGACACCCGGTTGCGCGCGAAGTCGAGCGCGTCGAGCACCTCGGGGTCGTCGGCGTGCTCGCGTTCGACGCGGGCGTGGACCCGCTCGATCCCGACGTGCCATCCCGGGAAGTCGGAGACGAAGAACCCGGCCTCGTGCAATCGGTAGAGCGCGATCGGGTCGTCGATGTACGCCGCGCCGTACCGCGCGGAGATCCGCAGCCAGAAGTCGTAGTCCTCGCCGCCGCGGCGGAGCGTCTCGTCGAATCCGCCGAGCGCGTCGTATGCGGTTCGCCGGACGAGCCCGGTCAGCACCGGCACCACGTTCCCCTCGCGGAGAATCTGCGCGGTGAGCCGCCGGGCCGCCGCTGCGTTGACCGGCGGACGCCCGATGACGAGGCGCCAGGTCGGGTCCTCGTCGCCCACGGCGAGCGCGCGGCCGTACGACCAGCCGGCGTCGGGATCGGCATCGAGCGCGGCGACCTGCACGCGCGACTTGTGCGGAAGCCATTGGTCGTCGGCGTCGAGATAGGCGATGAACTCGCCGGTCGATGCTCGGGAGCCGGTGTTGCGCGCGGCCGGGAGCCCACGGTTCTCCTGGCGGACGACCTTCACGCGGTCACCGAACTCCCGCAGCGCCGACGCCGGGTCGTCCCGCGAGCCATCGTCGCAGACGACCACCTCGACCGCGTCGCCCTCTTGCGCCAGCACGCTCCGCACTGCACGGGCGACGAATCCCGCCATCTGGTAGCACGGAATCACGGCAGAGACGCGGTGCGCCATCGAGGTCCTATCGGCAGGACGGGGGTTGCCACTTATCGTGCCGACATGGCACGCAAGTCAGCGATCGAGGCGTACGAGGAGCATGGGCGGTCGGACGACGACGAGTTCGGCGAGTTCGAACCCGACGTCGCGGCGCCGCGGCGGCCGGCGGAGGTCGAGATCCTGCTCGACGACCCGCGGTTCGTGGTCGTTGCGAAGCCGGCGGGCATACCGACGATCCCGGAACGCTTCCGGAAGGACGCGCCGACGATCGTGGACGCCGTCGAACGCCTGCTGCGCCGCCGCGACCCGGCCGCGCCGCGGCCGCTCGTCTGCCACCGTCTCGACAAAGACACCTCGGGCGTGCTGATCCTCGCGAAGGACCAGGAAGCCGCGACGGACCTCATGGGACAGTTCGAAGCGCGCGAAGTCGCGAAGTCGTACGTCGCGCTCACGATGGGCGCCCCGCAACCGCCGGCCGGCTCGGTCGAGTTCCGCATCGACGACGACCCGCGGCGCAAGGGCGCGATGGTGCTCGTGTCGAAGGGCGGCCGCGACTGCTCGTCGGAGTACGAAACGCTGGAGGTGTGGCGCGGGATCTCGCTCGTCCGCGTCCGCCCGAAGACCGGCCGCACGCACCAGGTGCGCCTGACGCTCCAGCACCTCGGAACGCCGTGCGCGATCGACGCGCTCTACGGGTCGGCCGAACCGCTGAAGCTGTCGGCGTGGAAGACCGGGTATCGCCTCGCGAAGCGCACGGTCGAGTCGCCGCTCATCGATCGTCTCACGCTCCACGCCGAGTCGATCGAGTTCCGGCGCCCCGGGTCCGTGGAAGATAACGCGGCCGCCGACACGTCGGCCCGCGTCCGCGTCGAGGCCCCGCTCCCCCGCGACATGGCGACGACGATCCGGCAGTTGCGCCGCTGGGGCGCCCCGGGGACGCTCTGACGATGCGGCCGTTCGTCGCCCTCCCGGCGCTCGTCCTTGCCGCGTGCGCGGGGGTGCGCAGCGTTGCACCGATGGACGTCCCGCCGGAGCGCGTCCCGGTCTCGCACGTCGCCGACGGCGCACGGCCCCGCGTCCTGTGCGTCGTGGCCCACCCGGACGACGAAATCGCCTTCGCGGGAACGCTCTACAAGACCGCCACGGCACTCGGCGGCGCGTGCGACCTCTTCACCATCACGAACGGAGAGGGCGGCTTCAAGTATGCGACGCTGGCGGAGACCATCTACGGGAAGGCGCTGACCGACGAGACGGTCGGCCGACGCGAACTCCCCGAGATCCGCAAACGCGAACTCGCCGCGGGCTGCCGCTGGCTCGGCGTGCGCGACGTGTGGTTCCTCCGAGAGAAGGACCATCGGTACACGCAGGACGTCAACGAAGTGCTGGGCCCGGAGGCTGTCGCCTGGAACGTCGAACGCGTGCGGACGCAACTCCGCGTCGCCCTCGGCCGCGGCTACGACTTCGTGCTCGTCCACCTGCCCACCGCCGACACCCACGCCCATCACAAGGCCGCAACGATCGTGGCTCTGGAGACAGTCGCGGAGATCGCTCCCGACCGGCGGCCGGTCGTGCTGGGGGCGCGCGTCGTGAGCGACGGAGACGCCGCGCCGCCGATCCCGTCAGGCCTGGCCGGGTGGCCGTGCTCCACGCCCGACGCGCGCGACGGCCCGTTCGTCTTCGACCGGCGCGCGAAGTTCGGCCACCAGGGCAAGCTCGACTACCGGGTGGTCGTCAACTGGGCCGTCGCGGAGCACAAGTCGCAGGGCACGATGCAACTCGCGATGAACCGGGGCGACCGCGAGGAGTACTTCGTCTTCGACGCAACTCGCACCGCCGGCGACACCGACCGCGCGGCGGCGTGGTTCGCGGACCTCGCGAGGCCGCAGTTCGCGGTCCGCGAGTACGGGGAGTCGGCGGGGACGAACGCGGCGTCCGCCAAGTGACGCGGCGGGCGCGCGGCGAGACTCCCGTCACCCTGTTCCGCGGTCGCCCGTGCTAGGTTCCAGCGGCGACGGCGAGTCCGTCGTCCCCCCGTCTGCGTCGAACGCGACGCAAGGAGCCCGAGGATGGTCCCGAGGCACACGTACCCGCACCTGACCGCCCAAGAGGCGGCGGCGTTGATCCCGAACGGCGCACTGGTCGGGTTCAGCGGGTTCACCCATGCCGGCGACGCGAAGTCCGTCCCGCGCGCCCTCGCGGAACGTGCGAAGGCGCTGCACGCCGCGGGGTCGCCGTTCCAGATCCGCGTGCTGACTGGAGCGTCCACCGGGAAGAGTCTCGACGGTGCGCTCTCCGAGGCCGACGCCGTCTCGTGGCGCGCGCCGTTCCAGTCGTCGAAGCCGATGCGCGAGCGCATCAACGCTCAGAAGACGCAGTTCGTGGACATGCACCTCTCGCACGTCCCGCAGGCACTGTCGTTCGGGTTCTTCGGGAAGATGGACGTTGCCGTGATCGAGGCCACAGACGTCACGCCCGACGGCCGCGTGTTCCTCTCGACGTCGATCGGCGCCACGCCCACGTTCCTCCAGTGCGCCGACAAGGTGATCATCGAAGTCAACCGCTACCACGCGCCGCGCATGCCCGAGATGCACGACATCTACACGCTCCCGCCGCCGCCGAACCGCGGTCCGATCCCGGTGTACGACGCGCTGCAGAAGATCGGCTGGCCCTACGCCGGCGTGGATCCGCGGAAGATCGTGGCGGTGGTCCGCACCGACGAACCGGACGACGTGGCGCCGTTCGATCCGCCGACGAAGGCGCACAAGGCGATCGCAGGACACGTGGTCCGGTTCCTGCTCGACGAGATGGCCGCGGGGCGCATCCCCAAGACGTTCCTCCCCTGCCAGTCGGGCGTCGGCAACGTCGCGAACGCCGTGCTCTCGGGCCTCGGCGCGAACCCCGACATCCCGCCGTTCACGATGTACAGCGAGGTCTTCCAAGACGCGTGTCTCGACCTCATGGAGCAGGGCCGCCTCGTCGGCGCGAGCACCACCGCGCTCACGCTGAGCCCCGAGAAGCTGATCCGCATCTACGACAACATGGACTTCTTCGTGCCGCGGATCGTGCTCCGCCCCATGGAGATCGCGAACCACCCCGGCATCATCCGCCGCCTCGGCGTGATCTCGATGAACACGGCGATCGAAGCCGACATCTACGGACACGTCAACTCGACGCACCTGCTCGGCACGCAGATGATGAACGGCATCGGCGGCAGCGGCGACTTCACGCGGAACGCCTACGTCTCGATCTTCATGTGCCCGTCCACTGCGAAGGGCGGTCGCATCTCGTCGATCGTTCCGATGGCGACGCACGTGGACCAGAACGAGCACTCGGTACAGGTGATCGTCACGGAGCAGGGCCTCGCGGATCTCCGCGGGCTCGGCGCGATGCAGCGGGCGAAGGCGATCATCGACAAGTGCGCCCACCCCGCCTACCGCGACTACCTCCGCGACTACATCGAACGCGCGCCCATGGGCCACATCCGCCAGGACCTCGCCCGCTGCTTCGAGTTGCACCGCAACTTCCAGCAAACCGGCCGGATGCTCCCCGATCTCGACCTCGCGGCGTTCGAGGGCGGCGACTGATCGCAGTGGGGCGAACACCCCACCGGCAATCGGCCCGTCGGTCGGATACAATCTGTGGATGCGCAATCTCGCAACGATCGTCGCCGTGTTCCTCGCGATGCTGGTCACGGGCGGGTGCATCACCGATCCGGTGACGGGCCGGACGGTCATCGGGGCGCCAGTCTCCGACGCCGAAGAGCAACAGATGGGGCTCTCGTACCGTCCGCAGATCGTCCAGGAGTACGACGGCGCCTACCCCGACGCCCGCCTCCAGGACCACATGGGCCGGATCGTCCTCGGGATGGCGAAGCAGAGCGTGCGTCCGGACCTCCCGTGGACGTTCACGGTGCTCAACACGTCGGTCCCGAACGCGTTCGCCGTGCCCGGCGGCCAGGTGTTCGTCACACGCGGTCTGCTCGTCCAGATGGAAGACGAGGCCGAGTACGCGGTCGTGATGGGCCACGAACTGGGCCACGTCGAGCACCGCCACAGCATCCAGCAGCAGGGCTGGGGCCTGATCACGCAGGGCGTCCTCGCTGGGATCGACGCGAAGTTCGGCGGAGACGCCTCGCAGGTCGGCGGCGTGCTCGCGGGCCTCGGCATGCTCAGTTTCAGCCGCGCGGACGAGACGGAAGCCGACGTCCGCGGCGTCGAGAACAGCTACGCCGCCGGCTACGACCCCCGCCAGGGCGCCGACGTCTTCCGCATCTTCCTGAAGATGAAGCAGGACGCAGGCGACGGCACGCCGACCTGGCTGTCGTCGCACCCGGCGGACGAGGAGCGCATCCAGAACGTCCTCCAGATGTCAGCGCAGAAGGACCCGCGTCTCGCCGGCACGGGGGAGGTCCCCGGCCTCCGCGTGACGACACCCGCGTGGGCACCGCTCATCGCGAACCTGCGCCGCGAGCAGAAGACCTACGACCGGTACGACGCCGCGATGAAGCGCATCAGTGAGGCACAGGGAAGCGACGCAGCCGTGCGCGCGGCGATCCCGGATCTGCTGCAGTGCGAGCGCGAGCTCCCCGGGCACGCGCTCTTCTCGGCGACGGCCGGCAAGGCGCTGCTGACCGTCGGCGACACCGCTGCGGGCCGCACGCGGCTGGAGCGCGCGTCCGGCATGAACCAGGGCCTCGTCGAGCCCGAGATCCTGCTCGGCGAGCTCGCGCTCGACGCAAACGACTGGAACCGCGCGAACACCTACGCAGAGCGCGGGCTCCAAGCGCTTCCCGGCAACTACGCGTCGCTCTACGTGCGCGGCGAGGCGAACTGGAACCTCGGGCGACAGGACGCCGCGCGGCAGGACCTCCAGGCAGTGCTCGAAGGCGCGCCGAAGGACAGCCGCCAGTACCAGGCAGCCGCCACGCGGATCGGCGCACCGGCTGCGGCCGCCGCGGCCGACGTCCCGGCCAAGCCGAAGGCGACGAAGCCCAAGGCGGCCGCCAAGCCGAAGGCCACGCAGAAGATCAAGCCCCGCTGAGAGGCTGAGAAGCAATCGCTTCGCGCTCGCTTCGCAGCCGTTCAGGTACTGAGGACAGCAAGTGGGCGCACTCGCGGGACGCCTGCGATGACCGTTGCGCCCGCCCTCGCCGCGGATCAGTCCGCGCCGAGCGTCGGCAGCAGCCCCGCCGACGGATGGAACCGGGTCCGCAACCGGGCGAACCGGCGGCCGAACGTCTCGTCGAACAGCGCAGGTCGTTCCGGGAAGCGCGCGGCGGTTGCGGCCTTCAGAGCGAGGATCGCCGACTCGATTTCGCCGACGGCGATCGTCTCCGAACAGATCATGCCCACGATGCGGTGGGACTCGCGGTCCAGTTCCTCGAAGCCGTCGGGTCCGGAGCTCATTGGGGGCGCCTCCGAGGGGATCGTACCGGACCGAACCCCGGTGTCCACGCGACGGCCGTCGGTGCCCACCCTCCGTTTCGTTGGACGACGTGGGCCATCCAACGGCTAGCTTCCCCGGTTCGGCCCCATCCGGGCCGGAGGAGTCTTCGGTTTGAGCACGGACGAGATCAAACGGATACGCGAGCACGTCTACGACAAGTTCGTAGACGGGGGCCACGGTCTTGGCGACATGAACGAGCAGGCGGCACTCGCTGCCCTGCGCGCGTATCGGCGCACCACGCCGATCGCCCAGGACGGCGAGACGTACCAGCTCGGCATCCTGTTCTTCGAGCTGGCGTTCTCGGACCCGGTCCACGAGAAGGAGTACCTCGCTCACGCGAAGGTGGTCCTCGAGGAGTACCGGGCGCGCACGGGCGAGGAGTGGGACGTCGTCGATGACCGCATCGACGACCTCAACGGCGCCCTGAAGTCGGTGCCGCCGGCCCAACTCGCGTCGCTCGTCGCCGCGGCGCGAGCCGAGTACGCCGCCGCACTCGCTGCGCCGCCGCCCGTCGAGGAGAAGCGCGGACCGGTCATCGAAGACGGCATGGTCCTCGTGGCGGCCGGCCCGTTCCTCTCGGGCCCGGGCAAGACCCAGCGCGAGACGAAGGCGTACTGGATCGACGTCCACCCCGTCACCAACGCGAACTACCGCCGCTTCTGCGAGATCACGGGCTACCGCCCGCCGAAGTACTGGACCGAGGGCCGCCTGCGCGACCCCGACGCTCCGGTCGTCGGCATCTCGTGGTACGACGCCTACAAGTTCACTGCGTGGGCCGGCAAGTCGCTCCCGTCGAAGGACCAGTGGGAGAAGGCCGCACGCGGCCGCTCCGGCCGGGTCTACCCGTGGGGCGACGAGTTCGACGCCGCCAAGGCTGCGTTCGGCGGCGCCGACCCCGAGGACCTGAAGTCGATCCCCGCCGTCGGCAAGCACGCCGAGGGCGCGAGCGAGTGGGGCGCGCAGGACATGTCCGGACTCGTCTGGGAGTGGACCGACAGTCCCGACCCGAACGATCCGGAGCAGAAGGTCATCTGCGGCGGTTCGTGGTGCGACGGTCCCGAGTTCCTCCGCTGCGACGAGCACCTCGGCGCGTACCCGAAGGACAAGTACGACAACATCGGCTTCCGCTGCATCCGCCTCGCGAAGGAGTAGGACCGCCCGGCGATGCGGGAGATCCAGCTCGTCGCGTCAGGCCTTCGTAGCGCCGACGATGTCTACGACGCGCTGTTCCGCGCTCTCGGCTCGCCCGCGTGGCACGGCCGCAACCACGATGCGCTGCGCGACAGCCTCGTGGTCGGCCGGATCAACGACGTCGAGCCGCCGTTCCGCCTCGTGATCGTCGGCGCGTCGGCCGCCGGGGACGAAGCGCGTGCCGAGCTGCGGCGTCTCGCGACGTTCCTGCACGGTCTCCGTGGCGAACTCCGCACCCGCCGGCGAAGCATCGAGTGAGCGGCCGTACCGCGCCCGGCTACCAGCACCCGAGCGGGTAGCCCCAGCTCACGCCCCAGCCCCAGTGGTCTCGGTGGTGTCCGCCCCAGCCGTGGCCGGCGAGGTAGCCGAGTCCGAGGCCGACGGCCAACGGCGGGAGCCACACGCGCGACGACGGCGCGCGCTCGACGACGACCGCGCGCTCGCGGACGCGCTCAACCTGCGGGATGTAGCGGTCGTCGGCAGAACGCTCGACCACGCGGGCCGGCCGACCGTAGTTGTCGGTGACCCAAGCGCGGTGCTGCGCCTCGCTCGCGCCGTCGCGGTAGACCTGCGGACTGCCCGTCGGCGCAGACTCGTACGCAAGCACGTACGGCATCTCGCGGACCTCGTAGACGATCCGGTCCGCGGGCGGCGACGCCGTGCGGCATCCGGCGAGGCCACCGATCGCAACGGTCAATGCGACCTTGAGGACGAGCGCCGACCGCGGCGCGAACGACACATGAGTGTCACGCATGGTGAACTCCTCTCGATCCGTGGATTCTACCGCCCCGCAGGGAGTTGCGTCGGTAGTGGACCCGCACGCATCCAAGCGAACGCAACGTGGCCGTCTCGCACAGTGACGCGGATCTCGCGCGCGGTGCCCGCGACCGGCGCCCCGGACGCATCCTGCGGTTCGACGCGGAGGACGTGCTCGCCCGGCGGCAGCTTGCCCGTCCACACCTGGATCTCGCCCGGGAGAGTGCTCCAGTGGCGCGTGTCGGCCTCGGCCTGGAGGAGCAGACCCGCCAGGATCATCCCGGCGCCGATGTTCACGTTCCGCTGGTTCCCGGCGTTCGAGGCGATGATCGCGCCGCCGATCACGGCGGCGTCCTTGAGTGCGGCCTTCGCCTCGTTCACGTTGTCGAGCGTCTTCCGCCCGCGCGTGACCGCCTGGACGTAGACGTCGCTCGCCGGCGCCGACCGCCCGAGCGAGCGCCCTGCCTCCGTCACTTCGGCCGACGCCGTGGCGTACGCCCGCCGGACGAATGTGACCTGCGCCCCGTGTTCGCCCACGGCGGCCTTCCGCGGCCCGAGCCCCGTCTCGACAACGAGCAGCACGTTCGCGTCAGCCGTCCGCGCGGGGTCCGTGTACGGGTTCTGCGGGAGCAGTTCCCGCGCCTTCGCGAACGCCTGCGCGCCGCGGTCCTCGTGCTGCGCCTCGCGCTGGGCCATCCCGAGCAGGAACCACAGCGCCTCGAAGTCGGACTGCGCGGCGCCCTTCTCGCTGTCGGCGTCGCGCAGGAGCCCCGCCTTGAACGAGGCGGCCGCGTTGTCCGGGTCGCCTCGCAGCCACGACGTCACGCCGAGGTAGTAGGCGTTCATGCACCGCTCGTGCGGGTCGCCCTTCCATCGCTTCGAACTCTCGGAGCCGACGATCGCCGCCGCCGTCTCGCCGGTCGTCGCCGTCAGGTCCTCGAGGTCGGTGAACGTGTCCAGGAAGTGGCGATACGCGCCGTTGACGTCCCCCGCCGCGAGCGCGGCGGTGCCGGCCATGCAGAGGTCCAGCGTCTGATCCGCACCGCCCTCGGCCGCCCGGGCTTCGGACGTCGCGCGAGACGATGCGTAGAGCCCGGAGGTGAACTCGCGGGTCTCGATGCGGCGGTCCGCAGTGGCACACCCGCCGAGGGCGGCGGCGCCCCCCGCGACGAGGAGGAGCGCCGCCGCCCGCAGCCGGATCGAAGCCCGGGCGGAGCGGCGGAACATGGTGACCTTCGGTCTCCGCTTACTGGTAGATCACGCCGGAGTCGCCCTGCTTCTTGAACTCCCAGGAGTTGCTCCAGACGATCTGGCTGTCCTCGGCGTCCACGAGCTGGAACGAGAGCTGGAAGTAGTCGGCCCGGTCGCCCTCGGACTTCTTCGACAGGCTCTTGATGCGGCCCGTGAGCAGGTGCGTCGCACCGAGGAGTTGCTTGCTGCCCGCGCCGGAGAACACGCCCGTGCGCTTGCCCTCGCGCTCCTTCATGATCTCGTCGAGCTGTTCACGGGCGAGGAACTTGACCCGCGGCGCCGTCGCCGCGAACACGCGGTCGCGGATGCGATCCGACAGCAGCGCCGTGTTGATCGGCTGCACGGACTCGTTCTTCACCGGCGAGAAGGCGACCACGATGTCGCTCCGCGGCGAGGCCAGGAGCTGCTTCGAGATCTCGGCCGCCGCCATGTCGGACGTCGCCATCACGTCGGCGCTGTCGATCAGCGTGCCGCCGAGGTTGTCGTCCTTGCTCGGATCGAGGCGGCGCATCGTCTTCCCGGCGCAGCCGGTCGTCGTGGCCGTGAGGGCCGCGAGCGCCCCGAGCAGCGCGAGCGTCTTGGGGGCGGGGATCGTCGTCTTCAGGAACATGGGTGTCTCCTCCAGAGGTCGCGTCGGCCGAAAGCCCATCGGGGCCCGCGCCGCACGCACGTCAGATAGCGAAGTCCGTGCCGACAGGTTACCCGCCCCGCGGCCTCACGCCGCGCCGGCGCCGAGCGAGACGACCGTCTCGACGTGGGCGGTCTGCGGGAACGAGTCGAACGCCTTGACGCTCTCGACGTGGTAACCGGGCACGAGGCGGGCGACGTCGCGGGCGAGAGTGGCGGGGTCGCAGGAGACGTAGACGATCCGGCGCGCACCGCGGGCGGCGAGGGCGTCGGTGACGACGGGGCCGAGGCCGGAGCGGGGCGGGTTGGCGATGACGAGCGCGGGCGCGCCGAGGCGGTCGAGGATGTCCTCGACGCGCGAGGTGTACCGACGGACCGTCGCCGGGCCGCGACGGTTCGACTCGTCCACCGCGAGGGCGTCGGCTTCGACGCTCTCGACGTCGGCACCGGCGGCGGCGAGCGCGGCGCTGGTCTCGCCGATCCCGGCGTAGAGGTCCCAGACGCGGAGGCCCGTGACGTCACCGAGCAGCGAGAGCGCGTAGGCGCGGACGACGTCGCCCATGGCGGGATCGACCTGCTCGAAGAACGTGGCGCCGGACGACGACGGCCCCGCCGCGACGACCGCCGTGCCGTTCGTCGGCTGGGCCCACAGGGTGGCCGTGACACCGGCGGCGAGCATGGCCTCCGCGACATCCGCCGCGCGCAGCCACTCATCGGTCTCGTGTGCGACGACGTGGAGTCCGCCGGCGCGGTCCTCCCGGATCGTGAGGCGCTCGCAGCGGCCGGGCCACAGGTCGCGGCGGGCGTTGAGCGCGGTCCAGAGGCGCTGGAGGCCCTCGGTCGAGATCGGGCAGGAGACGAGGTCGAACACCTCGTCGGGCAGGCCGATCGGGTGGAGCCCGACGTCGCCGGAGACGATGTCCACCGTCACGCTGAGGCGCGTGCGCCAGCCGAACGGGCGGGGGTTCGGGACGACTTCGACGGGCGGCACCGGCAGCTTGGCGATGCGCGCGAACGCGTCGTTCACGAAGGTGGCCTTCGCGGCGAGTTGGGCTTCGTAGGTCATGTGCTGCAGCGCGCACCCGCCGCAGGAGTCGGCGTCGTAGTGCTGACACTTCGGCGCGACCCGCTGGGGCGACGGCTCGACGATCCCGCCGATCTCGGCCCGGGCGAATCCCTTGTGGCGCTTGATGTGCCCGAGGTCGATCACGTCGCCCGGAGCCGTGCGCGGGACGAACACGACACGTCCCTCCGTGAGGCGGCCGACGCCGTCTCCGCCGGTGGCAATTCGTTCGATGCGCACGCGTTCAGTCATGTGAGTTTCACCGGGACGAAGGGGGTGGGAGTGATCGTGGCGCGGTCGCCGTCGGTCGTCTCGAAGTCGCGGCCCGGCCGCGCGACGTCGGCGTCCACGAGAGCGAGTCCGATGGAGCGCTCAAGGAGCGGAGAGAAACAGGTGCTCGTCAGCTTGCCGACGACGCGCGTGCCGGCTTTCAGCTTGTCGCCGCGGACGGGCGGGTACGCCGTTCCGAACGCCACGCCGATGAGACGGCGCATCGGCGCCGCCGCGGCGAGCGACCGGGCGGCCTCCTCGCGGCCGAGGAAGCAGCCCTTCCCGAGCGCGATTCCGTGCGACGTCTCGGGGAGCTCGACCGGGAGCGTCGTCTCGTCGATCTCGGTCCCGTAGGCCGGGCGGCCGGTCTCGACGCGGAGCGACTCGAGCGCGTCGAGTCCGCAGGGAAGGCCGTCCGCCGACTTCGCCTCTTCGACGAGACGCCGGAAGAGCGCGGGCGCGGCGCCGACGGGCACCAGGATGTCGAACCCGTTCTCGCCCGTGCGCGGCGACCGGATCAGCACGACCGGGCCGTATCGCGGCGAGCGCAGCTCGACGGCGCCCCACGGCGGCAGTTGCGGGAGGAGCACGGCGAGCACCGTCGGCACGACGTACTCGGCCGCGGGGCCCTGCACGGAGAGCAGCGTCCAGGTCTCGGTGGCGTCGTCGATCGACGCGTCGGTGGAGACGAGGTGCCGGTCGAGCGTCCGGAGGACCTTGCCGCGCGTGAGCGGCGGGGTGAGGAGGACGAACCGGTCGTCGAGACACGCGACGCGCAGGTCGCTCGCGATCCGACCGTCGCGGGTGAGGAGCAGCGAGTATGTTCCCCGCCCGGGCGCCAGCGCGCCGATGTCGGCCGCGAGCAGCGAGTTGAGGTAGCGGGCCCGGTCCGCGCCGCGGACGAACACCTTCCCCGCCGACATCAGGTCGAACACCCCGATCGCGTTCCGCACCGCGCGGTGCTCCGACGTCGGATCGCTGAATCGCGCCGGGATCGGCGTGCCCGCCCGCTCGACGAGGAAGGCCCCGAGTTCGGCGTGGACGGCAGCAAGCGGGTTGGCAGGCATCGAATCGGAGAGGATAGCGGCGCGGGGGCCGGGAATGGCGAACCCGCGGGGGCCGCGTCTACGCCACGGCCATCGGTGCGATGACGACGGCGGCGTGGATGCGTTACAGGCGGGTGCGGACGCGATAGGCAGCGGCGGCGCTCCCCTGAACGGCGCTGGCTCCCACCCGGCGGATCGGGGAACCTTGGCTGCGATGCGTTTCCTGCCGCACCTCTTCGAGAAGAACCGGGCCTGGGCCGCGCGGCACACGGAGCATGATCCCGCGTTTTTCGAGCGGCTGTGCGCGATCCAGCGGCCCGACTACCTGTGGATCGGCTGCGCCGACAGCCGGGTGCCCGCGAACGCGATCGTGGGGATGGCGCCGGGCGAGTTGTTCGTCCACCGGAACGTGGGGAACGTGGTGCACGCCGACGACCAGAACTGCGTCGCGGTGGTGCAGTACGCGATCGAGGTGCTCCGGGTCTCGCACGTGATCGTGTGCGGGCACTACCGCTGCGGCGGCATCCAGGCCGCATTCGGGCCGTCGATGACGGGACCGATCGAGGCGTGGATCTCGCACATCCGGAAGGTCCGCGTGCAGCACGCCGACGAGTTGTCGGGGCTGCCCGACGACGACGCCCGATGGAAGCGGCTCTGCGACTTGAACGTGATCGAGCAGGTGCGCGTGCTGAGCGGGCTGCCGATCGTCCTCGACGCCTGGGCGCGCGGGCAGCAACTCGACATCCACGGGTGGATCTACGACCTCCACGACGGCCTGCTGCGCGACCTCGAAGTCAGTGTGAACGCGCCGCCGAAGTGATGGCTCAGGGTCCGTCAGGGTCGCGCGGCGGCGGGCGCGGACTCGGCGCCGACGCGTGCGGCGTCGGATCGCAACAGCTTGAGCAGCGCGGTGCGGGGCACCGGAGCGAGGTACGCGGCGGCGGCGGGCGTCTGCTCGAACGTGTCGATGCGGCGCGTGACCTCGGCGCGCGGGGCGCCGTCGCGGAAGGCCTGGCAGACACTCCGGAGCGTCTCGTATCCGCTCGGCCCCGCGAGCTCGAAGACGGCGCGGCGCCACGACCGCTCGGCGTCGTAGGCAGACGGGTTCCACAGCCAATCGAGGCGCGTCAGCCGCGTGACGGGCGTGCCGCGTTCGCCGAACACGCCGTCGCAGAGCGAAGCGAGGCCGGGGTCGCGGCCCGTGAGGGGCCCCCAGTCGCCTTCGCGGCCGAGGTTGTCGTAGATGAGCGCGGCCGTCTCGACGGACCCGAACAAGTCGCGCGCTGCGACGAGTCCCGGGGCGTCGATCGTGTCGCTGATGATCTCCGGGCCGGTGAGGACGAGGCCGACGTCCGGCGAGAGTCCGCCGGCGTCGCGCAATGCGCGGGCGAACGGCCCGAGGCGGCGGTCGTTCCACCAGTAGGTCTGCGGCAGGAGATACACGACGGCCGCCGGATCGCGGGAGCGCAAGTCGAGCGCCAGCGCCGCGACGAGCGACCGGAGTGCCGCGGCGTACGTGCCGAAGTAGAGCGCGGTCTCCGCGGTCATCCCGAATCCCACGTCGTCGAACTTCACGCAGAATCGGTGAACGCCGCGCGCCTGCCACGGGCGCCACGCGGCGAGGATGCGCTCGACGCCGGGACGCGTGGCGTCGAGGGGACTTCCCGGGGCGAAGGTGGCAACGGTGTCGAGACCTGCGAACTCGGGGAGGTCCTTCGCCTCCCACGCGAAGTTGGCGCGGTAGGCGACCTCCCAGGCCTGCGGCCGCTTGCTGCCGCGGAGCGGGAACACCGGGGCGTCGAGCACGCGGCACGCGCGGACGAGGCCGCGCCCGTCCTGCGACGTCGTCACCTGGGCGAGCGCCTGGGCGGCGAAGCGGTGGCCGGGGGCGTCGCGCGCGGCGGTTAGAACGACAGTGCGACCGTCCACGTGGGTGATGGCGAGTGCGTACCCCTCGGGGGGAAGTTCGCGGAAGCCGATCTCGAGGCCGGCGTCGCGAAGGAGGGCATCCACGTCGTCGGACGTCTCGTCGGCGAAGCGCGCGCCGTCGAGGGGAAGGAGGACGTCGCCGTAGGCCGCACGCCGCGGCGTCGGGTAGACGGTCAGGACGAGGTCGCGGGCGTCGTCGGGGACGCTCAGGCGGGAGACGCGGGCCGCGCCCGGAACGCGGGCCCACTCGTCGCCCCAGGCGTCGCCGCGATCGGAGTCGGCCGCGCCCGGGCCGTCGGCGCCGCCGGTCGGAATCGCGGCGCACCCAGGGGACACCACGAGCAGCGTCGAGAGCGCGAGGAGGGCCGAGATCGTCCGCATCGAGGGGGAGATCCTACCCGGGGGCGCGCGAAACGCCTGGCCCGCCTGCTGCTGCGGCGGCGCGGCCACCCGTCGGCTCAAGCTCCGGCTTGCCAGGTTCCGATGAGCAGAACACGAAAACAGCCGTACCGAGATTCCGGCCCCTTGGAGACCACACCATGCGCACCTCACTCTACGCCGCCGCCGTTGTCCTCGCCGGGTTGCTCGGCACCGGAGCCCCCGTCGCCGCCCAGGACGGCGTGGACACCGATATCGGCGGAGTCTGGGTCTTCGAGGCCCCGGGCTCTCGGGGGCTCTTCGTGATGAACCTGGGCACGCCGATCGCGGGTGTGTTCTCCGTGCGCGGCCTCGGGTTCGTGAAGGCCTTCAAGTCGTACGTGGCCGTCTCAAACGACGCGCCCGTCACGCTGGCTTTCCAGTCGAACGGCCAGATCCGAGGAACCGTGCCGCTCGAGGACCTCGCGCTCACGACTTCCGTCGGTTCGATGGAGGTCATCGGGGGCGGCTTGAACCCGACGAACGACTCGGCGTTCCTCCGCACCAACGTGACGATCGGATCGGTCACACGCCGGGTGCTCCTTCGCGGTGTGCGTCGCGTGACGCCCGAGGTCGCTCTCGCCGGTGGTTCCTATGACGGCCTCGTGGGCGGAAGCGGCATCTCGAGCCGGAAGCTCGATCTGCGCCTCACCGACAGCGACCGCGGCGTGACGCTCGGGCTGGCCGGCGCGGAGGGCAAGGGGCACCCGTGCTACGACCTGACGGCGCTCGGCCCGGTCAGCGTGAGCCGCGCCGAGGTGCCTGGGTTCGGCATCTTCGGTCTCGTGCTCTCGAACAACGCCGACGGCTTCTGCGGCCGCGTGACGACCACGCAGTACGGCGCCGCCACGATTTCGGGCAAGTTCACCTACGACGACAAGGTCGTCGTGGACCGGCCGGTCCTCAACGCGGTCGTCGTGCCCGACTCCGGTAAGCGGTTCCGCGTCCGCGCGGCGCTGCAACCGCTCGTCGCCTCCGGGACGTAGTCCCGACGCCAACGGGACCTAGTCCCGACGCCAACGGGACGTAGTCCCAGCGTCTACGGCAGGAACGCCTTCACGTCCGCCAGCTTCTGCGGCAGATACACGTCGTGGACGTAGTCGAGGCCGTGCGCCGCGAACGCCTGCTGCTCGGCGCGGTCGCCCGAGTCGATCAACTGCTCGATCGCCTTCACCCACACTCTGTGGGACTGGAAGAACGGGTCGTTCTTGATCGCGTCGCGGCCGCGCTTGATGTCCACGTCCTGCAACGGGTGCGTCGGCAGCTTGTAGTCCACGATGTCCTGCGGCGTCACGCCGAGGAAGGTCGCGCGCGGCACGCAGAAGAACTGGTTGATGTGCGCCGCGTTGCCGGAGCCGACCTTGAGTGTGCGATAGATGTTCGCGAACCCGTACGGGTCGCAGTCGGTGAAGGCGTAGACCGGGATACCGACCTGGTCCGAGAGCTTGCGCACGAAGCGGCGGCAGGCGCGGCTCGGGACGCCCCCCATCGCGACCAAGATGCACTTGTGCTTCTTCCAGAAGCGCGCACGGTGCAGGCGGTCGAACGAACCGCCGGTCTCGATGCACAGGATGAACTTCGCGGAGGTCTCGAAGCGGAGCCCCTCGACGTCGGTCGGGATCGAGTAACTGCCTGAGCCGAACGCCGTGCAGTCGATGAAGACGTCGGCCCCGTTCTCCCCCGCCGGGTCGATCACGACGAGCTCGCCCGAGACGCTTCCGCCGTGCTCCTCGGCGGTGAACCGGAGTTGCTCGCGGGTGACTCCGCGCGCCGCGAACATCGCCTCGATGTCGTCGAGCACCGTGTCGGACTCGGGCTGCTCGTCGAATCGGGCCTCGCCCCAGTTCTTCGAGATGTAGTACGCCTCTCGCTTCGTCGAGTGGCGGTCGGTGCGGATCTGCGAGCGGGCGAACTCCATGAGCAGGAGGGTCTGCGCGAACCCCTTCGCCGTGTTGTACGTGAGCGTCCGCTCGGACGTCGCGTCGCCGATCTTCAAGTAGCCGACGTCGGAGTCGTAGTCCACGTTGGCAAGCGAGCGGATCGGGAACGAGAGCGTGGGCTTCTGCCCGCCCTGGATCTTCTTGTGGACGGCGGCCGCCATCGACTCGATGGACTCCATCGTCACGGCGTCGAGCTCGGCGCGTGTCTGGGCGGGCTTCTTGCGCGGGGCTTTGCTCACAGGTTGCGGCTCCGATTGAGGATGTCCGTGAGGCGTTCGGTGGTGCGGTCCCGTTCGGCGGCGTCGAACTCGAGGATCTTCTGGAGGGCCTCGGAGATCTTCGGGATGTACCGCGCGATGTAGTCGCGCTTCTTCAGCTCCTCCGCCGTGCGCCTGGTCTTCGACAGATGCTGGCCGAGCGACCGCGCGCACTCCATCACGCCGAGCTGGATCTCCTTCACGATGTCGTCGTAGGACGCGACGGCCTCCTTCGACTCGCTCGTGAACGGGACCCACACCGACGCCACGTGCACGGCGAGCACCATCGGCCCGGTCGGGAGGGCGCCCTTCGGGTGTGTCACGCCGTAGTTCTTCCAACGGACGGCGGTCACCGCCTTGGAGATCGCGCACGCGCCCTGCTGGTAGAGCAGCGGAACGCGGTTGGCGAAGCGCATGAGCGTGATCGTCTGGTCGGCGGCGATCTTCGCCGGGTCGTGCGCGAGGGCGACCTCGATCTGGAACGGGTTGCCGCGGTACACGGCGGGCGCCCGCGTGACGGCGCGAATGAACGCGTTCGGGTACTCGCGTTGGAGGCTGTCCACGAGGAGCCCCTCGCCGATCGGGCTCACGCAGTCCGTCGGCGGGTTCATGAGCTCGACCTTGCCGAGCGCCGCGTGGAGCGCCGTGGCCTCTTCGCGAGCGACGCGGGCGACCCACGTCTCGGGGTTCAGCCCCGAGAGCTCGCAGATCTCGATCGCAGCGCGCTTCGTGACCCGCGAGAACTCGTTCTCGAGGAACCCCGCGAGCTTCCGGTGTTCGGTGACCTTCAGCATCTGGAGGAGCATCCCGAGTTCGACGCCGTAGGGGTGGGGCTGCACCTCGCGCGGCTCGGCCGGCAACTGCTTCGTGGCGCGCTCCCAGACCTGCCAGGCGCCTTCCGGGTCGCGGTAGCGGATGGTGACGTGCGGGTTCGCCAGCGCCGTGGCCCGAAGGTACGTGTCCACCGACTTCAGGCCCTTCTGGTACTTCGCCTCGAGCTCGATCTCGACGCGCGTGCCCTGCGGCCGATCCCACTCGACGTCGCGGCTGGCGCGGATGTCGGGCTGGTTCTTCTGGAGATCGAGCGCGACCTCCATGTAGTGGGCGGGCTTGCGCTTCGACGTCCGCGACGTGATCCGCACGGGCTTGCCCGTGGTGAGTTGGCCGTACATGCCGGCCGCGGAGATGCCGATGCCCTGCTGGCCGCGCTGCTGCTTCAACCGGTGGAACTTCGACCCGTAGAGCAGCTTGCCGAAGACGCGGCCGATCTGCTCCGGCACGATTCCCGGTCCGTTGTCCTCGATCGCGATGAGAAACCGCTCGGGCGGGTCGGTGACCTTCCGGCCGCGCACCTTCGGGATGGCCTTGCGCGCCTCCTTCCGGGCCTCCTTCTCATCGACGTCTTTGTCGGCCGTCGGATCGGCGTCGGCGTCGAAGAGCGTGCGCTGGAAGAGGCTGTCTTCGTCGCCCCCGGACGCGGGGCGGGCCGGATCGGAGGCCGCGGCCGACACTGGTTGCGATGTCCGAGTCGCGTCGCCCGCGACGGACGCCGCCGCGCCTGCGGCGGCAGAGCTGACGGCAGCGCTAGCGGCGGCGGCGGCGGCGTCCGCCGACCCGAACCGCTCGAGATCTGCCACGCGCGTGATCTCGACGATCACCTCCGGCAGGATCCCGGCCTCCTCGCACGCGTCGAGCGCGTTGTCCACGCCCTCCTTGACGGTGGTCATGAGCGCCTTCAGCGGGTTGTCGAACCCGAGCAGGTGCCGGTTCTTCGAGAAGAACTCGGACACGCTGATGTCGCGCTGCTGGCCGGCCATCTCGTCGGCCGTACGACCGACGCGGACCGGCTTCTTCGGCGGGCCGGAGTCGCCGTCGGGGGCTCCGGGAGCGGTGGATGTGGATTTCGCAGCCATGATCGCCTCGCGCGTGGACGTGGAGCTTCTCGGAACGGCGAAGAGCGCCAAGGGCCGGGGCCGCGCAACCGCGCCCCACCCAGGCGAGTTGCGAAGGATATCACGGGGTCCCCCCGCCCAGGCACGACGGGTTGGGGACATACCCGGAAATGCCCCACCTGGTGGCGGCAGACGGGAGACCGCTCCGGCGGCCGCGCTCCCCAGTAGCATCTGCCTCCATGCTCCCCCTCCTCGCCACCGTCTCCCCGGAGACCATCGTCTTCCTCGCCGCGGGCGTGGCGGTCGTGATCGTGCTGATCGTCGTGCTTCGGCTGCCGTCGGCCAAGGCCGCACGGCACTCGGTAGCGTCTGCAGGATCGCCCGCGACGTCCGCCGACGGCGGTGCGTCCGGGCCCGTCTCCCGCGCCATGCTCTCGCCGCAGCACCGCCCGTTGCTCGATCGGCTGCGCGCGGAGGAGACGCGTCACGACGCGCTCGCGGCGGCGATCGCGTGCGGAAGCGCGATCGTGCCCGACTTGACGATCGCCCTCGCCGACCCGTCCTTCGCATCGAAAGCCGACGTGCCGGACGCCGTGCGCTGGGCGCTTCTCGAGGCCATCGAGAAGATCGGCGATCCACGGGCGGCCCCGGCGCTCGCTGCGATGCCGCGCGCGTGTTGCGGCGCGGTGGACCCGACCGGCACGCTCGCAGCCCTGGGCGCCCCGGCCGCGCTCCCCGTGCTGCTCGCGGCGCTGTCGCCGATGTCCGCCTGCTCCAGCGGCTGCGGGGGCAACCCGGTGCTCTCCGGAGCGCTCGCGGGCATCACGATCGCGGGGCGCAAGCGACGCGCGTCGCCGGAGTTCCGCGACGCACTCGCGCCGGCCCTCACGGAGCTCGTCGGTGTCGGCACGAAGAGCGAGGGCCCGTCGCCCGCCGATGCGCTGACGGCGCTCGACCCGGAGCTCGCGACGCGCACGTTCACGTCGGACGCGTTCATCGCGCGCGGCGGCGGCGCGGTGCACGAGGCCTTCCAGGCCCTGGCGAACGCCCGGGTAGGTGTGGACGGCGCAGTGTGCACTCGAATGCTCGACGCGATGCCCCGCCGCGCCCCGGAGGGCGCCGCCGAGACCGCCACGCTGACGTCGATCCTGCGCGTGCTCGCGATCTCCGGCCACGCTGAGGCTCGGCCGCGTATCTACGCTGCGTGGACGGCGAGCGAACCGACTCTCCGCTCCGCCGGCCGCCTCGCGGCGCTCACGATCGAGGGGCTCGAACACGCGGAGACGTTCGTCGGCGAACGGCTCCGGACGGAAGGGCCCCGCTCGCTCTCGTTGCCTCAGCGCGTGGTCGTGCTCGTGCGAGGCTTCCTCTCGTCGGCCGGCTACGACGCGTTCTTCTCCACGCCGGCAGCGGGCGCCGCCGCCGACATCGAAACCGCCCTCCGCACGATCGGCGCGGGCGAGACGGCCGACGAGATCGCGACGGCCCGCGGGCGCTTCCGCGGCGGGATGCCGACGGATGTCGAGGAGCGCAAGCGCCGCGTGGAAGAGGCCGGCGCGGGCGGCCAATCGGCCTTCGCCGACCTCGATCACAAGCTCTACGAAGACATGGGCTCGATCGAAGAGCGCCTCGCGGACTACATCATCACGCACGCCGCGGAGTTTCGGCCGCGTGCCGCGACCGCGGGCGTCACGACCGCGACGCTGACCTCGTAGCCGCGGCGATCACGGCGCGCGCGCCGGCGCGCACGTCGGCCGTGACGTCCGGGTCGTCGGCGAGTTCGCCGCACCGGCAGATGCCGGCGATGTCGGCTGCGACCTCGGCTGCGTGGGCCTCGGAGAGCCCGGGGACCGCGTCGCGGACGAGCGCCAATCGCACCGCCGCCTGCTTCGCGTGCGGCAGGAGGCGGTCGATCACGAGCACGCGCTGGTCGCCGTCGGTGGATGCGAGCAGTCTGAGGAGCGCGAGGCGCCCGTGCCAGTCGATCAGGTTCGCGAGCGCGGTCGCACCGTGGAGCGTCATCGCCGGATGCCGCGCGATCGCTTCGAGCGCCGGAACGTCCGGCCGGTCGCCGAGTTCCCCGACGAACGCCGCGGCGAGCCGGAGCGACCCGGCGTGGCGGGTCGTGCGGAGCGCGAGCCGCGCGGCGTTGCGGAGCTTGCGCCGAGGCACCGCCTTCAGGAACGACAGGAACGTGAAGCGCGTCAGCGCGCTGCGCGCCGCGTCGAGCAACTCGGGCGTGTGACACGTCCCGGCTTCGTCCCACGCGGCGAGCGACGCGGATTCGTCGGGAAGCGCCGTCGCCGCGCGACGCAGCAAGGCGATCAACTCCTCCGGCGCCGCGGCGATGGGCTCCGGGTCGGGGCCGATGTCGGCCGCGGCGCCGTCGCGCTCGATCCGTTCGAGCAGGCTGCCGGGAACACCGATCACGTTACCAATCACGTTGCGACGCTCCGGCGCACGGGGAACCCGTCGCCGAGTTGCTGGTCGAGGAGGACGCAGCCGACGAGCGCGCCGGGAAGGAACGCGAGGTTCAGGCAGGGAACGAACAGGAGAAGAGTCTTGGCCATGCCGAGACCGATCGTCGCGCCTGGGTGCCGCTTCGCGAAGGAGACGCGCTGCGACAGGTCGGTCCCGCGTGCGCCGAGAGCGAGGTCCACGAGGTCGAACCCTTCGAGCGGCATGAGCACCATCGCGAACAGGAACGCGCCAGCGACAGGCACGCAGAGCAACGGCAGGGCAACGGCGCTCCAGACGATCCGCACGAGCAAGAGGAGCACCGATTCGACGATCGGACGGACGACGAGACGGTCGAATCGGCTCCCGGTCCCGACGGGTGCGGGCGCCCCCGAGACGTCGGCGACGACGCGCTCCGCGAGGAGCGCGAGGAACGGCGACGCGATCGCGCGGACGAGCGGCGCGAACGCGAAGAGCAGGAACAGCAAGCCGGCCACGGCGGCGAGCAGGAATTGGACCACGTCGGACGCGGTCTTCCATCCCCCGGCGTCCGGGAGCGAAAGCAGACCAGCAGTCCATCCGCGCAGCCCGGCGAAGCCGCCGTAGAAGAGCGCGACCGTGAGCACGCCGCCGACGATCGCGGGCGCCGACGCGAGCAACCACCATCGGGGCCTCCTCGCCAGCAGCGCGACCCCGCGCATCCCGCAGGTGAACCCGAGTGCGACCTCGGCGGCGAAGCCGATGTCTCTCCGCGGCGGCGCGACCTGCGCCGGCAGTGGGTTCACCGGGAGCAACTGCTCAATCCCAGCGGAACGGGTGATCCGGAGGCGCGTCGCCGTCCTTCGGCTTCTCCTTCAGGCCCTTCTCGAACTGGTCGCGGAGGCGGTCCTTCTCCTTCGACTGCTCGCTCTGGATCTTCGAGAAGATGTCTTTGTCGAGCTTCTTCGCGAGCGGCGCGTCGAGAGGGTTCGTCGCGGCGTGCGGCGCCTTCTCGATGACGATCGTCTTCCCGTCGATCTTGAACTTGACGAACATCTTCGGGCCGAGCCCGGCCGCCTCGATGAATTCGCGCGGCACCGTGAGCTCGCCGTGGTCGCCGATCTTCCAGGAGCGAAGGTCCTTTGACGGGAGGCTCATGACGTCGGCTCCAGGAATCGGTTGCGGACGAGCCACGTCTCCACGGCGGCGACGAACTCGCGCGCCGCAGCGACCGCTTCGATCGCGTCCTCGCCCGTGACGCGGCCCAGGGGGACGTCGTCGGCACGCTGACGCAGCACCGCGAGCCTCTCGACGGCCGCGAGGTGCGCCCGCGGGATCTGACCGTTCTGGAGGAAGTGCAGCGTGGCCATGCGATGCACACCGTGCACGTCCTGCGGGCTCCGCTTCTCCGTCGCCAGCAACGCCCGTTCCGCGTGGATGCACGCCTGGTGGGCGCGCGTCGCGCTGTCGGCGGCGAGTCCGGCGTCGCGGAGCAGAGCCGCGGCGCGGAGCGTCTCGTTCGCCTGCGAGACGAACGGCGCGGCGTCGATCTTGTCTTCGTTCGTGACGGTCTGGTACGTGGCCATGGGGCCGGAATCCTACCCGACGCGGCGCGTCACTCGTACGACAGCGCGTCGCGGAGTTCGGTCCGCACGGCGGCGCGGGCCGGGATGATCCCCGCGAGTGCGCTCGCGATCACGCCGAGCACGACCACGATCGAGAGCGGACCCCACGGAACGACGAACTGCGCGTACCAGCCGGTGTCCGCGACGAGTACGCGGCGGAGGGCGATCCACTCGACGGCGATCCCGCCGAGCAGGCCGAACGTCGCGCCGACCGCCCCCAGACACGCAGCCTGCATCACGATCGACCCGACGACCTGGCCGCGCGTGGCGCCCGCCGCCCGGAGGAGCCCGATCTCCCGGCGACGGAGAACGACCGCGATCCACAGCCCGTTGAACACGCCGAGGAACGCCACGGAGAGCGACACGGCGACCTGCGCGTAGCCGAGCCGGAAGAAGTCGGAGAGCAGCGCGCGGGCGGCGGCGCGGAACTCCGGCCCACTCGTCACCACGAGTTCCCGACCCGTCCCGACTGCGGCCTCGACGCGCGGGGCGACGTCCGAGAACGTCGCGCCGGGCGCGAGCATCACACTGAACTGGTCGGCGAGTCCGTCGCGCATCCGCTCCTCGACGACGCGGCGCGACATCAGCACGGTGCCGCGGGGCCACGAGTAGTCGGGGAACGTGCCGGCAACGCGCAGCGGGATGCGTCCGTCCGACGACGGGAGCTCGATCGTGTCACCGATCTGCGTGCCGTGCAACGCGGAGAAGTTCTCCGAGATGAGACACGCAGCGCCGGTCTCGACGTCGGCCAGGATCGCATCCCGAGGTCGCAGTCCGCCCGCGCCGGCGGCGTCGCTGCCGCTCACGTGGAGGTGCGTCATCCTGCGGAACTGCGGGATGTCGAGGGCCAGGATGAACACCCGCGTGCCGTTCCAGGGGATGCGGAGAGTGCGGACCGCAACGACCGTCTCGACGCCCGGGACGGAACGCAGCGTGCCGGCGAGCGACGCCTCCAGGGGCGTGTGACCGCCGCCCGCGAGCACGGTGCGGCCCGACGACACGAACAGGTCGCCCGCGACGTTCTCTTCCATCCACTCGATCGTGCCCTTCGAGAGCGACTCGACGATGCCGAGCGTCTCGACGACGAGCGCGAGCCCGAACGCCAGAGCGGCGGCCGGCAGCGCGGCGCGGGCGGGACGTCGCGCGAGTTCCTCGGCTGCGAGCTCGCCGGGCACCCCGGCCACGAGGCGGAGGAGCGGCGCGATCGCCCGCGCCCCGAGCACGAGCATCGTCGGCGCCGACGCGACGAACGCCACGAGCAACGAGAAGATCGCGTAGTAGCCGCGCAGTCGGATGTCGGGGCCCCACACGAAGAACGCCGTCGCGACCGCGAACACCAGGGCAGCCGCGGCGCGCGGGGCCGGCATCAATCGGCCGCGCACCGATTCCTCCGGACCTCGTCGGACTGCGTCGTTCGGGGCCTCGCCCGCTGCCCTCCGGGCGGGCACGAACGCGGCGACCAGCGCGACGAACGCCCCGACCGCGAGGCCCGACAACGCCAGCAGCGCAGAGACCTCCACGGGCGCCGGCTCCGACGGGAAGTACGTACCGGAGATCGTCGAGGCGACGCCCTGGAGCGACGTCGTCGCCACCGCCCAGCCGAGTCCGATGCCGAGTGCCGCGCCGATCAGCCCGAGCACGACCGCCTCGACGCAGAACACCAGCAGGACCTGCCCCCGCGTGGCGCCGAGCGCCCGGAGTATCCCGACTTCGCGCCGCCGCTCCGTGACGCCGATCGACACGGTGTGGTGGATCAGGAACACGCCGACGAGCAACGCGACGACAGCACCGAGTTTCAGGCCGACATCGACCGCGCCAAGAACGTCGCCGGTGGACGGGTCGGCCATCCCCGGGGGGCCCACGAGCAGTGAGGGCGGGGCCTTCGGCGCCAGGGCGGCGCGAATCGCGTCCGCTGCGGCGCCGGGGTCGCGTCCGCTGTCGAGCGTGACGTCGATCCGGTCCACGCGGTCGCCGCGCGCGAGCAACAGGCGGGCGGCTCCGACCGACACGAGGACGACGCGACCCGCGTTGCCGCGCGGCGCGTCGCCGGGGATGTCGAAGGTGCCGGCGACGGTGAAGCTCCGCCCGCCGCCGGCGCCCTGCAGGTGCAGCACGCCGCCGACCGCGAGTCCGAGTTCTTCCGCCAGCGGCATCGCGACGATCGCGCCCCCGCCCATCGCGAACGCCACCGGGTCGGCGACCGCGGCGTTCTTCGACGGATCGACGCCGCCCGCTCTGCGTCGCATCCGAGTCTCGGCGAGCGGGTCGATCCCGACGACCATCGCGCGCCGGCCGGGCATCGACGCGATGCGCACCCATGACGTGACGAGCGGGGCGGCCGCGGTCACGCCCGGGACGCCACGCACGTCGCCAAGGAGTGCGGTCGGCAGACCGGTCTCGTCTGCCGCGACGACCAGGTCCGCCCCCCCGGCGAGCGCCGACGTCGCGGCGGTGCCTGTGAGCATCACGCTCCGCGCCACCGCGGCCGACGCCAGGTACGCCGCCACGCCGAGGGCCACAGCGGCGATCCCGAGCGCGGCGCGGAGTCGGTGGCGCAGCGTCCACCGCAGGACGAGCCCGCGGACGAGCGCGGGGTTCATCGCTCCTCGCGCTCGATCCGACCGTCCTTGAGCCGTATCCGTCGGTCCCCGACGAGCGCCGCCTGCTCGTCGTGCGTGACCATCACGATCGAACGCGTGCCGTCCGCGGTGAGTCCGCGAAGGAGGCCGAGAACTTCGCGGCCGGTGTCGGTGTCGAGGTTGCCCGTCGGCTCGTCGGCCAGGAGCAGACTGGGACGCACGGCGAGCGCCCGGGCGATCGCCGTGCGCTGCTGCTCGCCTCCCGACATCTCCTCCGGGAAGTGGTCGGCGCGGTCGGCGAGGCCGACTTCGTCGAGCGCCGCGCGGGCGCGGGCGGTTGCGACGCGGTCGGACGTGCCGCCGAGGAGGATCGGGAGCGCGACGTTCTCCGCGGCGGTGAGCGTCGGGAGGAGGTTGAAGAACTGGAAGACGTGTCCGATTCGGTCGCGGCGCAGGCGCGTCAGGGCGTCGTCGTGCAGCGAGGCAAGGTCGCGGCCTTCGAACAGGACCGAACCCGACGACGGGCGGTCGAGGCCGCCGAGCAGGTGCAGCAGCGTGCTCTTGCCGCTGCCCGAGCGCCCCAGCAGGACGACCATCTCGCCGGGCTCGACGCGGAGCGACACGCCCCGCACCGCGTGGACCTCGCGACCGCCCTCGCGGTACGTCTTCCCGACGTCGCGGACTTCGAGCATCGTCGGACGCTGCGACGCGGCGGTTATGCGATCCCGGCCTGCCGCAGGAGCGCGGCGGAGTCGGGCGCGCGGCCGCGGAACCGTACGAACAACTCGAGGAAGTCCTCCCCGCCGCCGCACGCGAGCACGGAGTTGCGGAAGTCCTGCGCCGCGCGCTGCGAGAAGATGCCTTCCTCTTCGAACCGCCCGAAGGCGTCGGCTGCCAGCACCTCGGCCCACTTGTAGCCGTAGTAGCCGGCCGCGTAGCCGCCCTGGAAGATGTGGAGGAACGAGTTCTCGAAGCGGTCGTAGTCGGGGGCCGGAACGACCGCCACGCGGCGTCGCACCGAGTCGATCACGTCGCGCACGTCGTCGCGGGCCGGATCGAACGTGGTGTGGAGTTCGAGATCGATCAGCGCAAGCTCGACCTGACGCAACAGGTCCGACGCGGCGAAGAACGTGCGCGCACCGCGCATCTTGTCGAGGAGCGCCGCCGGCAGCGATTCGCCCGTCTCGACGTGGCTGCTGACGAGGGCGAGCGACTCCGGCTGCCAGATCCAGTTCTCGTGGAACTGGCTCGGGAACTCGACCCCGTCCCACGGAACGCCGTGGATGCCGGACACCTCGCGGCGGTCGGCCGTCGAGAGCACGTGGTGGAGCGCGTGGCCGAACTCGTGGAAGAGCGTGCGAACGTCGTCGTGCGAGATCAGCGCCGGGCCCGTCGTGCCGTCGGTGGCGGGCGTCGGAGCCGGGAGGTTGCAGACGAGGTGGGCGACGGGCCGCTGGATCGTGCCGTCGCTCCGGAGTTTCCGCGAGACGCAGCCGGAAACCCATGCCCCGGCTCGCTTGCCGGTGCGCACGTAGGGATCGAAGAGAACGTGGCCGAGCACCGTGCCGCGGTCCGAGATCTCGAGCACGCGCACGTCCTCATGCCAGACGGGGACGACTCCGTCGGCGGTGCGGTCCTTCATCTCGACGCCGTACAACCGAAGGAGGAGGTCGCTCAGCCCGGAGAGCACGCGCGGCAGCGGGAAGTAGGCCCGAAGCTCCTCCTGCGAGAACCCGTGGAGCGCCGCGCGGATCGTCTCTCGGTAGAAGCCGATGTCGTGCCGCCCGATGGGTTCGATCCCGGCATCCTTCCGCGCGAGCGCGGCCACCTCGGCGGTCTCCTCCCGCGCCCGCGGCAGCGCACGGTCGGCGAGGTCGAGCAGGAAGGCCCGAACCTCGGCAGGCGACCGAGCCATCTTCTTCGCGAGCGAGAGTTCGGCGTAGTCGGCGAAGCCGAGCAACTGCGCGAGTTCGCGGCGGAGCTTCAGGATCGACACGATGACCGGACCGTTGTCGCGCGCCCCCGACGACGCGCGGCCGACCCACGCGCGGTGGAATCGCTCGCGCAGCTCGCGGTTCCTCTGGAACATCATGAAGGGTCCGAGCACGGACTGGTCGAGCTTGAACGAGTAGCGGCCCGCGGGGGCGGCCGGATCGTCGGCGAGCGCTGCGGCTCGGGCGGTCGCGAGCAGCGTGGCGGGCAGACCCTCGACGTCTTCGGCGCGATCGAGCACCAGGCGGAAGTCCTTCGCGTCGTCGGCCGCGTTCTCCGCGAACTTCGACCCGAGCGACGCGAGTTCGCTGCGGATGGCGCGCGACCGCTCCTTCCCTTCGTCGTTCAGGTCCACGCCTGCCAGCCGGAAGTCGCGGATCTGGTCGGCCAGGATCTTGCGGTGAACCGCGCTGAGCCCGTCGGACGACGGCCCGGTGGCGAGTGCCTGCAGTGCGCGAAAGAACCGCGCGTCCTGGCCGAACTTCGACCGATGGCGCGTCATGATCTCCTGCCCGGCCCGGTGCGCAGCGCGCAGCTCCGGCGTGCCGAGCGTCGCCTCGAGATTCTCGATCGCGGTCCACGCGCGCTCGATGCGCTCCTCGGCTTCGTCGATCGGATCGACGATCGCGCTCCACGTCGATGCGCCCGGCGTCGCCATCACGACGTCCACGAGCGCCTCGGCCTCCTGCACCCGCTGCCGCACCGCAGGCTCGCCGTGCGCGGCGTCGATGCTGCCGTAGCGGGTGGGACCGGATACGTCGAGGAGGGGATTGCTCTCGGTGCGTGGCGTCATCACCGGAGATTCACCGTCCGGAGCGACTTGCCGAAGCAAAGCCCCGGCGCAGTTACTCCTGCAACGCGAAGAGCCGGCCGGCCGCCGTCGCGACGAGAATCGTGCCGCCGGCGACGAGCGGCCGCGCGGTGACGCGGGAGCCCGCGTCGAACCGCCAGCTCTCCTCGCCCGTGGCCGCGTCGAGCACCGAGACGCGCCCGGCTGCACCGCCGAGGTACACACGGCCGTCCGCGACCGTCGCACCCGATGGTGCGGGCTGGTCGAGGCGTTTCCGGAACACGGTGTCGCCGCTCGCACGCAGGGCAGCGACCGTCCCGTCCTGGCTCACGACGTACGCGATGTCGCCGGCGGTAGCGGGCTGCACGTCGAGGAACGCGCGCGGCACGGGGAACCGACGGAGCGCCGTCCCGGCCGAGGCCGTCAGGAGCCGGAGCGAGTCGTCCTCCGCCAGCGCCCAGAGGCGGTCTTCGGCCGCCCCGGCGGGCGTCCCGCGGAGGACCGCGCCGGTCGCGGCGCGGGCGGTCGCGGCGCCGGTGTCGGCGGCAGCGGCGTGCAGCATCCCGCGGACGTCGATCCAGCCGATCTGCCCGGACGGCAGCAACATGGCCGAGCCGGCGCCGAGCGTGCGCGGCGGAGCGGCCCAGCGCTGGTTCCCGGTCGCCGCCTCGAGTGCGACGATCGACCCGTCGGACGGCGCGACAACGAGGACGTCTCCCGCGACGAGCACCGGCCGCTCCACCGAGACGCCGCCGGTCTCGCAGACCGCGTGCCGCCACGCGATCTCTCCGGTGCCGCGCCGCAGCGCGGCCAGCTCCCCGGAGGCCGTCGCCACGATCACGAAGTCCCCCGAAGCGATCGGCTGCGCCGCGACGTCGCAGTAGAGCCCGAGCGGCGTACGCCAGAGACGCTGGCCATCTGCGACGGACAGCGCTGTCACGAAGCGGTCGCGGCCGGCGACGAACACCACCCCGCCGTCCACGAGAGGCTGCGCGTCGATCTCCGTGTCGAACACTGCCGTCCATCGGACCGGCCGGTGCAGCGCCACCGACATCTCCGGCGGCTGGAGGCCGTCGATCGTGATGCGCTCCCGCTCGAAGCCGTCGAGTTCCACCTCGAGGACCGCCGGCGTGTTCGGGCTGTAGTCAACCATCGTGCTGCCGGTGCCGACGAGCGCACCGTTCAGGATCACACGGGCGTCCCGGGGCAGCACCTGCAACGAGAGCGGGATGCGCGCCGCGTCGGCCGCACGGGTGCCGAAGTGAAGCGTCAGGAGTTCCTTGTAGACGCGGTGCGCGTCGGCGATCCGGCCGTCGGAGACGAGTCGGGTGGCCTCCTTCGCCATCTCCGCAGCCGTGACCTCCGCGCGCTCGCGGCGCTGCACGACCTCGTCCGGCTCTTCGGTCTGACCGGAGAGCCGAGCCTTGCGGTTCGCCCGCTCGATCTGCTCCCGCTGGAGACGCTCGATCTGCACGAGGAACTGCTGCGCCGTACGTGACGCCCGCGCCATCGGGTGCGCGTCGATCGCCCCCTGCAGGCGCTTTCGGGCCCCGCCGAGGTCCTTCGTCGAGAGCATGAGTTGCGCGTCCGAGATCGCTTCGTTGACGCCTGCGCGGGCCTGTCCTTCGAACCAGAAGAGGGATCCGATCGCGAGCACGAGCCCCGCCGTGATGCCTGTGGCGAGGCGGAGCACACGCCGCTGCGTCGCCACGCCCGTGATCTCGTCGAGGCGGCGCCGCGCCTGCTTGTCCCGTGGGTCGAGCGCCAGAATGCGGACGTAGACGTCCTTCATCTCCGACGGTCCGGCGCAGCGCCCTTCGAGGAGCCGCGCAAGTTCCCGCAGGTGCCGGAGCGCGAGGTCGCGCTCGCCGAGTCCGATGAGGACCAGGATGAGCTGCCGCCGGAGCGACGCGTCGTTCGGTTCGAGCCCGACGAGTTGCAGCAGCAGTTGCTTGGCGCGGTTCAGCAGGTTGTGCTTCAGGAACAGATCGGCGAGCGGGCGGCCGTGCGCGACGACCTGTGCGTACTCCTTGCGGTGGCGGTAGATCTCGAGGATCAGCTCGCGCGTCGCGAAGTCCGTCGGCAGGACCCGCACGCAGTTCGAGTAGTGGTCGAGCGCCTGATCGAGCTCGTTGACCTTGCGGGCCATGTCTCCGAGTTCGCGCCACTGCGCCGCCGCACGCGACGGTTCGCCGACCGCTTCGAGGGTCCGCGCCAGGCGGCGTCGCACGATCGTTGCGTCCACGCGCTGCCGGAGCGCCTGCTCCAGCAGGTCGATGTCGCGGAGCAACTGCTCGCGGCTCACGCGCTGCGCGGCGGAGCCGACGGTGCGACGCACCTTGCCCTGCTGCAGGGCGAGCATGAGGAACTCGAAGGCCGGCACCCGCCGCATGCGCGACTTCTCGATCGCGTCGATGGTGGTGCGGCTGCCGTCGAGAAGCTGGACGAGGCGTCCGTGGCGTCCGCCGGTGTCGCCTTCGGCCCGCGTCGTGCTCTCGTAGACGTCGTGGCCGTTCGGCAGACGCGCCACGGTCTCGCGCCACACGTCCGCCCGCTCGAGAACGCCCTGCAGCAGCGCCGCCACGTTGCACGTCAGCGCAGCCGTCTGGAACCGGCCCTCGTAGAAGGACTTCGGCGGCTGTCCTTCGACGAGCGACAGCTCCGCACCGTCCCAGAAGAACAGATCGAGCAACTCGTGTTCGACCTGCTGCACGAGCGCTTCCTGGATCGCGTCGGCACGGCACACGCCGATCTGCACGGAAGCCTCGGCGAACCGGCGCGGGTCGTTGTTCGTCGCCTCGTTCACCTGGTTGAACTGCTCGGGGCGGATGATCCCGCGTTCGAGAAGTTCTTCGCCGAGGCTCGGCGACCGACGCGGCCCGGAGACGATGACGCGGATGCCGCCGATGGCGAAGTAGAAGATCCGCTCGCTGATGCCGTCGGACACGATCAGGCAGAATGCGAGGTTCCGCTCGATGATGCGGCGGAAGGACTCACGAAGGAGTGCCTCGTCCGCCGGTCCGTTCAGCTCCGTCTGCATGCGAGTTCGATCATCGGAATGTGGGCAGACCCGGCTTGACCCGGATCGAGTGGGCGCATCCAGACGCGGCGCCGAATTCCGCGGGGCCCCTCAAGTCGCGGGGACCGGATTCTCGATTCGGCGCCAGGGCGGGAGTCCGCACGGACACCGCCCACCCAGCACATGAGTTCCCCCACCATCACCGAACTGCGCGACGCCTGTGTCGGCCGCGGCCTCTGCGCCGCGTCTGCCTGGGACGACGCCGTCCGCGCTCAACGCCAGATGGCGGCCCGCGGCGAGCGGATGTCGCTGCTCGACGTGCTGATCGTGCAGGGATCGCTTCCCCACGAGCACGCCAGGGAGCTGCGCGCGCGGGGACTCGGCTTCGCGGGGCTCGCCTCGGAGGACGACGCCGACATCGAGGCGGCGGGGAATCGACCCGGAGGGGCGGTCGCCACACCGGAACCGGTCCCGTCGCCGGCTCCAGTCGCGCCGCGGAACTCGCTGCCGCCGTGGTCGCAGTCGCCGGCGACCGCGACGCCGGCCGCAGGTCCGTCGGGCGCAACGCCGCCGTCGGCCCTCCCGCGCGCACCGGTGAAGCAGTCGATGATGGCCGCGATGGCCGCGCCACTGCAGCGGACGCCCGCGGCTCCGGCGCACGCCGGCGGCGATCGCGAACGCTTCGCCCGTCCCGCGCACACGCCCCCTGAGGTTCGCGAGCGATCCGGCGCCGCCGCGCCGGGCCGGTCCCAGCCGGACGCTCGCGCGCGCCCCACAGACGCCACGATGACGGACGCTCCGGAAGCCGCAAGCCCGCAGGCCGCCGAGCGCGGCCGACGCGAGGCAGCGCTCGGGCAGCGAGCCGTCGCACCCCAGGCGGAACTGCCCGAGTCCACGCTCGGCTTCGACGCCGAGGATCTGCGCGTCGCACTCGCGGCGAGCCGCCACACGGACCCCGTCGCGGCGGCTTTGAGCGCGCCGGCCGCCCCGCGGGAACGACCCGTCCCGTCGCCCGCGAGAGCGAAGATCTTCAATGAGCCGACGCGCATCGGCCTCGACGACGACGACGGGCCGCCTCCGACCGATCACCATTCCGACGCGACCATGATCGGAGATCCGTCCGACGGACGGGACGACGGGCCGCCTGCGGAGGGTGAGAGCCCGGCGGCGCAGCCGTTCGGACACGACCTCGCCGGACGAACGCTCGGCGGATGCCGCCTGGACCGGGAACTCGGGCGCGGCGCGATGGGCGTCGTCTTCGAGGCGACGCACCTGTCGCTGCAGCGCAAGGTCGCCGTGAAAGTGCTGATGCCGTCGGCGCGGCGCAACGATCGCGACGTGGAGCAGTTCTTCCAGGAGGCCCGAGCCCTCGCTCGGATCGAGCACCAGAACATCGTCCAGGTGCACGACGTCGGCGAGCAGGACGGCTTCAACTACATCGTGATGCAACTCCTCGACGGGGAGACGATCGCGGACCGGATGGACCGGGTGCGCGTGTTCACGTGGGAGGAGGCGTGCCGGATCGGCCGCGACGCCGCACACGGCCTCGACGTCGCGCACGAGAAGGGGATCGTCCACAGAGACATCAAGCCGGAGAACCTGTTCGTCACGTCCGACGAGATCGTGAAGATCGCAGACTTCGGCCTCGCCGCCCAGGCCGCCACCGGAGACGACTTGACCGGTCGCACGGAGGTCATGGGAACGCCCGCGTACATGTCCCCCGAGCAGATCGACGGGCGCAACGTCGATGGCCGGGCCGACCTGTACTCGCTCGGGTGCACGCTCTACGTGATGCTCACGGGGAAGAAGCCCTTCGAGGGCGCAACGGCGATCGAGGTGTTGCTGAAGCAGACGAAGGACGTCGCGGTTCCGGTGTGCCGCGTCACGCCGTCGGTGCCGCTGTCCGTCTCGCAGGTCATCGAGAAGCTGATGGCCAAGGCGCCGGCTTCGCGGTACCAGAAGGCCGAGGAGCTGGCGGCCGACCTCGACAAGATCCTCGGCGGCGGCAAGCCGAAGGTCGTCGTCGAGATCGAAGACGTCATGGGTCGCATGCAGGAGCTCATGCGCGAGGCCGAAGCCCCGCGCTCGAGTTTCGCCGCGAAGCCCATCGTGGTGGTGACGTGCGCCGCGCTGATCGTCGCCGCCGTGTCGGTCGTACTGATGCTCTCGCTCCCGGAAGTCGCGGTACCGGAGATCGACGCGGAATCGGTCCTCGCGGAGCCCGTGGAGCAACGCGCCGCCGAGGACGCGGCGAAGGCTGCGTTGGCCGAGACGGAGCGCGTGGTGGAGCGGCTCGGCGACCGCATGGATCTCGTCACGAAGCAGTACGACGAGCTCGAGCGTCGCTTCGGTCGTGTCTACCTCGGCCCGGTCCACGCGAGCCGCGAGCTTGCGCAGCAACGGTTCGAGAAGCGGCGCGACGAAGCGATCACGGCGTCGCGGGCCAAGGCCGCGCCGCTGATCAAGTCGGACCCGGTCGCGGCCGTCGCGACGCTCCTCGCGCTCCCGGAACCGCTGCGCCAGGGCGGCGGCGACATCACCGGCTGGGCCCAGGACTTGGAGAAGGCCATGGGCGCACTGCGCGCCGCCACCAGCATGGCGTACATCCCCGGAGGCAAGGCGCTTCTCGGAGCGGACCGTCATGCGGTGGAACTGAAGCCGCTGCTGATCGACATCGTCGAGGTCAGCAACGCCGAGTACGCGAAGTTCGTCGACGGTGCCGGCGCCCGCGCCCCGAAGCACTGGGGCGGGAACGTGCCCCCGGTCGCGATCCGCGACCTGCCCGTGGTCGGCGTCACCGCCGCCGAAGCCGATGCGTACGCGAGGTGGATCGGCAAGCGCCTCCCCACGTCGGACGAGTGGGAGCGCGCCGCCCGTGGCTCCGACAGCCTGACGTATCCGTGGGGCGAGGACTTCGACGGCGCTCGCTGCGTCGCCCGTTTCCCTGAGTCGCGCTCGCTCGTCTCGGTGCTGACCTACCCCGGCGGGCGATCGCCCGACGGAGCCTTCCACATGGCCGGCAACGCCGCCGAGTGGACCGCCGACGCGGCGATCGACCCCACCCTCGTCGGCCGGCGCGAAGTCCGCGGCGGCTCCGCGAAAAGCCACCCGTCACAGTGCGCCGCTCACGTGCGGTACTGGATGCCGGAGGGCACCGACGACCCCGAGTTGCTCATCGGCTTCCGCTGCGCCCGCGACGCCAAGTAGCCCGTACACTGGCGCCATCATGCGCCACCGCCGCGTCGCCGCCTTGGTCGCCGCTCGCGCCGCCGCACTCGTCAGCGTTGCCGCTCTCGTGCACAACGCGTCCGCCACGGACGAGGGAGTCGCCCTCACCGGCGACGATTTCGTCGTTTCGGCAACCGTGAAAATCAAGCCCGGCGTGTACCACGTCGTGGACGCGAACGGCGACGGGGTGATCCACGTGCGCGGCAGGGAGGCGACGCTGGACCTGACCGGCGTGACGCTCGTGGGGCACGCGAAGGACGCGGCGATCGATCCGGACGGGTTCGTCGGCATCGGCATCGACGTCGAGAGCCCCCACGCGATCATCGTGGGCGGCGCAGTGCGCGGGTTCAAGGTCGGCGTGCGCGTCCGGAACTCGGAGGGCTCGGAGGTCAAGCGACTCGACGCATCGGGGAACTACAGGCAGCGCCTGCACTCCACGATCGACCGCGAGGACGAACGCGACTGGCTCTTCGGACACGAGAACGACGACGGGCAGTGGGAACGCGACTACGGTGCGGGCATCGCGTGCTCGGACTCGCCCGGCGTGACAGTCCGCGACTGCGTCGTCCGCGGCGGACAGAACGGGCTCCTCCTCCAGCGTTGCGACGGGGCGCGGGTGTACGACAACGACTTCTCGTTCAACTCCGGCTGGGGCGTCGCGCTCTGGCGGACGAGCAAGGCGGTCGTCTCCCACAACTCGCTCGACTGGTGCGTCCGCGGCTACTCCCACGGCCGCTACGCGCGGGGACAGGACTCCGCGGGCATCCTCGTCTTCGAGCAGTGCTCGGACAACGTGTTCGCCGTCAACTCGGCGACGCACGGCGGCGACGGCTTCTTCCTCTACGCGGGGAACGAGACGCTGAAGAAGACGGGCAAGGGCGGCTGCAACGGGAACGTGCTGTGGCGGAACGACTTTTCGCACGCCGTGGCGAACGGAATCGAGGCGACGTTCAGCGAGGGGAACCGGTTCGTAGACAACGACATCAACGACTGCGACCACGCGGTGTGGGCCGGGTACTCGTGGGACACGAACGTCGTCGAGAACCGGATCGCCGACTGCGCGCACGGGGTGTCGATCGAGCACGGGCACGGGAACGGGATCTGGGAGAACTCGATCGCCCGCTGCGGCGTGGGCGTCCACCTGTGGACCGACGACGACCCGGACCTCGCGAAGTCGGTCTGGGGTGCCGGGCGCGACACGACTTCGCGCGGAAACGAGATCGTGCTCAACGGCTTCGCGTCAAATCGCGTTGACGTCCGTCTGGACCGCGACCGCGACTCCAACGTGGGCGACAACCAGGTGAGTGGCGCGCTGCGTCTGGAACTGACGGAAGGCACGCCGCCGCCGCGTGAGAAGGGTGCCAAGAACGGGGGAGGCGTCAGGAACACGGCGGAGTCCCTCGGCGTCCTCGGCGCCCGCGACGTCTACCTCCCCGCCGCCACGCTTCGCGGCCGAAAGTACATCCTCATCGACGAGTGGGGTCCCGTGCCTCCGCGGGAGACGCGGCTCTTCCCGGCACGTCAGAGCGCCGCGGGCGAAGCGAAGCTGTCCGTGCTCGGCGTGGACGGTACGTTCGAGGTGAAGGCGCTCACTGACGGCTTCATCGCGGAGCCGTCCAAGGGCGCGCTCCCCGCGACCGTGTCGATCCGTCGCAAGGACGGCGTCGCGGGCGCGGCTGCGTTCGACGTCGAGATCGTCGCGAAGGGCACGACGCACCGGGCGTCCGGCTCGCTCTTCACGACGACCTGGGACGTCCGGTTCTTCACGTGGACGAAGGACCCGCGCGAGGACGCCGACGCGTGGAAGGCGTTGCTCGCCGGCGAACCGGTCGAACGTCGCACGCTTCCGGCGCTCGACTTCGCGTGGCAGGACGGCAAGGTGAGCGACGCCGTCGGCGCGGATCGTTTCGCCACTTCGGCAACCACCGAAGTCGAACTCCCGGCCGGGCAGTGGACGCTCCACACGGTGAGTGACGACGGCATCCGGGTGTGGTTCGACGACCGACTCGTCATCGACGACTGGACGCACCACGGGCCCACGCCGCACGACGTCGCGCTCGACTTCGCCGTCGCCGCGAAGCACACGATCCGCGTGGAACACTTCGAGATCGACGGCTGGGCCGCGCTGTCGGTGGGGCTACTCCCCGTCGCTGGAAGGGGACGGTAGGAGGACGACCCCGAGACGCCGCGCCGCGCCGAGTTGGTCGCCAGCGAGCGCGAGATCCGCGACGAGGCGCTCGACGAGCTTTCGGGTCTCGCCGGCCGCCTGCGCGGCGGTCTCGGACTTGCCCATGCCCGCGGCCTCGAGCGGGTCCAGCGTGCGCTCCATCAGGTCCTTTGGCAGATGCGAGACCCAGTCGGACACAGTCGCGGCGGCCTTCGCCTTCTGACCGTCGTCGAGCTTCAGTACGAGGTTCATCGTGCGGCCCACGGAGTCTGCCAGTTCCTCCTTCTTCGCGAACCGCACGGGGCGCGTGACCGTCACCCACAAGAGGCCCTCGGACCACAGGTCGGCGCCGAGACGGTCGCGGACGGCCGGAGGGCTGACGGCGTCGAGCTGTTCGGTGGAGATCGCGCTCCGGAGCGCGTTGAAGAACCGGTCCTTCAGCGCGCCCTCTTCGACGAGCTTCTGCATCTGGAACGTGTTCTCGTCGTACGACGCGTTGCGCTTGCGCTCCTCCTCCGTGAAGCGACGGCCGACGTCCTCGAGCGCCGTTCGCTGCGCGGCCGTGAGCGGCTTGCCGATCTGCTCGAGCGCCGCGGCGAGCGCATTCACCTGGAAGGCCGGGTGCGTGTACGCACCGTTCGGACCGGTCCCTGGGATCTGCTCCTTCAACGCGCCGATCGCCTGGATGAGCGGGCCGTTGTGCTTCTGCGCCTCGCCCGCAGCCTTGAGCGGGACGGGCGTGCCCGCCACGAGCGCCTCCGCGATCTCACGGATCGGATCCACCATCGCCGTCGTGTGGATCGCGACGCTCTTCCAGTCCACCTGCTCGAGCGCGTCGCCGAAGCCCTCGAACGCGAACGTGGGTTTCAGCATCGCGGCCGCCTTCGGCGCACCCGCGGGCCGGAGCTTCGCGACCTCCGCCGCCAGCGACTCGGTCTCGGCCACCGCCTTCGACGCCTGATCCTTCGCCGCGGCGAGGGCCTTCTTCGATTCGGCGATCTGCGCCTCGAGCTCCGTGACATGCGACTGTGCCTTCGCGGCGGCGTCCTTCGCGGCCTTCGTCTCGCTCTGCGCCGCACCGACGGACGCTCGCGCCGCCGCCGATTCGTCGCGGAGGCGGACGACCTCGTCGCGGGTTGCGGCCCCGGCCATCCACACGATCCCCGCGCCCGCCGCAAGCGCGACGAACCCCGTCAACACGACCGCCTTGGCACCCATCGTGAACGCTCCGATCGAAAGGGCCGCAGCCGGGGACGAGATCGCCCCCGCCGCCGCGCCCGAACCTGCCTGTGAACCAACTTGCGCACCGACGTGCGAACCGGCGTGCGAACCGGCAGTCGCACTGCCGGCACCCTCGGTCGTTCCCGCGACTGCTGCCGCGATCTCCGCCGCGCGCAACCCTGCGAGAGGCAACAGCGCCGTCACCCACGTCGTCCCGTCGCCGCCATGCGCGGCGTCGAGGCGATCCCTCAGCTTCACGAGCGCCCGCTGCACCTGCGACCGCACCGTCTCGACGGGCGCGCCCGTCCGCTCCGCGACGTCGCGGGGCGGGAGGTCGTCGAAGAAGCGGAGCAGGATCACGGTGCGGTACGGCTCGTCGAGCGCGAGGACCGCGTCGACGACGCGACGGTGCTCCTCTGCGCGCGCGACGACGTCCACGGCCGAAGGCCCCGCCTCGTCGTGCGCCGCGCCCTGTTCACAGCGGTCGCGGCGCGTCGCGCCGCGGTGCGCCTGTCGGGAACCGTTGCGCAGGACCGCGGCGAACCACCCGCGCGCTGCGGACTCGCTCCGGGGCGGCGACTTCACCGCCGCGAGCCACGCCTCCTGCGCAAGATCGTCGGCGTCGGCGTCGCTCCGGACGAGCTTGCGGGCGAGACCCCGCACCCAGGCATGCTGGGTGAGGAGCGACTCGATTCGGGTCGTCGGACGGGGATCGTGGGCGGTCATGGAGCGGGAGGGCGCCGAGCCCCCTGCCAGACTAGATGCCGCCGAGCGCAGAATCGGTGCAACGGAGATGCGGGGCACTACCGTTTTCGCTTCCGGAACCGGCCGTCACCCTCGCAAGCGAACCTTGCAGCGGAGGACTCCATGATCACGAAGGACCAGCTCATCGCCTCGATGCGTCAGGAGGTGAAGATCATCCAGCACCTCGCCACGAAGGTGCCCGCCGGCACGTACGACTGGCGCCCGACGCCGAAGCAGCGCTCGACGCTCGAGCTCATGAAGTACCTGACCCACTGCGGGCTGATCGGTGCGGTCCACGCGGTCACGAACGAGTGGGACCACGCGGAGGAGATGGAGAAGCGCTCGGAGAGCGTCACGCCCGAGACGTTCCACGCGGCGATGGACGACCAGATGGGGCGACTCGAAGCGCTGGTGCGATCCGTCTCCGACGACGACCTCGCGAACAAGGACACCTCGATGCCCTGGGGCACGCCGACGAAGGTCGGCATCGGCCTGATCGACATGAGCATCAAGCCGCTCGCCGCCTACCGCATGCAGTTCTTCCTCTACGCGAAGCAGTCCGGCAACGCCGACATCGGCCCGGCGAACTGCTGGGTCGGCGTGGACATGCCGAAACAGGGCTGAAAGGCTGGGAAGGAATCGCTTCGCGCTTCCTTCCCAGCCTTTCAGTTGTTGACGACAGCAAGTGGACGCGCCCGTGCGCGTCCACTTCGCACGTTCGCTCCGTCGGCCGGAACCAAGCTCCCGTCTGATCGCGCTGGACCGTCTCCGGGCTACACTCCGGATGTGACGCACGACTGGATTCGCCGCGACGCGCTCTCCGACGCCCGGGCGATTCTCGCCCGGCTTGCCAACGACGCGACGCTCGTCGATCCGGAGAGCGACGTTCGTCGCGCGGCGATGGTCGTCGGCCGGCGCGCCGGCGACACGCTACGGGCAACCCGGCAGCTTGCGATCGTCGCAGCGGGCGCACTTGCGGTCGCGGGCGCGGCGTACCTCGCGGCCGGACTGCCGGGGCGGACAGCCGTCATCGCATGGGCGCTCGTCATCGGGGCCGCGACGGGGATTGCCGCGGCGGGCGGTGCCGTTCTTTCGCGCCTGAAGGCTCGCGCAAAGGTGTCCGGCGCGCTCGCACTCATCGTCGAACGCGAGGACGATTGGGCCAAGCCGGGCACCGCGACGGTGGGCCAGGTCGTCGAGTTGCTGACGGACATCCCCGCGGATCGCGCTACGGCCAACGACCCGCGCCTCGTAGTCGAGTCGCGCGACGGACGGCGCCGCAATCTCCGGGTCTCCTTCGAGACGTGGGAGACGCTCCGCCCCGGCGACGTGGTCACGCTCTGGGAGCACGGCAGCGAAGTGGTTCGCATCCGACTCGTGGCGTCGGTCGATCCGGCGCGGAACCCGCTGCCTGCATCGCACGCCCACCCGGCCATCTCCCGGTGAGCGGCCAAACGTCGCGGGTGGTCGTCGTCGGTGCGGGGATTCACGGGCTCTGCGCCGCGTGGAACCTCGTGCGGCTCGGCGCGCGGGACGTCGTGCTCGTCGAGCGGTTCCGGATCGGGCACGACCGCGGCAGTTCCCACGGGACGTCCCGGATCACGCGGACGAGCTACGCGAGCGCCGCGTACGCGCGGCTCGTCGTCGCCGCACAGCGCGAGGACTGGCCGCGGCTCGAGCGCGACGCCGGTCTGCGCCTCGTCCACCCGACGCCGGGCCTCTTCTTCGGCCCCTCGGGCGGTCAGATCGACGCCTACGAGCGCGCGGTGGCCGCGGCGGGTTGCCCGGTGGATCGCATCGACGTGCTCGACGCGCGACGCGCGTTCCCCCAGTTCGCGTTCCCCGACGACCCGACGGTGCTCGTGGACCGCAGCGCCGGTGTGATCGCTGCCTCGGAGACGATCGCGGCGCTCGCACGGCTCGTCCGCGCCGCGGGCGTGGACGTGCGAGAAGACACGGAGGTCCTCAGCGTCAGGGACGTCGGCAGCCGGGCGCAGGTCGAGACGTCGCGCGGGACGATCGACGCCGACTGCGCGATCGTCACAGCGGGCGCGTGGGTCCGGACGCTGGTTCCGACACTCGCCGCGCGACTCTCCGTCGCGCGGCAGACTGCCTGTTACTTCGCGACGAACGGCGCGCCGGACGTGTTTCGCGCGCCGCGGTTCCCGGTGTGGGTCTGGCTCGGGCGCGACGAGCACGATCACTTCTATGGGGTTCCGGAGTTCGGGCGTCCGGGCATCAAGGCCGCGCGGCACCGCACGTCGGCGGGCAGCGACGACCCCGACGCGCCGGTGTCCGAGCCATCGGCCGTCGAAACGGGCGAAGTGCTCGCCTTCCTGTGCCGCGAACTCTCGGCTCCGCCGCGCGGCCTGATCGCCGCCGAGCGTTGCCTCTACACGAACGAGCCGTCGCAGGACTTCGTCGTGGGCCCGCTCCCCGGCGCGCCGCGCGTGATCGTCGGCGCTGCATGCAGCGGGCACGCGTTCAAGTTCGGACCGCTCGTCGGCCGCGTGCTCGCCGAGACGGCGCTGCACGGTCGCACGTCATGCGACGAGTTCCGTGCGCTGGCGCAGGCGCTCGTCTGAGCTACTTGCCTGGATTCGTCAGGAACGCGTTGAACTCGCGCTCCGCGTCGGCCGACGTAGCGAAACCGAGGCGCTTCCAGCTCTCCTGAGTCATCTTCCCCGCGTAGACGTCGCGCAGGTACTGGGCGAACAGCTTCCGGCCCTCGAGCCCGCGGCGGTTCATCATGAAGAACGCGAACGTGCCGCCCTGGTCGTAGAAGATCCCGCGCTCCGTGTTGACGTAGCCGCCCTTGCCGCCCTTGGGGACGTCGCCGAGGAACTCGAACCCCTTCGGTGTGATGTCGAGATACCGGGCGAGCGGAATGGAGATGCCCGCCTTCCACGCGGAGATCGCGTCGCGGATGCACTCGGCGTTGGCGACGTCGAACTTCACCCCGGTCTTCTTCCAGAGCACCGCCTGGTCCTCGACGAACCGGGCCACGCCCTCGACGATCCAGTGGCCCGGCTGGTCCGACGTGCGGCCGCCCTTGCCCTCGCGAGCCGCCCGTTCACCCTTCTCGTCGAGCCCTTCCAGCGCCACGCCGAGGAGCAGGCGCGTCTCGATCCAGTGATGCGTGAGTTCGTGCGAGAGAACCTCGTGCAACTCGTCTTCGAGGAACGCCTTGGTCTTGCCGTGACGCGTCACGTAGAAGCGCGAGACACGGTCGCCCGGCGCGAAGAACCCGCCGCTCCAGAGCGGCGCGAATCCGCCGACGGTGTCGGCCTCCGTCAGGTACTGCGTCCGGTTCTTGAACAGGCGGACTTCGAGTGGCTCGTCGTTCCCGTACTCGGGGCGGCCGAAGATCCCCTCGAGGGACCGCACCGTGAGTTCGCCCTGCTTCAGGATCGACCCGAACACCGCGATGTCGTGGTCGATGGACCAGACGATCAGGTTGCGCGTGCGGACGGCCACGGCCTCGTCGCGCCAGAGCGGGCTCTGCCCCGCGGTGCCCGGCGCGTCACCCTTCAGCACGAAGCGGCCGGCGAGGGGCGACAGCGTCCGCGCCCACGATGCCCACAGCTTCGCCTTCTCGGAGTCCTCGGGGGAGAAGGGGAACTCCAGGGGTTCCAATTCCAGGGCGAGCGTCTGTGCGGCGTCGTCCCACGTCTCGGCCTCGATGCCGTCGGCGAGAAGTGCGGCCCCGGCGTAGCGCATCTTCCATTCGCCGCAGGTCTTCGCCGCCTCGAGAACGTCGGCCCACCATGCAGCCTTCCCTTCCGGCGTCGCGTCGGCGACCCGCTTCGAGGGGATCGCATCGAGGTGCTTCTCCTTGAGCCACGCGAGCCACGCGAGCCGGAGCCCATCCTCCTCGCCGCGATGCACGCGTTTCCCGCCGGACACCGCGATGGAGACCCGCGCCTTGGGGAACGAGCGCTCGCCGCCCGTCGATGTCATCACCGAGACGACGTCGTCCGTCTTCGTCACCGTGCCGAGGAACACCGTCCCGTCGGCCGCGACGAGCAGGTCGTCGCCCGCGGGCCTCGGAAGTGTCGGCACAACGGGGGTCGGGGCAACGGGCGGCGTCGCGTCCTGCGGGACGGCCGGTGTCGGCGGTTGCTTTGGCCCCGCGGCCGGCGCGGGCGGCGCGGGTGGTTTCTGCTGCGCGAGGGCCGCGACTACGGCGCCCGGCAGGAAGCCCGCGAACGCGACAGCAGCAGCGGCCACGCAGACGGCCGCGCACACGACCGGAAAACGGATGCTTCGACGGGACAGGTGACCCCTCCTCGCCGCGGATCGATGTCCCGCGGCCCAAGACGACGCGAAGAGTACCTGCCCGGACGCGCCGGCGGAAGGTGGTGACGCCGATCCCGAGGCGACTCTCCGAGATTCGCTCCGGCAGACGCAACCTCCCGGCATGATCTAAACACTCGTTTCAAACATGCGTTCCACTCCCCCACCCTCCACCCCGGAAGACGCCGGAACTCGCGAGCGACTCCTGGAGGCGGCCGCGAAGACGATCGCCGAGCGCGGCTTCCGCGACGCCACCGTCCGGGAGATCTGCGCCCGGGCGGGCGCCAACGTCGCGGCCGTGAGCTACCACTTCGGATCCAAGGATGACCTGGAGGTCGAGGCCGTCCGCTGGGCATGCTCGCGCATGCCCGACGCTCCCTGGTTCACGGGACCTCCGGCAACCGACCCCCTCGACAATCTCCGCGCGGCGATCCGAGCGCTGGCTGTCGGCATCCTCGGGCGCCACGAACAGTGGCAGACCCAACTGATGCTCCGGGCCATGGGTGAGCCCAACGCCGCGCTCGACGTGGTGGTCCGCGAGATGATCGAACCGCGCGTCGCCGCCCTGGAGCAGGCAATCGCTCCGTTCCTGCCGGACGCCGACGCGCGCACCAGGCGGTTGACCGCGATCTCGATCGTCTCGCAACTCGTCTACCACCGTGTGGCCGCCCCGGTAGCCCTCAGGCTGCTCGGAGAGCGCGAGTACGGCGACCGCCTCGTGGACGAGATCGTCGCGCACGTCGTTCGATTCACCTGCCGCTCGCTCGAAGCGGCCGGGAAGGAGCCGCGTCCATGATCTACGTGGCGTGGCGGATGCTCACCGGCGACCGGGCGAAGTACCTCTCTCTCGTGATCGGGCTCGCGTTCTCGGTGCTGCTGATGACACAGCAGGGTTCGATCTTCACGGGCATCATGATGCGCACGTTCGCGATGGTGACCGACGTGTCGGCCGCGCGCATCTGGGTGATGGACCCCGGCGTGCAGTACCCGGACGACCTGAAGCCGATGAAGGACTCGGACCTCTCCCGCGTCCGCGACGTGCCCGGCGTGGACTGGGCCGTGCCGCTCTTCAAGAGCAACGGCCGCGCGCGGACGGCCGACGGCAATTTCCAGACGGTGTTCGTCTTCGGTCTCGACTCCTCGACGCTCCTCGGCGGGCCACGCGAGTTCGTCTCCGGCAAGCTGACGGACCTCTGGACGCCGGACTCGGTGCTCGTGGACGAGGCCGGCGCGCGGCGGCTCAACGTGAAGAAGGGCGACATCCTGGAGTTGAACGACCGCCGGGCGTACGTGGCCGGCATCTGCAAGGCCACACCAACGTTCACGTCGTTCCCGATCATCTACACGACGTACACGCGCGCCGTGAAGTACGTGCCCGGAGACCGCCGCGTGCTCACGTTCGTGCTCTGCTCACCGAAGGACGGCCTGTCGGACGCTGAGCTGTCCGCGCGCATCTCGAAGGCGACCGGGCTCGCCGCGATCACGAAGGACCAGTTCATCGAGCGAACGCTGCGCTACTACGCGAAGAACACGGGCATCGTCATCAACTTCGGAATGACGACGCTTCTCGGGTTCGTGGTCGGGCTCGCGATCTCGATGCAGACGCTCAACGCGTTCGTGCTGGACAACATCCGGCACTTCGGAACGCTGAAGGCAATGGGCGCCACGAACTTCACCATCGCGAAGATGGTGCTCTTCCAGGCGGTCGTCGTCGGTCTGCTCGGATACGGCGTGGGCGTCGGAGCGACGGCGCTCTTCGGCAACACGGCGGCGAAGAACAGTCCGCAGCTCGCTTTCAAGTTCACGCCGGAGCTCATGCTCATCGCGTTCTGTGCGATGACGCTCCTCGTCGCGATCGCGAGCGTTCTCTCCATTCGGCGCGTGGTGAAGCTCGAGCCCGCCATCGTCTTCCGGGGAAGCTGATGGGCGACGCAAGCGCAACCGCCGTCGCGACCGAGCCCGCCATCATCTGCCGCGGCGTGACGAAGGTGTTCGAGAGCGACGACTCGGTGGTCCACGCGCTCCGCGGCATCGACTTCGAAGCACGGCCGGGCGAGATGCTGCTGCTCGTCGGGCCGTCCGGCTGCGGCAAGACGACGCTGCTCTCGGTCGTGGCCGGCATCCTCGATCAGACGGCGGGCGAGATCCGCGTCTACGGGCAGGACGTCCACTCGATGAAGCCCGCGCAGAAGACGGCGTTCCGTCTCCGCAACATCGGCTTCGTCTTCCAGCAGTTCAACCTCGTGCCGTCGCTGACGGCCGCCGAGAACGTGGCCGTGCCGCTCCTCCTGCGCGGCGTGAAGCGCGCGGCAGCGGTGCAGCGGGGCCGCGAACTGCTCACGCAGGTCGGGCTCGCCGACAAGACCGAAGTCTCGCCGCTTCACCTCTCGGGCGGGCAGCAGCAGCGCGTCGCCATCGCCCGGGCGATGGCCCCGGAGCCGCGCCTCATCGTGTGCGACGAGCCGACGGCCAGCCTCGACGGAGAGACCGGGCAGCACGTCATGGAGCTCCTGAAGTCCACCGCCGTCGCCGCGGACCGCTGCGTGGTCGTCGTCACGCACGACAGCCGCGTCTTCCGATTCGGCGATCGCATCGCCGAGATGCTGGACGGCCGGATCACGAGCATCAGGAACGGAGCCGAGCATGGCTAGGTTTCCCAGGATTCTCATCCCCCTCGTGGCGCTCGCAGGCGTGTCGTACGCACTGTGGACGGCCAACTCCGCGCCCCCACCGCAGCCGGCCCCGCCGCCGGTGCAGCCGCCCCGCGCGCCCTACCCGACGACCGTCGGCGGCGCAGCGATCGTGGAGCCGGCCGCCGAGCGGACGAGCGCGCTCGGGGCACCGTACGCGGGACTCGTGACGGACGTCTTCCACAGCGCCGGCGAGCGCGTCGCGAAGGGCGAACATCTCTTCCGTCTCGACGACCGCCCGCTCCGCGCGGATCGCGTGGTGCTGGCATCGCAACTCCTCGCAGTCCAATCGAAGCTCGACCGACTTCTCGCGCTTCCCAGGCCCGAGGACATCCCTCCGACGCAGACGCGCGTGGAAGCTGCGATCGCGACGGTAGAGGACAGGAAGTCGGCGCTGACCCGTCTGGAGCACGCAGCGGCCGCGGGGCGAGGCGTCATTCCGGAGGACGAGGTGGACCGAGCGCGCTGGGCGCTCGTCGTCGCCGAGAGGAACGTCGCGACGGCCGAAGCGGACCTCGTCCGGGCGAAGCAACCGGCGTGGGCACCCGACATCGCCGAGGCGCGGGCGGAGGTCGCGAAGGCGGCCGCGGCGCTGGAACAGAATCAGCAGAACATCGACCGCGCGCTCGTCCGCGCGCCCTTCGACGGCACGATCCTCGAGCTGAACGTCCACCCAGGGGAGTACGCGACCGCCAATCGCGACCCGCTGATCCTCTTCGGAGACCTCTCGTCGCTGCGCGTCCGCGTGGACGTGGACGAGGAGTCGGCCCCGCTCGTACACGGCCGTCCGCGGGCGGTCGCCGTGGTGCGCGGGTTCCCCGAGAAGCCGGTCGAACTCGAATTCCTGCGCGTCGAACCGTGGGTCCGCCCGAAGCGGTCGCTGACCGGCGCTACCAACGAACGCGTGGACACTCGCGTGCTGCAGGTGATCTTCAAACTCGGGAAGTCGGACGTGCCGATTTACGTCGGCCAGCAGGTGGACGTGTTCATGGAAGGCGCGTTGCGCGAAGATGTGCTCGGCGGCACGTCGTCGAGCGACGGCGTCAACACGAACCGGCCCGACCCACTCCGCACGGAGGAGACGAAGTGAAGCGACCTGCGCCGTACACATCTCTCGCCGTCTTCGCGATCGTCCTGCCGGGCATGCTCGCGCTCGCCGGGTGTGCCGGAACGTCGGGGAAGGACTACGTCCGCCCGGAGATCGAATTGCCGGCCGCCATCACCGGAGCCAAGCCGTCGCAAGCGGCGCTCCCCCGCGACGACTGGTGGAGGACGTTCCAGGACGCCGAACTCGACGGCCTCGTCGAGCAAGCCCGCGCCGGGAACCTCGGCCTCGCCGCGATGGCGTCGCGCATCCAAGCGGCACGGACCGCCGCGCGCCGCGCCGGCGCGGGTGACTCCCCGCGTCTCGACGTCGGTGCGAACTACGCTCGGAGCCGGTCGTCGGAGAACTCGGTCTCCGGGTCTGCCGCGCGCTTCGGAAACGTCGCCGATCCCCTCGACGTCCACTCGCTCCAATCGGACGCGACCTGGGAGCCGGACTTCTTCGGTCGTGTGAGTCGCGGCGCGGAAGCGGCCTGGGCCGACGCCGCGGCGATGGAAGAGGACCGGCGAGCGATGGAGGTCTCGCTCACCGCCGACGTCGCCGAGGCGTGGTTCGACGTCGGCGAGGCCGACGCCGAGATCGCGATCCACCGAGAGACGGTCGGCCTGCTCGATCAGACGCTCGGGCTCGTGAAGTCGCGCGTGGACGCGGGTCTCGTCTCGGAACTCGACCTGCGACGCACGGAAGGCGACCTGGCGGCAGCGCGGTCGCGCATCCCCGATCCGGAGCGCCGTCGCGCCGTCGCAGAGAACCGGCTCTCGTATCTCATGGGCAAGCCGCCGGGCCTCCGCGCGAAGGGCCGCCCGCCGGCGTCGTTCGGCGTCGCCGCTGAGATCCCGGTCGGGCTGCCCGGTCAGCTCCTCGAGCGACGCCCCGACGTGCGCGCCGCCGAGCGGCGACTCGTCGCGACGAACGCCCGCGTCGGCGCGGCCGTGGCCGACTTCTACCCGCGGTTCCAGATCGTCGGCCGCGCAGGGCTGACGTCGGTCGCGCCGCTCGACCTCTTGAAGTGGGGCTCGCGCATCTGGTCGATCGCGCCGAGCGTCACGCTCCCGATCCTCGACGGCGGCGAGCGCGAGTTCCGGCAGATCGAAGCGGAGGCGCTCCACGACGCGCAGACCGCCGACTGGACCGGCACGGTGATCCTGGCACTCAACGAGATCGGCGACGCCATCGTCTCCCTCGACGCACGCAAGCGCACCCGCGACGCGATCCAGGCGACGATCGTCGCGGAGCAGCGATCCGTCGAACTCGCCAACGTGCGCTACCGCGAGGGGATCACGAGCTACCTCGAGGTACTGGACGCACAGCGTGCGCTGGCGGCGTCGCGGCTCGACCTGCTCCGCTCGGAGCGGGCGGTGCTCTCCGAGATCGTGAAGCTCCACCGTGCCGTCGGCGGCGGGTGGACCGGCGCGGCGACGTCGGCCGACGCCCCGTCCTCGGAGCCGAACGCTGAACACTGATCGAGGAATACGGCGCCGGCGGCCCGGAAGATCCGGGCCGCACGGACGTCAGAACGGCTTCAGCGCTTCGTCAGCGCTTCGTCAGAACGTCGGCTTGACGCGCGGGGGCGACTTCGGCGAGCCCTCGCAGTCCTGAGCGTCGGCTTCGAGCTGGTTCGAGACCTTCTCGCACGCCTTGTCGAGCGCAATCATCGAAGCGATCGCCGTCTTGAGCTGCGCGCTCGTCTTGTTCACCGCGAGGAGCTTCTCGGCGTCCTTCTTCAGCGCGGTGATCTTCGGATCGTAGGACGCGAGCTGCTTCTGGAGGTCGCGCGCCATCTTGCCGATGTTCGTCAGGTCCTTCCGCAGGTCGCCGGCCTTCGACGTCATCTTGTCGAACGTGACGAATGCCGCGGTGAGCGACTTGACGAGCTCGTCGATCTCCTTCGAGCCCTCCCAGAGCCCGCCGTTGATCAGGCCGAACTCGGCCCACTTCTTCTGATAGGTCTTGTCGAGCGAGTTGCCTTGCTCGATCCACTTGCCCACGTCGGCCTCGAGCTTCTCGGCCTCCTTGGCGACGCCGGCAGGGTCCTGGATGGGCATGCGTTCCTCCGTCGGTCGCGGGCTTCCGGCCCGCGGGCCGCACACTCTAACCCGCTTCTCTCACGAAAGTTGAAACGAAATCGGGCTGCGGCGCGTCTAAGTGTTTGTACGACCAAGTACTTACACTGACGGAGGCACACAGCCCGATGCGTGCAGAGTGTATCTCGAAGGGGACCCTGTTCACGGA
>JAIOPE010000009.1 GCA_021414065.1 Planctomycetota bacterium
GCGCCGGTCGCGGCGTCGAGTCCGACGGCGATCGGCATCAGGGCTGTGTCCTGGGGGATGAGCGTCGCCACGACGAGGTCGCCCTCGGCGGCCTCTCCGCTGAACCCGAGCGACGCGTCGCCGCCGAGCGGACGGACCCACGTCTCCGTACCGGTCAGTGCGTCGAAGCGGCGCACGTTGTCGCCGTCGTCCGTGACGATCACGCCGCCGGGGACGACCATCACGTTCTTCACGGCGCGGCCGCGGAGGGCCACGGCGGGCCACGCCAGCGCGCCGGTGGAAGCGTCGATCGCGACGATCCCGTCGTGACGCGACGTCGTCACCACGAGCGACGTGCCCGGCGGATTCAGTGCGAACGGCGACGAGTGGCCCTCGATTTCGACCACGCCGCGCGGGGCGAGCGTCGCTCCGTCGAGCGTGTGGACGCGGCGCCGCGCGACGTTCCCCTGCGGGATCAGCTCCGACCACAGCACGGCGTCGGCGGCGCACGAGACCTGCAACTGCGCCTTGTCGCCGAGCCGCGTCTCCGCGATCACGTCGCCCGTGTCGGCCGAAACCGCCGTGAGCCACGAGATCCGCTCGCCCTTGTCGTTCGTGTCGCTCCGCAGCACGTACACCGCGCCGAGCGCCGAAGCCGACGCCGCGTACTTCCCGGCGAGGCGCCTGGTCCACGTGCGGCGGCCGTCGTCGGCCGCGATGCCGTCGAGCCGGACCATGCGCGGACGGATGCGCGCATCGTCGCCGACGAGTACGATCGACCCGCTCGTTCCGAACGTCGCTCGCACCTCCACGTCGGCTTCCGAGATCCACACGTGCCGACTCTCGGCGACGTCGAGGAGCTTCAGCACGCCTTCCTGGAGGAACAGCAGCCGACCCTCGAACGCGCGCGGGCGGGTGCCCTGCACCTGGAGGAGTTGGATCGCGGGCTCGTCGGTGCCGCCCAGGTTCTCCCAGCGTACGGTGACGGGCGGGTGCGGGTCGGGGAGCGCGGTCGGAGTGCTGCGGAACCGGTCGGCCTGGAGCTTCGCGCGCGCCGTCTCGCCGGCGGCGCGGCCGTCGTCGAGCGACGCTGCCGGGCACTCCTGCACGATCCGGCGGAGCGCGGAGCGCTCCCGCGGAGTTTCGTCGAGCGACCTGTAGGCCGTGGCGAGCAGCCAGAGAGCGCGGGCGAGCGGCTGCGGCGGCTGGTCGCGGAGCACCTGCCCCTCGAGCACGGCCGCCGCTTCGCGCGTGCGGCCGGCGGCGAGGTGGATGCGGGCGGCCTCCATCGAAGCCTCGATCGCGACTTCGTTCGACGGGCTCGTGCGGGAGATCCGGTGCAGCGCGACGACGTCCTTCGCGGCGCGGGCGGCGTCGAGGGACGCGCGGGCGCGCGCCGAGACGAGCGCGGCGACCTCGGGTCCGCTCTTCACGACGAGGTCGTCGAGCGCGCTGCGGACCGCGCCCGTGACGTTCGTCTCGCCGAGCGCCGCGTCGGCGTGCTCGTCGAGCAGGCGCATCCACGAATCCACGCCGCCGCGCAGGTCGCCGCGGTCCACGCGCCGGGCGCCGAGCCGGAACGCGGCGAGCGCCCCGACGTCCACGCGCACATCGTCGTCCACGACCGTCTGCACGTCTCCGAACTCCGCCACGACTCGGGCGAGCGCGGCGTCGCAGGCTGCGTCGCGCTGCGTCTCGGCGATGTGATCGCCGGGCCGTGCGCCGCTCGCGGCGGCACCTTCGAGGCCGCGATCGAAGCACTCGATCGCTGCGTCGAGCCTCGATGCGGCGCGGAACATCTCGCCCGCCTCGAGCCGCAGGGCCGGGTCGCCGGGCGCCGCAGCGAGGCGCGCGTTCAATCGCGCCGCGACATCCTCGAAGCTGTAGTAGGCGTCGATCCGGTCGTTCGAAGCGACCACGAGTGCGCCGTCGGCGGAGACGAGGTTCCCGTCGTGGCGGAAGACGTTGCGAGGATCGCGCGGGTTCGCCGGCAGGGCGCGCGTCTCGGCCACGCTGCCGGTGCCGGCGTCGAGTCGCACGATCCCGGCCGACGTGGGAACGTAGATCCCGTCGGCTGCGACGACGCCTCGTCCGAGCGCGGGCGCGGCGGGGGAACCGAACGGCGCGAGGCGGCCGGCTTCGGGCGTGGCCCACGCGTCGCGTCCTGTCGCGAGGTCGAATGCGTGGAGACGTCCGCCGAGCGCGTACGCGCGGCCGTCCTGAGCGCCGATGAACCACTGCATGTTGCCCGACGGCGTGCTGATCGGGCGCTGCCAGAGGAGCGCGCCGGTCTTCGGGTCGAATCCGAGCAGATTGGACGCCTCGAGCGGCGCCATGACGACCGCCTGCCGGGTGGCGGTCACGGGCGACGGCCGCCACGTCACCACGCGGTCCTTCGTCTCGTGCCAGAGCGTCGTGGACGGGATGCTCGTCGTCTCGTACTCCGAGATCCAGACGATGTCGCCGGTCACGCGGTCCACCGCGCCGGCGATGCCGAGACCGGTCGAGAGGTAGACGAGGCCGTCGAGTTCGGCGAGCGGCGGTGCGACGAGTTCCTTCACCGGGCGGCCGAACAGGTTCATCTCCTGCTGACCGTGGACGAGGCTCGTGCGCCAGCGCGTGGCACCGGTGCGGCGGTCGAAGCAGACGAGTCGCGCCTCGTAGCGCGTGTTGTACGTCCAGGTCATCACGATCAGGTCGTCGCCGACCACGAGGGGTGCGGTTGCGACCGATTCGCGCTCGATCTCGTCGGCGTCGGCGCGCCCGCCGAGCCGCCGCGGGTCGTGCGACCACAGCACGTCGCCGGTGCGTGCATCGACGGCGTGGAGCGAGCGGTGGGGCAGCGAGTAGATGATGATCGCCCCGTAGAACCGACGGTCGATCTCCGGGGCGTCGGTTCGCGTGGCGAGCGCGGCGTAGACGACGCCGTCGGAGACGGTGACGGCGCTGTACGCGTTCGGACTGTCGCGCCACACGGGCTCGCGCTGCTGCGTGTCCACGCGCCATGTCTCGCGGCCGCTGGCGATGTCGTAGGCGCGGAGGTCGAGGCCGTTGTTCAGGAACACCGACCCGTGGGAGATCGTCGGCACGACGGGGCGGAATCGAGCGTCGAGCTGACTGCCCGAGTTGAACCGCATGTCGTTCGGCCACCCCATGTTGCCGCCGGAGTCGTTCTCGTCGCCGCGCCGGAACTCGGTTGCGACCGACCAGCCCGGTGAACCCGCGCGCGGCGGCGCGTCGGAGACGCCCGAGCCGTGGCGGTCGCCGCCGAACATGCGGGCCGAGGCGAACCCGCGTGCGGCACCGGCCGCCTGCTCTTGCATCCGCGCGAGGGACGCCGAGAGGGGCTCGGTCTCGGGCGTGCGGGGGTCGGCCGACGCGCGGCGTACGGCGTCTCCGAGGTGGGCCTTCGCCAGGACTGCGATCCGCGACGTGCCTTCGACGTCGCCCTGGTGGGCCCTTGCGAACGCGAGCCGGGCGAACACCGCGGCCTGCGCGTCGGGCTCGGTGACATCGAGGAGCGACTCCAACTCGCGCCCGGCCCGATCGAAGTCGCCCCGCGCGACGGCGAGGTGCGCGAGCGCGTCGTGGGCCCGACGCCGAACGTCGCGCGCCGGATAGCGCCGGGCGGCCGCGACGAGATCCTCGTCGCGCCGGAGGCGCACACCCCGGGCCAACAGCTCCTCGGCGGGGCGGCGCTCCAGTTCCTCCCACATCGCCCGGCCCGGCGGCGGCAGCGACTCGAAGAGGCGCACGGCCACGCGCCACGCGTTCTCGTAGCGCTGCGGAGACGACCCCGGCACCGCCACGACGACGCCCCGCTCCGCCGGCAGATCGAGCAGCTTCTGCAGCTCCTGGATCGCGGCGAACCACTCCTTCGGGTCGGTCGACGACGCGTCCGAGTGTTTCCGGAACTGCGTCAGCGCGAACCGCGCGGCGTCGTCGTCGCGGACCTGGTAGTTGCGGCTCACGCCGTCGGCTGACCCCGGCGTCGCCAGAGCGGCCGCGAGGAGCGCTGCGACGACGATCCGCCGCCCGGGTGACAGACGCTGTGCGGCCATCTTCGTCACACCAGGTGCCAACGCTTCCGGAGCAGCCACTCGGCCGCGAGCAGCGCCGTGCCCACGGCGATCGTCCACCAGCCGTCCCAGATCTCGTCGTCGCGGGTGTCGGTCGGAACCTGCTTCTCGCGGGACGCCGGCCGGAGCGACGGGAGGTCGGCGAGGTGCATGTAACGACCGCCCTCGGAGAGCGCCGCCATCTCGGTCAGGCGGGCTTCGTCGAGGAGCAGGTCACGACCTTCGATCGTGCTCTCGACGACGCGGAAGATTTTCTCCGGTGCCTCGTCCAGCGGGTCGTCGGTGGCGGCGCGGATGTGGTACTCGCCCGGGCGCGTCGGGAGGATCGTCTTGCGGAACGTGCCCCGCTCGCCTGGGTCGGCGGGGATCGTGAGCTCGACGGTCTCGGGCGAGCCGGCCGCGGTCGCGGGCGGGATCTGCACCGTGACGGTCTGTGTCGTGGCCTTCGACGGCTCGTAGTCGCGGTCGAGGACGTCGAGCGTGATCCGGACGGGGTCGTCCACGCCGTACTGGTCGCGGTCGGTCAGGATCTTGAACCGCTTGTTGCCGCCGAGCAGCTTGTACGTCGCCAGGAACCGGACGGCCTCGCCGTAGAAGCGGTAGAAGTACCGGTCGGCGGTCTCCTTGCGCATCAGGTAGAGCTGGTCCACGCCGATCCAGAGCACGCGCCCGCGGCCGTAGAGCATCGTTGCGATGACCGGGCGCGGGCCGTGGCGCGGGTCCTGGTGCGCCGGGTGCGACGACACCGCGATCACCTTCGCAAGCGTCTTCGCGCGCAGGGCCGGGTAGCACCAGTACTGACGGAAACGCGCGTCCTCCTCCCAGTACTGCTTCGACACGCGCGGGTCGCCCGTGATGTTCATGAGCGGGCTCAACTCGCCCTCGGGCGTCAGCTTCAGGGAGAAGCCGGCGGTCGTGTCGATGTCGGGGTTCGAGCGTTCGGCCGAGCGGTCCACCACGATCGGGAGCAGGCCCTGCAGGTCGGTGTCCTTGTAGCGCGTGGGGTTGCTGACCGGGCCCGAGAGCAGGATGAGGCCGCCGCCCTTGTCCACGAAGTCGCGCATGTTCAGGAGCGCCTCGCGCGACTTGTCGAGGGTCGGCGCCAACACCTCCCAGTTCACGTCGCCGAGGATGATCACGTCGTACTCGAAGAGCTTGTCGCGGGCGGGGAGTCCCCGCGACGCGTCGAGCGCGGGCCAGTCGGCGGCCGGCGTGCGGCGCTGCGGCGTGTCGGGATCGGCGTCGAGCAGCAGCGAGTGCGCGAGCATCGTGTCGCGGTCGCGGATCAGGGCGTTCGAGAGGAAGCCGAACTCCCACCGTGGATAGCCGTCCACGTAGAGCACCTTGATCTTGCGATCGATCACGCGCAGCGTGTGCTCGGCGTAGTTGTCGCTCTTGATCTTCTCCTCGGGCTGGACCGGCACGCCCACGCGCACCGTGATCACGCCCGGCTCAGTGAAGCGGTGGACCACCTTCACCTGCTGGTCCTTGTCGCCGCCGTCGAGCACGATCTCCGACGGCGCGATGTCGAGCGGGCGAAGGCGGCCGCCGGACTCGCGCTGGAACATCTCGAGCTTGGCGCGGCGGCCCTCGAAGCCCTTCGCGTGCACCGTGAACTCGAACGCCGCGTCGTCCTTCGCCAGCACGACTTCCTTCGCGCGCAGGTTGCCGACGTGAATGTTGCGCGGCGACCGCGGGTCGCCCACGCCGATCGAGAAGATCGGTGCGTGCATGGCTGCGGCCTTGCGGCCCGCCTGCTCCGGCGAGATGTTGGTTCCGTTCTCCTGACCGTCGGAGATGACGATGATCCCAGCGACCGGCTCGTCACGGACCTTGAACGTGTCGCAGACCGTGGCCACGGCCTGGCCGATGCGCGTCGAAGCGTCGGTCGCCTGGATCTCCGCGAGGCGCTTGCGGATCTGATCGGCCGGCGTCTCCGTCTCCGGAACCCCGGTGGCGCCCGCGGTGTCGCCGGTGCTGATCAGCGGCGTCGCCTGCGAGCCGAAGCCGAACACGTGGAGTTGGAAGTCCTTCGTCCAGCTCTCGAGGTTCTGCGACGCGGGGTTCGACAGCACCCGCTTGGCGAGCTCGATCCGCGTCATCGCCGCAAGCGAGGCGCCGTCGTCGGTGAGGCCCGCCGCCTTGACGAGAGCGCGCGCGTCGTCCGGCTCGTAGCCGTCCACCGTGCCCATGCTCTGCGACTGGTCCACGAGCACGATCAGGTGCGAGCGCACGGTGCGCTGCTCGCTCAGTTCGGAGTAGGGGCCGAAGAGCACGAGCAGGAAGAAGAGGATCGCGAGTCCGCGGAGCGACCCGAGGAGCACGCGCGCCGACGCCGGAACGTCTGTCTCGCGGCGGTAGGCGAACCACGCGAGGAACGCGATCGCCGGGACGATCACGAGCGCGAGGATCCACGCCGCCGGCAGGTGGTGCCACCGGAGACCCGATCGGACGGACTCGGCGAAGAGGGGGACCAGGCCGTTCACTTGGCGCGCCTCCGTCCGATCCGCTGCACGAGCAGGACCTCGATCACCAGGCAGAGAAGCGCGGCGAACAGCAGTGGCACAGCGATCTCGCCGGCCTTCGCCTTCACGGCGTCCGCTGCTGCGGCGGCGTCGCCGCCCGTCCGGATGAGGTCCTTGTAACGGGCCAGCACCTCGGCCGGATCGATGCGCCGGAGATCGCTCTCCAAGGGCGAGAAGTTCACCGTGAAAGCGTCTTTGACCGCCGGGGGGGCCCGGCCGAGGAGGTCCTGCGCCTTCAGTTGCATGACCGCGCGGTAGATGCCGATGGTGCCGGTCTTCGAGACGACCACGCTGCCCGGGCCGGACGCCGTGTCCTTCTCCGGCTTCTCCGTCGTGCCGTCTGCACAGGCGACGTCGATCGACGCGAACTCCGGGGGCACCGCGCGCGTCCAGGGCTGGAACGCTGCGAGGTTCCGGTCGGCATCGCCGCGGGACGTCAGCCAGTACGCGGTCTCGTGCAGGAGCGCCGGGAAGACGTACGAGCCCGGCAGGCGGCCCCAGCCGTCGTCCACCGTGGACGTGTAGAGCAGCACCCGGCCGCGTCCGAACCGCTTCTCGACGAGTGCGGGGCTCCGCGCGAGGTCGTCGTAGGCCAGCGCGACGCGCGTGTCCTTCTCGGCTTCGAGCCCTTCGAGCGTCATGCGCCCGAAGAGCACCGGCGACTCGAAGAACACAGCGAACTCCGGGTCGGCGATGTTCTGCAGGATCGCGTGCTTGCTCGCCTTCAGGTCGAGGCGCAGCACGGCCTGCGGGTCCACCTTCGGGCTTCCGAGCGCGGCGGGGAGAAGGCCGCCCTCGCGGCGGTAGATCTCCTCGTTCCAGCGCTGGGGAACGACGTGGTCGCCGACGGTGAGGAACAGCGCGCCGCCCGCCTTGACGAACTCCTCGAGCCGGGTCCGCGACGCCTCGTCGGGCGCCGGTCGCTCCACGTTGGCGAACACCACGATGTCCCACCCGTTGAGCGTGCGGAGACCGTGATACTCCGACTCCGGCATCTGCGTGACCTGGAACGGTCCGTCGTCGCCTGTCGAGAGCGCGGGCTTCAGCCAATACGTCTCAGGCGCGCGGTTCGGATCGCTCGAGCGCAGGTCCGGGTCCACTGCGAGCACTTGGATGCGAGGCCGGACGGCGAAGGCGAAGGCGCGGGCGTCGTCGAACGTGAGGCCGTCGGCGCGGATGCGGGCCTCGATCACGTGGACGCCCACGTCTTCCGGGCGGAACGTCGTGTAGTACTGCGCGGTGGCAGCGGGCGGCGCGTCCGGTCCGGCCGTGCGGGCCGGCACGTTGACCCACTGCGACGTCTCGCCGCGCTCCTCGCCGTCCACAGTGAAGCGCACTTCGACCTTCTGCGGACGGTCGGAGTAGTTGCGGACCTCGGCCTGGAAGATCGCGGTCGAGCCCTGCACGACGTCGCGTTCCTCGGCCGGTCGGAGCGCGGTGATCGCCACGTTGGCGATGTCCCGCCCGACCGGGACGAGTACCACCTCGGCGCCCTTGTCGCGCAGACGCAGGAGCGACTGCCGGATCGGGTCGTCCGTCGAGTTCCTGTCGCGCTGGCCCGAGAGCGAGATCTCCTGCAGGTCCGACACGATCGCCACGCGGCGCAATTCCGGCGCGGTCGCAGGCACCGACTCTTCGATGAGCTTCAGAGCGTCCGCGAGGTCGGCGCGCGCAGGGGCCGGCTTCAGCTCGCCGAGGCGACGGCGGACCGTTGCATGGTCCGTGGTGTCGCGCAGGATCACCTGCGGGCGGCCGGTCTGGCGCTGCTGGTCCCAGTTCGCGTTCGTCAGCACGACCGACACGGGGTCGTTCTCGCCGAGCGCCGCGACCAGCGTCGAGACGCCGGACAGCGCGTCGTCGAAGGTGGTCCGCGTGCCGGAGCGCGCGGCCATACTCCCCGAGTTGTCGAGCACCACGTACAGGTGCGTGGCGCGGGCCGGGCCGAGCAGCATCGGCGCGTCGGAGAACGTCGGCCGCGTGATCGCGAGCGCCAGGAAGAGCACCGCCAGCGTTCGCACCAGCAGAAGCAGCAGGTTCTCCATCTGGAGGCGCTTCTGGTTCTGTTTCGCGGCTTGGAGCAGCCACTCCATCGCGGCCCAGCGCTGCCGGTGGAAGCGGCGCCGGTGCAGCAGGTGGATGACCACCGGCACGGCCGCGGCCGCGGCGCCCCAAAGCAGCAGCGGGTGGACGAACTGGGGGATCAAGCGATCACCGCGCCCGTTCCGTTGCGGCGCGCCGCGACAGATACGAAGTGAGGGCCACGTCGAGCGGCGTGCGCGTGCTCATCTCGACCACGTCGATCCGTTCGGCGAGACACCCGGCGCGGAGCCGCGACCGGAAGGTCTCGAGCCTCGCGAGGTAGCTCGCGCGGAGCGACTTCGGGTCGGCGAGGAACTCGGGGATGCCCTCCAGCCCCTCGAACATCGTCATTTGCTCGAAGGGGAACTCGATCTCGGCCGGGTCGAGCACCTGGAGCACGATCACGTCATGCTTGCGACTGCGGAGTTGACGCAGACCGCGCAGCACTTCCTCGACATCGCCGACGAGGTCCGAGATCACCACCACGAGCCCACGCTTGCGCAACTGCTCGGAGACGCGGACCAGCACGGTGCCGAGCTCCGTCTTCCCCTTCGGCTTCGCCTTCTCGATCACGTCGAAGATGTGTCGGAGGTGCGCGGCGCTGTTCCCGGGAGGCAGCACGGCGCGCACTTCGTCGTCGAACAGCACGAGCCCCGCGGCGTCGCTCTGCTCGACCACCAGATGCGCGAGCGATGCGGCGATCGTGGCCGCGTAGTCGAACTTCCGCACGCCTTCGGTGCCGAAGTCCATCGACTCCGAAATGTCGAGCACGAGGTGGCAGAGGAGGTTCGTCTCCTCCTCGTAGCGCTTGACGTAGTAGCGGTCCGACTTGCCGAAGACCTTCCAGTCGAGGTAGCGCAGGTCGTCGCCGGGCGCGTACTCGCGGTGCTCCGCGAACTCCACGCTGAACCCGCGGTACGGGCTCCGGTGGAGGCCCGACACGTAGCCTTCGACGACCAGACGCGCGCGGAGCTCGAGCTTCGCGATCCGTCCGATGATGGACGGGTCGATCGTGCCCTTCTCGTGCGGCTCGGTCTTATCGGACGCCTTCTCGGACATCGGACGATCGGGTTACCTGGCCCCGGACGCGGACAGCGCGCCGCGCTCGTGCGCGGGAACGGTCTCGAGCAGGCGGTCCACGACCACGTCCGACGTCACGCCCTCGGCCTCCGCCTGGAAGTTCGTCAGCACGCGGTGGCGCAGCACGGGGTGCGCGACGGCCTTGACGTCGTCGGTCGAGACGTAGTTCCTGCCGTTGATGAGCGCCCGCGCCTTCGCCCCGAGGATCAGGTACTGCGCCGCGCGCGGGCCGGCGCCCCAGCGCACCCACGACTTCACGAACTCCGGGGCTTCCGGCTGGTTCTGGCGCGTCGCCCGGACGAGCCGGACCGCGTACCCGACGACCGGGTCCGCCACCGGCACGCGTCGCACGGCCTCCTGGACGGCCAGGATGTCCGCCGCCGAGAGGATCTGCGATACCTCGGACTTCTCGCCGCCGGTCGTGCGCTGCACGATCGACAGTTCCTCGGCCTCGCTCGGGTACTCGACCTTCACGTTGAACATGAAGCGGTCGAGTTGCGCCTCGGGCAGGGGATACGTGCCTTCCTGCTCGATCGGGTTCTGCGTCGCGAGGACGAAGAACGGCGGGTTCAGCGCGTACCGCTTGCCGCCGGCCGTCACCTGATACTCCTGCATCGCTTCGAGCAGCGCGGCCTGCGTCTTCGGCGGCGCGCGGTTGATCTCGTCGGCGAGGACCACGTTGGCGAAGACGGGCCCCTTCACGAACTTGAAGCCGCGTTCGCCCGTCGTCTTGTCCTCTTGGATCACTTCGGTGCCCGTGATGTCGGCGGGCATGAGGTCCGGCGTGAACTGGATGCGCCGGAAGTCGAGCTGGAGGCTCTTCGCGAGCGTCGAGATGAGCAGCGTTTTCGCGAGCCCCGGCACGCCGACCAGGATGCAGTGCCCGCGGGCGAACACCGCCGTGAGCAGTTCCTCGACGACCTTGTCCTGTCCGACGATCACCTTCGCCAGCTCCGCCCGAAGCCGGGCGTGCACTTCGACGAGCTTGCGGGCAGCCTCGACGTCCGACGGGGCGGCCGCGCTGTTCGCGGGCGAAGGGTTCGATTCCGAGGTCATGGAGCCTCCGGTGAGCGGTTCACCCGCGCGGAACACGCGAGCCGTGCAAGTCTATACGGATGAGACGCGCGAGCCGGACGTTCGCTTCGGGGACGCTCTCCGAGGGCCCTGCGCCCCCGGGCCGGGCGGGCCCCCCCGTCGCCGCATGGCACGGACGCCGAGCCCACACGGGTTTGTGTGGACCCCTGCCGCTCCGACAGCCAGCATCGGTCCGTGGTGACACCCCCGCGCCGTCGCGCCATCGTCGTCGCGGGTCTTGTGCTCGCGGTCGCGGCGGCGGTTGCCGTGGCTGTGCGGTGGAGCAAACTGGGAGTGATCCGTTCGGCAGGGTGGGGCGACGTCTTGGAATTCCAGGTGTTGGAGGCGGTCTCGCCGCGCGTGCCCTGGTTGCGCCTGCCGCGCACGCAACGGGTCCTGGTCAAACGGGGCCACGGCGGCCCGACGGAGACTGTGTTGTGGGTGGTCGTCGATCGGCCAGCGGCGCCGGCGAACGCGCCGTGCGCCCGGCTCGTAGCCGAGTGCGGTTGCCGGATCGTCGGTGCCTGGGTTCCGATGAATGACTGGATGGGCGCCGTCTGGCAGCCGTTCCCCTCGCTCGGGCCCTCCGCCACGATCGCCGTCGAAGTCGATGGGCGCGAGCACCTGGTCACGGTCGAGCGACCGTCGCCCGTTCCTGCCCGCGTCGCCTCGCCGGACCGGCCCGTCCTGCCCTTGCCGTGGTCGGGCGAGGTGCTCGGAGAACGCATCGAGCTCCGGGAATCCGAGGGCAGTGTGCTCGTGCGCTGGCGACCGGTGGGCGAGTCGCCAAGCCCCATGGCGCGCGACTACGACGGCAGGATGACTCGGGTCCCCTGGAAAACCCCCACGAACGAAGGCTGGGCCGACCTCCAGTTCGGCACCCTCCTCTGTCCCCACGGCCCGTGGTGGGAGATCGAGTTCGCGAACCCGGGCGGCGAGCCGACGGTGCTGCGCTTCGCGTGCCCGAAGGCGGCGGCGACTCCGGCGACGTCGAAGTAACATCGTGCGCGATCGGCTCCGGACGCTCCCTCCTCGAACCCGATCACCGGCCCACCCGTTGACGATCTACATGTCGCCCCCGGTCTTCCTGCTGCGCGTCCTGCTCCTGCTGCTCGGCGGACTCCTGGCCACGCAGGTGGCGCTTGCTGGGCCGGAGGCCGCTTCCGAGGCCGCCGCGCGGGCGGCCGTCGAGAAGCACCGCGACGACGCACACCGGGAACGTGTGCGCGTGGACTGGGCGCAGTTCGACGACGAGGTGCCGCCCGATGGGGCGGAGATGACCCGCATCAAGGGCTACATCGACTACGAGGTGACCCGCATCGTGCTCCGCGGCGCGAAGGCCGAGGGGCGGTCCGTGTTCATGGGGCGGAAGTGGTTCTACGGCTCCGACGAGCGGTTCACCGCACGGTCGTTTGACGTCTCCCCGGAAGCGTTCGCGGCGGCTTGGAACGCGGCGCGGCGCGTGGAAGCGGCGGAAGCGGTTCGGCTCGACGCACCGGAGCGGACGAACGGTTCGATGATGGTGGCGACGCACGCGCCCTATCGATGCGTGCGCCTGCGCAGTGCCGCGGACCTCGCACCGTGGCACGTCTCGGTGTGTCGCGGCGCGTCCAAACGGGGCGGCGTCCGCGTATGGGATGAGATCCGCAGCGAGGCGATGTTCGATCTCGTGACCGAACTGATCCCGCCGACGGAACGCTGCACGTCGGCCGACTTCGACGAGTGGGCGCCGTGGCTCCTGGCGGAGGTCGTCCGAGGTGAGCCGGAGCCCTTGGCCAAGTTGAACCGACCGCAGCGACTGGTCATCGAGACGTCGCTCCGCGGGCTCGGTGAAGTCGGAACGAAGCCCGCGCTCGCCGCGGTCGATGCGCTCGAGGCCCGCCTTCGCGCGCCGACCGGGCCCACGTCGGCTGCCGACGACGACTTGCTGGACGAGTGTCGGCTCGCGCGGACGAAGCTCCGCCTGCGCCACGCGTTCGACGCGACCGATGCCGCCGCGCTCCTCTCCGCGCCGGGCGACGCGGCCGGTTGGGACACCGACCTGCGTGCGTGGGTCCGCCGCCGTTGGCGAGCCGCCGACCCGGCGGGCTTTCTGACGTACGCTCGCGGCCGCATCGCGGACCCCGCGTCGGGGCCGGAGCGACTCGTCGAATGCCTTGAGGACCTCGCGCCGTACGCCGACCCCGAACTCGTGCCGATCGTCCGGTCCTTCCTGTCGCACCCGCGATTGGGCGTGCGGGCGGCCGCAGCAGCGGCATGTCTCGTTCGCGATCGCAAGGACGACGCAGCGCTCGTCGTCCTCGTCCGCGCGCAACTCGCGCAGCCACGTCTGTTCGAGACCGACGACGCCCTCCGCACAGCCATCCGATCCGGCGTCGAGGACGGCCGGTGGGTCCACCTGGCGCTCGCGTCCGCCGACCGATTGGGCTTCGAGCGCGACGAACAGGTCCGCATCTGGCGCGCGATGCTGGATCGACCGCCGCACCGCGGCACGCACTGGGCCGTGCGTCACCTCCTCCACCTGGAGGATCGCGCCACGTACGCGAAGCTGGAGACGGTCACGGCGCGGTGGGCCGCCGAAGCGCCAGCGCGCGAGACGGTCGGCCTGAGCGAGGACGCGGCGGCGTCGATGGCGTGGTTCGTTCGCGCGGCGCGCGCGCGGAAGGCGGAGTGAGGGGCAGTTGACGTTCGCCCGGGGGCGCACCGGGTGCCGGGCCGCTCCGCGCCGGTCGGTGGGACGTCGGGACCCGCAGGTGCTACAGGCGCACAGCCAGGTCGGGGATCTCAGCGAAGTCGGCCACTTGCCGGATCTCCCCAGACGCGCCACACCTCTTCGTCGCGCGGCAACCGGAACGCGGGGCGACCGCCGAGGCAGGCGTCCATCAGTTCCTGGAGACGGACGAGGCTGTCGAGGCGCTCGTCGGCCGTCATGCCGCGGAAGCGCTCGACCTCGGAGCGGACGAATTCCGGTCCCTGCGGCGCGGAGCGTATCCACTCGGCGACCTGCTCGTGGGCAGCAGCGTTCTCGTCAGCTCTGTCGTCCGACACGATCGTGAGTCTACCGCGCGTTCCCGCCCGAACGGGCATACGCCGCGGAGCCGACCGCGCGATGTTTGTGTGGACGGTCGTCCCCGCGACGGCAAGCATCACCACGTGCTGTCACCCCCGCGCCGTCGCGCAGTCGTCGTCTCGGGTCTCGCACTCATCGCGGCGGCGGCGATTGCCGTGGCGGTGGGGCGATCTGACTCGGATCCCATCCACGCCTACGGGTGGGGGACTGTCGCGAAGTACCGCGCCTGGGTGCCGATCGCGCGGTGGGTGCCGGGCCTGCGCGTGCCGCGGACGAAGACCGTGCACCTCGGGCGGGAGTCGGCCTGGGCCGTGACCGAGAACACGCCGCGGCTCGACGCTCGAGACGGCGTGACTCTGTCGGCTTCGTGCGCGTGCCGATTCACCGCAAGCGAGCTCGACGTTCAGGACGACATCACGTTGCGAGTGTGGCAGGTGGCTGCCGACGAACCGACCGTCACAATTCACGCCGTCGATGCGGCGCGCGAGCAGTCCGTCCGATTGGAGCGGCCGTCGCCGTGCGGCGCCGTCGCCGTCGCGCCGGATCGGCCGATCCTCGCGCTCCCCTGGTCGGGCGACGTGGTTGATCTGGGCATTGAGCTTCGCGAGAAGCAGGGCACCGTCATGCTGCGGTACAAGTACGATGTTCCGCCGTGGTGGTCGGCGACGGCGCGCGACTCGGGCGGCCGCTCGCTCGCTCTGCCCAGAACCGCTGCTCCGTTCGGTCTCTTGGTGGATCTCGAGTTCGGCGCGCGCCTATGCCCCCACGGTCCGTGGTGGGAGATCTCGGCGATCAACGCGGCCGCGGAGCGGAAGGTCCTTCGCTTCGCGTGTCCGCAGCAGCCGACGCTCCCCAGATAGCACATCGCGGGCGGCGCGTGTTCGGCACCGGACGGCGCCTCCGTGATGGCGGTCATAGCGAACGTCGACCCCGGTGACCAGCATGCGCAGAAGCAAGGAGCCTGCGATGTCACGAGATCCGGGCAGCTCGACGGTGTGGCTGCACTCGGCGTCGCGCATCCAGACGGCTCTCTTGGCGCCGCAGCGCCGAGCTTCGGCTGCGACCGTGAGCGTCGCCGCGCCTGCCGCACGTCGGGGGATACCGACGCTTCGTGCCGGGGCGGCGTCGGCCTGCCTGTTCCTCGCGGCGTGTGCGACGCAATCGCCGCCGGCCGAGCGCTACGACTTCGGCTCCGTCGCCGTCGAGTTGGGCTCACCGACGCACGTCGTGTCCTGGGAACGCCCGGTGACGGGTTCGACCGCGGGCCTGGGAATGGGGGCGGCGCGAGGCGCCTTGGCCGTCGTCGCGTTCCCGCTCTACGCGCTCGCGGCGGCCGCCGCCGGCACCGGCGGTGCCGGCCAGGGCGCGGCGCTGGTTGCCGTCGCGGCCATGGTGCTCGGCGCTGCGGCCGGTGTGGTCTGGATTCCGGTGTCGATCGTGGGTGGGGCGGTGACGGCCCCCGCGCGCGAGGACGTCGACGCAGCGGAGCCCATCGCCCGGCGCGTCGTGGACGACCCGGGCCTGCCGGGCACCTTCGCCGAGCGATGCGCGGAGGCGGTCCGTCTGCGGTCCGGCCGGGAACTCGTGGAGCGGTCGCGCGCCGCGACCGTCATCGAGGTCCGCCTCGTCTCGGTCGAGCGCGGCAGGTCGTGGAACTGGTGGACCCTCGACCGCCCGTTCGAGGTTGTCCTTGAGGCGAACGCGCGCATCGTTCGTCGCCGGGATGAACACGTCCTGTGGGAGAACACCCAGACGTGGTCCCGGGCGGACGCCGTCCACACCTACGCTGAGTGGTCGTGCGACGACGGCGCGCCGCTGCGGGCGGAGATCGACGCCGGCCTTCGTCAACTCGCGGACCAGTTCGCGGACATGATCTTCGTGGCGCCGCGCCGCGACGCCGTGGGGCAACCCGCCGCCGCGCCGTGAGTGGCGAGTGGCGTCGTGCTCTGGCCGCTCGCGCCCCGAGTGACGGCGCTGTCCGCCCCGCGCGCAGGCTTCCGTGACTTCGGTCGCGGTTCAAGTTGGCGGCCCGCTGACTGCCGATAGGCCCCAGGCAGCCTCGACGCGTGCCGGGACGCCCCATTCCGGCGATGCGTTGCGAGGCGATGTCGAGGCAGCGAGCAACCGTCGTGAGACGTGCAGGGGCGATCGAAGTGCGGAGGGCGGCACCTGTGACGACATCGATGACGGACACCACCCCAGCCAAGGCGACACCCGCGGCGGGGCTGCCGGACGTCGCGGGCTGCTCAGGGCTCGTGGCGTTCGGCCGCGGGCCGACGGGCGTGCTCTACCGTGGGCGGCAGATCGCCCACGCGCGCGACGTCCTGGTCCGGGTACTCGAGTCCGCACCCGGTCGTCTGCCGCTGCTCCGTGAAGCGGCGCAGAAGGCGCAGGAGCTTGCGCATCCGAACGTCGTCGCCGTCTGGGACGTGGCGGAACTCGGCTCGCGCACCTGCGTCGTCTCGGAGTTCCTCCCCGGTGGCTCGCTCGATGCGAAGGTGCGGGCCGAGGCCCCGACGGGGCTCCCGCTGCAGGAAGCGTTTCGAATCCTGAGCTTCGCGGCCGCGGGTCTCGCGCACGTCCACAGTCGCGGTCTCGTCCACGGAGCGATGAAGCCGACCAACGTGCTGCTCGGCAAGCAGGCGCAGGCGAAAGTCTGCGACATCGGGGCGCCGTTCGATCCCGAGTTCGCAGTGACGGCCGACCCCGCGATGGCCGGGACGCTTCACTACCTGTCGCCCGAGCAGGCGCGCGGTGAGCCGGCGACGACCGCGTCCGACGTCTACTCGCTCGGCGCGACGCTCTACTTCGCGCTCTCGGGACGCGCGCCGTACGCCGGCACGAGCGCCGACGAGGTCATCGCGAACGTGGCCGAAGGCGTGCCGATCCCGCTGGAGTCTGTTCGCAGCGGGCTGCGTCCCGACGTCTACGCACTGGTGGACGCCATGATGTCGCTCGACCCGGCGGGCCGTCCTGCGGCGGTGGCAGACATCGGCCGGTGCCTCGCCGCCGAGATCGTCAGCGCGATCGCGCCCGCCCCGGCGGCGCCGAAACCGCGCGGCAAGCGATCGAGCCTTCGAAACGGGGTTTGGATCGTTGCTGCGATCGCAGCGGTGGTCGCGGGCGTTGCGTACGTCATCTACGAGCGCATGTCGCGCCCCGAGGAACTCCCGCCCGCGGCGGCCACGGTGGTCGAAGACCCCACGCAGACGGCGGCCGCGCGTCGCCTGGCGGACCTGCTGGCCCGCGAGAAGGCGCTGGGACCGCTCTGCGCCTCGACGCTCGACGCCTACCGCGGCGTCGCCGACGAGTTCGGGCGCCTCGCCGCGGAGAACTCGATCGACGATCCGGTCGTGGCCGAAGCGTGGGCCCACCGGCGGGAACTGCTGCGGTCCGTGTCTGCCGTGGCGCCCGAGGACGAGGTTTCGACGCTCCACGTCGAGAAGTGGCTCGGCGCGATCATCGACCAGTCGAACTCCTCGTCCGCCGCAGCGGCCGTTCCCGATGACGCGCAACCGCACGACCTCGCTGCGATCATGTCCACTCGCGTCTCCGAGATCACGGTGGTGGAGAAGCTCCTCGACGAAGAGAAGTACGTCGAGGGACTGAACCGCATGGCGGCCTGGGTCGTCGCGGAGCGCGCGCTCGCGAAGGCCCGGAAGGCCGGCGAGATGGAGCGCACCGAGATCCAGACCGGCGTGGACTGGCTTCGCACGGCCGCGCTCGGCATCACGGTGCGACTGCGCGCTGACCTGACCGTGGACGGCGAGATCCTCCGCGCCCACGTTGCCGAGACGACCTGCTTCGGCGGCGCGCACTCCGCGTTCAAGGTGCCGGACTTCGACCGCTCGCTCGCCCGACTGTCTGCGATCACCCGTCTCCTCATGACCGGCCCGGCCCGCGATCGCGTGGCCAGAAGGCGCGCGTCGATCGAGAAGCAGGCGGAGGCCTTCAAGGCGGCGTGGCTCGCGTCGCCGGCGAAACTCGACCGCTCCGCGCCGGACGCCTGGCAGACCGCCGTCTCGACGTCGATCCAGGGCGCTTTCCCGAAGCTCGCGGCCGACCACCACGCCGGCGCGCTCACGCTGCTCACGGAGACCGCCGACGTCGATGCGTCCAAGGCCGTTCTGGGGCGCGCGTCGCTGCCGAAGGGCGCTGAGGGCGCCGCGGTGAAGGCCGAGTGCGAAGCCCTCGAGCAGTTCGCGACGGAGCGCGCAGTGAAGGACGCCGCGAAGCGCGCAGAGGCCCTCAAGGCGTGGATCGTGAAGTGGGCGCAGACCGACGCGAGCCTGCTCCTGCCGACGCGCTCCGACGCAGGCAAGTGCGCCGCGGCGCATCCCGGCATCGCGGCGGCGGAGTGCGCGCTCTACCTCGCCGGCTGGGGAAGCGACGCAGGCGGCGGTCAGATCCGGAAGTAGCCGCCGGCCCGGCGGCCGTTCCCGGGCGCCGCCCGCGACGCTCGGCCCGCGACGGACAACTGCGTAACTCAGCCCCGTCCCCGGATCGTAGCGGGATGATCGTTCTCGTCACCGGTGCGACCGGATACGTCGGCGGGCGGCTCGTGCCGCGACTGTTGGAACGCGGCCACGTCGTGCGCGTGCTCGCGCGCGACCCGACGCGGCTCGAGGGCCGGTCGTGGACGGACGCCGTGGCGGTCGTCACCGGCGACGTGCTGCGCCCGGAGACGCTCGTCCCCGCGCTCCAGGGCGTGGATGTCGCGTACTACCTCGTTCACAGCATGCAGGCGGGTGCTGAGTTCCACCGGCTGGACCTCGAAGCCGCGCGCGCGTTCGGACTCGCGGCGAAGTCGGCGGGCGTGGCCCGGATCGTCTACCTCGGCGGACTCGGCGACGCAGCGAAGGACCTGTCCGAGCACCTGCGGTCGCGCCAGGAGACGGGCCGTGCGCTCGCCGAGGCGGGGGTGCCCGTCACGGAGTTCCGGGCGGGCGTCGTGGTCGGGTCGGGGAGCCTCTCCTTCGAGATCGTCCGCAATCTGGCCGAACGGCTTCCCGTGATGACCTGCCCGCGGTGGGTGTTTCAGAAGACACATCCGATCGCCATCCGGAACGTGCTGGATTACCTCGTCGCGGCGCTGGACGCGCCGGAGTCCGTCGGTCGCATCATCGAGATCGGCGGCGCGGACACCGTGACGTACGCCGACATGGTGCAGGTGTACGCGAAGGTCCGCGGACTCCGCCGCTGGCTCGTTCCCGTGCCGATCCTCACCCCGCGGTTGTCGTCGTACTGGGTCCACTGGACGACGCCCGTGCCCGCCTCGATCGCCCGCCCACTCATCGAAGGGCTTCGATACGAGCTCGTCGTGCGCGACCCGTCCGCGCGGCGGATCTTCCCGGACATCGTGCCCATGGGCTACGAGCAGGCGGTGCGACTCGCGCTCGACCGGTTCGCTTCCGGTGCGATGGAGACGCGGTGGACCGACCCGCTCGTCTCGGGACGGCGCGAGGCCGTGAAGATGGAGTACCTGGACGGCATGATCCAGGAGCACCGAGAGACGTTCGTCGACGCGCCGCCGCAGGTCGTGTTCGACGAGTTCTCGAAGCTCGGCGGCGCCCGCGGATGGCTCGGATGGAACTGGGCGTGGCGCCTGCGCGCCGCGCTGGACCGCGCGGTCGGCGGCGTGGGATACCGCGGCGGGCGCCGGGACCCCGACCATCTCCGCGTCGGCGACGCGGTGGACTTCTGGCGCGTCGAGGCGGTCGAGCCGGGCCGGTCGGTCCGACTCCGGGCCGAGATGAAGGTGCCGGGCCGCGCGTGGATCGAGTTCCGCACCTGGGCCGACGAGAGCGGTCGCACGCGCCTCGCACAGACCGCCCACTTCAGTCCGCGCGGCCTCTTCGGGTTGGCGTACTGGTACGCGCTGTACCCGGTCCACGCGCTGATCTTCCGAAAGATGATCCGCCGATTGGCGGAGTGCGCAGAGTCGTCTGCGAAGTTCGCTGCGAAGCCGCGTTCGACGACGACCGCGTCTGTGGCGACGTCGGCGTCTGCGTCGGCATCACTGCCGGGTGCCACTTCAGAGTGACGAGCAGGTGCGACGGCCGCTCCGCGCCGCCGAGCGATGCGTAGAAGCGGCGGGCGGTGGCGTCTTCGCGGTCGGTGTGCCACATGAGCCAATGGCCGCCGCGCGCGCGCGACCACTTCGCGACCGTCACCACCAGCGCGCGCCCGGCCCCGTGGCGGCGCCACGCGGGCGCCACGTAGAGATCCGAGAGCGACGCGCCGCGTCCCTCGGGCAGGTCGTGCGCCTCGTGTGCCGACGCGAACCCGAACGGCGCGCCGTCGGGCGCGACGGCCAGCCACACCCGCATGCCGCCGACCTTGTTCAGCCCGAACTCCGCGCGTTCGCTCGGCGCGATCGACTGACGCGGCCACCCGTCTTCCGACGCGAAGTCCCCGAGGAGTCGGTCCACGACGTCCACGTCGGCCGGACGCGCCCGGCGGATCGTGAAGCGCGGTGCGTCGGCGCCGTCTTGCGCAACGGTTCGCGCGACGCCGCGCGGACGCGAATCGGCCACGCTACTTCTCCGTCTCGAAGAGGAGCACGCGGGACGACGTCACCGTCCAGAGGCGGTCGCCGTCGGGGATGAGATGGCCGATGCGGTCCTGTCCGCGCGACGGATCGCCGCCCGATGCGAACCGCCAGAGCACCTGCGGCGGTTCGGCGAACGCGTCGAGCGGCACGCGGTAGATGGCCTTCGGCGACGGGAACAGAAGCGCGCCGCGCACGAGGCATGGCGTGCCCGCCGACGCGAACTCCTGGATCTGCGCGAGCGGCGCCGATCGGTCCGCGAGCCGGAACGCAGCGAGCGGGCTGCCCTCGACGGACACCGACGCGAACGGCCGACGCGCGACGCGCCCCGCGAGGTAGACGACGCCGTCCCGGATGCCGACGACCTCGGTGGGGACGACGTCCTGCAGAATCCGGCCCGGCGCCCGTGCCGTGCCGTTCGGGCCGGAGAACTCGAACGAGTCCACGGTGGTGGACCGTGCGCCGCGCGGTGCGCGGCGGAACTGGAGCAGCGTCTCGGCGTCGCGGGGCGCGGCGAACACATACGGACCGTCGGAGAAGAGCGGGACGTCGTCCCAGGTCGTCAGCTCCGACTCTCGCACCGTGAGCCGTGCAGACGGTCCGAACCGTCGGTACGTCTCGATCCAGTCGGGGTGTCCGCTCGCGGCGTCGAGGCACACGACGGCGCCGGTGTTCGACCCGACGTACACGCGGCCCGCTCGGACAATCGGCGGCGTCGGCAGCGCCACCGCGAGCGCGTGGTCCTCCACGCCTCGCACGCTGAAGAGCGCGGGGTGCATCGGCAGGCCGTCGAGCACGTGCCGCCGCCAGCGGAGCACGAGGCGCCCTCCGCGGCCCTCGGGCAGGAAGTCGAAGCGGCAGACGTGCAGCTCCGTGAGTTCGCCGTTGTCGGCGCGACGCACGGCGGTCACGTAGACCGACCGGCCGTCCACGCAGGGTCGTCCGCAGAACGACAGCGATTCGAGCTCGGGATCCGCGTCGCTGCGATCGGCCTCGGTCCGCCCGCGCTCGTCCACCAGCTTGCCCTGCGCCGAGATCGAGAGCAGGACGAGTTCGTGCCGCTCCTCGCTGCCATCTACGAAGCTGTCCACGCGCGACGGGTCGTCGGAGGGCGGTGCGGGCCACGTGAAGAGGACCAGATCGTCGGTCAGCAGCGCGGGGGCGAACGGGTACTCGCGCGCCGGCCGCGGTTCCTCGGTGGCCGACGAGGGCCAGCCCCAGAGCGGGCGGAACGGCGGAACGCGCGGCTTCGCGCCCGGCACCGGCGGGTCCATCGGCGCCATCGTGAGCGGCTCGATCGCGACCACCTGCGCCGGCGCGCCCGGCTGCTGCGGGTTCGGATTCTGGAGGCGGATGAGCAGCGCCGGGCGGTCCTTTGTGCCGATCGGCAACGGTCGCTCGCGGAGCGTACCGGGTTCGCGGCCGCCTGCGCCCACGCCCGTCTCGCGGCGCGGCGAGGTGAGTGCCGTCTCCGCCACGAGTCGAAGCGGGCCTGTGGGCCCGGGAGCCATCGCGGCCGCGCGGCGCGCCGCCTGGGTCGAGGCGCGGTCGAGTTCGGCGGCCAGCGTCGCGTCGGCCGTCAGCATGCCGTCGGCCGCCAGCGTGCCGTCGGCCGCCACCGTGCCGTCCGGCGTGCCGCCGCTCTCCGGCCGCGCCAAGGTCGCCGGCGAGTGCAGGGCGAGCACCGAGTCCGGGAGGTCGCGCCGCAGCCAGGTGATCGCCGAGACGTCGCCGTTCGCCGCATGGATCGCAGCGAGGCGCGACGCCGCCGCAGCGACCGCTTGCGGAGCGTGCGCCGGCAGCAGTCGGACGATGTCCTCGAGCGCGTGCGCGGCGCCGCCGAGCTCGCCGCGGGCCATTCTGAGGTCGGCCAAAAGGAGCAGGAGCTTCGGGCCTTGCGTGGAGAAGACGAGCCGTGCGGCGTCGCGGGCGAGCGGGGCGGTGTCGCCACTCGACACGGCTCGGGTGAGCGCGATCTCGGCCTGCGCGTCCACCTTCGACCGATACGTGGCGAGCGCGTCGGCCGGAAGCGTGGCGACGCGCTGGAGCACGCCCTCGCTCGCGGACAGCCACACCCCCGCGCTCTCCTCGACGAGCGCCGCCAGGTCGGCCGACGCCAGGTCCGCGAGTGCGACTGCGGCCACGCCGTCGTCGCCCGTCACCAGCCGCTCGTCCACCTCGCGGAGGCGCGACGCGAGCTGCTTGGTCTCCACCCCGTGGACCACGACGCCGTTGGCGGCCGCGACGCTCGTGGCCGACGTGTCCGGCCCGTCGGCGCGGGCGCGGGGCAGGACGCCGTCGAGCATGCGCGTTGGAACGGATGCAGCGAGCCACGCGGCTACGACCGCCGCGACTGCGATCGGAACGGCGCGTCGGGCTCCGGACGGGCGGCGGGTCATGCGAGGTTCATCCTACACGCCCGACCGCTCGCAGGTCGTCAGCGGATGATCACTTCACCCTTGCGCGACATGTGCAACTGGTCGCGGAGGATGCGTTCGTTCGTCCAGGGGTCCTTCTCGAGTCGTTCGGCTTCGTTCTCCGCGCGGCGGATGCGCTCCGCCAGTTCCCGGTTCTCGCGGCGCTGCTCGTCGAGCCCGCGGATCGTCGAAGCCGTGTCGGCGCGCGTCGGCAGGTAGTTCCCGACGACCACGAAGAACGCGAACCCGAGCAGGAAGAGCGTGAGCACCGGCACGCCGTGCCAACGGAGCGACAGCGCCCCGTCGAATGGGACGCCCGACCGGGTCGGTGTCGTCACAACCGTCGATGTCGCAGGCGCCACCGCTGAAGCGTCGGTCGTTGTCGTCGTCTCAGGCTCGTTCATCGGTCGCCGATCTCGGCCCCCCGGGGGGCCGCACAGGTCGTTCGGTCTCAGCGCGTCGCGCGGAAGGGGTACGGTACGTAGACCGCGTCTTCCGCCAGGTCCTCTTCGATCCGGAGGAGCCGGTTGTACTTCGCGGTGCGTTCGCTCCGGCAGAGGCTGCCGGTCTTGATCTGCCCGCAGCCGACGGCGACCGCGATGTCCGCGATCGTGGCGTCTTCGGACTCGCCCGAGCGGTGCGAGACCACCGCCGTGAACCCCGCGCTCTTCGCGAGTCGGCACACGTCGAGCGACTCCGAGAGCGTGCCGATCTGGTTCACCTTCACGAGGATCGAGTTCGCCGAGCGCTCCGCGATCCCGCGCTCGAAGCGCGTGCGGTTCGTCACGAACAGGTCGTCGCCGACGAGTTGCACCCGGCCGCCGAGGCGCGCCGTCATCGCCTTCCAGCCGTCCCAGTCGTCTTCCGAGAGGCCGTCTTCGATGGAGACGATCGGGAACCGCGCCATCCAGCCTTCGTAGACCGAGATCAGGTCGTCCGACGTGAGGCCCATGCGGCCCTCGCCCGGCATGTCGTAGCGCCCGCCGTTCCAGAGTTCCGTCGCCGCCACGTCCAGCCCGACCGCGATGTCCTTCCCGGGCTCGTACCCGGCCTTCGCGATCGCTTCGACGAGTAGTTCGAGCGCTTGCTCGTGCGTCAGGTCCGGCGCGAACCCGCCCTCGTCGCCCACCGCGGACGCGAGCTTCCGCTTGTGGAGGATGTCCTTCAGGACGTGGAACGTCTCGGCGCCGGCGCGGAGCGCTTCGGAGAAGCTCGGGAGGCCGACCGGCACGAGCATGAACTCCTGCACGTCGAGCGAGTTGTCGGCGTGCGCGCCGCCGTTGATCACGTTCATCAGCGGCACGGGCAGCACGCGCGGCTTGGCGTCGCCGGCGAGGTGCGCGTAGAGCGGGCGGCCGGCCTGCTTCGCTGCGGCGTGCGCCGTGGCGAGCGACACCGCGAGGATCGCGTTCGCGCCGAGGCGGCCCTTGTTCGGCGTCCCGTCGAGTTCGCACATCGCGGCGTCGAGACCCGCCTGGTCGCGCGCGTCGCGGCCGGTCACGGCGCGGGCGATGTCCGTCTGCACGTGCCCGACGGCCTTCCGCACGCCCTTGCCGCGGTAGCGCGTCCCGCCGTCGCGGAGTTCGACCGCCTCGTGCGTCCCGGTGGACGCGCCCGACGGCACGATCGCCGTCCCGACCGCGCCGCCGGAGAGGCGGACGTCGGCTTCGACGGTGGGGTTCCCGCGCGAGTCGAGGACTTCGCGGGCCTTCAGACCGGAGATGCGGAACGCGGTGTCGGACATGGGTGCCGAGGCTACCGCCGCCGCCGCCCGGCCTTCAGCCGATCCGGCGCGTCGAGGGAGAGCCTCTGGAAGCGTCATCGGCCGAGCGTGGCGCGAGCTTGCGGAGCGCCCGTCCATCCGGGAGCCTCGGACCCCATGCACCCACTCCACGACGTCCGTTTCGACGAGTCCCGGATCGCGGAGAGCGTCCCCGCGATCATCGAGGTCCCGCAGGGCAGCAAGAACAAGTACGAGCTCGACAAGGCGACGGGCCTCCTCCGCCTCGACCGCGTGCTCTATTCGTCGGTCCATTACCCCGCGAACTACGGGTTCATTCCCCGCACCCACTGCGACGACGGCGACCCGCTCGACATCCTCGTCCTCGGCCAGGAGCCCGTCCACCCCCTGACGATCGTCGAGGCCCGCATCCTCGGCGTGATGCGTATGCGCGACGAGAAGGGCCTCGACGACAAACTGATCGCCGTCTCCGCCTTCGACCCCGCCGTGGCCGACTACCGCGCCCTGGCCGACGTCCCGCAGCACGTCCTCCGGGAGTTGAAGCGCTTCTTCATCGACTACAAGGTCCTCGAGGGCAAGGAGGTCCTGGTGGACTCCCCCCTCGGCCGCGACGAGGCGCTGCAGACCCTGCGCGACGCGCTGGCGCTGTACCGGGTGACGTTCCCGGAGCGGGTGTGATGGACGAGGGGGACTTCTGGGGCCGGCTGGAGTACCGCCTCTGCCGCGAGTTCGCGGGATCGCCGCAGCGGTGGCTCCGGCGACTCTGGTGCGACGGCTTCATCGCAGACGAGACGGTCGCCAACGGGGCGACGGCGTCCGTCACGGGACGTTGCTGGATTTGCCGCGAGGCGGCGCAGGAGTCGTGGTCGTTCACGCTGCACCTCCCGACGCCGGTCGCCTCGCGGGCCGACATCGACTGGCCCGCACTGCTCCCCGCCGAAGACGTCACCGGCTGGACGGCCGTGGACGAGGGGCGCCGCAACCTGGAACTTCGCCCCGCGGACGCAGTCCCTGATCCGAACGCCCGGCGCGCCGAGTCCAGCGCACCGTGAACACGCACGACACGGTCCGCCGAGTCGCGCTGCTCCGCGGGATCAACGTCGGCCGCGCCCGGCGCATTGCCATGGGGGACCTCCGCCGCGTCGTCGAGTCGCTGGGCCACACACACGTGAAGACGCTTCTGAACAGCGGAAACGTCGTCTACTCGTCGGCCACCGCGGACGCGTCCGACGACGCCGTCCGGATTGAGGAGGCGGTCGCGAGCGAGCTCGGAGTCCGCGCCCGAGTGACCGCTCTCGACGGACGTGAGATCGTCGAGGCCGTCGAGGCGAACCCGCTCGCTTCGGTTGCGGTCGAGCCCTCGCGCCTCCTGCTCCTCGTGCTGCACGACGAACGGACGGTCGGGAAGATCCGACCTCTGCTCGACAAGCGCTGGTCGCCGGAGGCGATCGCTCTCGGGCGGCGCGTCGCCTATCTCTGGTGCCCGAACGGCATCCTCGACGGCCGACTCTGGGCCGCGGCGGACCGCGCCGTCGGCAGCGAAGGGACGGCGCGGAACCTCGCCACCATGACGAAGCTCGTCGGCCTCGTGCATGGGGTGTGAACGCCGTCGCCCGCCCGCGGCGCCCCCGCTTCTTGATGGGGCGGGGCGATAGGCTCTCCGCGCCGCAGACCTTGGGGCGCGGGTGAGCGTCCACGTCCGGCACGAAAGGGCTGAGCGGAACACTCCATGAGCATCGACATCGACCTCTGGATCGACGCGGCCGCGGTCGGAGTCGGCGCGACCGTCGGCATGGACCTCTGGAACCTCCTCCTGAAGCGCGTGGCCGGCATCCCGTCGCTCAACTACTGCTTCCTCGGCCGCTGGCTGTGCCACATGCCTCGGGGCGTGTTTCGTCACGCGAGCATCGCGACTGCGCCAGCGGTGCGGTACGAGTGCGCGGTCGGCTGGATCGCGCACTACTCGATCGGGCTCGTGTTCGCCCTCGCATTCGCGCTGTCGGTGCCCGGGTGGATCGCGTCGCCGACGTTCACTCCCGCGCTGCTCTACGGCATCGGCACCGTCGTCGTCCCGATGTTCGTCCTGCAACCGGCATTGGGGTTCGGCGTCGCAGGCGCGAGGACGCCGCGACCGCTCCAGGCCCGACTGAAGAGCTTGGCGACGCACACCGTCTTCGGCGTCGGCCTCTACGCCTCCGCACTGCTCGTCCGACACCTCCGCGACCTCGGCTCGTGACGCGCCGGGGCCGCGCAGGAGGCGGGGAGGCGCGCCCTGGGACATCCGGACGGGCGGAGTCCGGGCGCACGGTAGGGTGTGCGCTCGATGACCGTGGATCTGACGTCGGCGTACGCCGCGTTGCTCGCGCGCAATCTCGGGCCGGTCCCCGGCGACTCGGAGGCGCGGCGACCCGCCGAGTACGGCGTGTCCGCCGCGTTCGACCGCGGGGTGGTCTACCTGACGCTGACGTTCCGCTCCGGAGCGGCGTACTGCTGCTACGAGTGGGGCTGCCACCTGGGACTCGACGAAGTCGAGACGTGGCCGTGGCTGCGGGGTGAGTTGGCCGCCCGCGGGGTGGCGTCGCCCGGTCTGCTCCGCGTGCGACTGACCGTCGTGGTGGAGGCCGGAGCGCTGTTCTTCGACTGGACCCGTCCGCGGCCGTCGGCCCGAGGACGGGGCTGGTACGAGTTCGCCCCGGAGGCCGCACGGCGGTACGAAGAGGTCTTCACGGAGGGCGACGAAGACGTTGATGCCGCCGAAGAACCGCCGCCCGGCGCGCAGATGGGCTTGATCGACCGTCGCGTTCTTCCGCCGTTCTCGTGACGGACGCCCGACACCGCGTCTGCGAGAGGTGCCGGACGCACGAGGCCGTCTGCCACGCGCCCTCGCGGCGCGCTCGCGATGACGTTCCCGACGAGGTGAGGAGAAGTTCGGCGAGGGGTACGAACGACGCGAACGGGGCAAGCCACTTGGCGCCGACGCTGAAATCCTGTTCGGCTACTTCGGCGTGGGCTTCCTCGTCGGCCTCGTCGCGGCCCTCCTGTCGCGAGGAATCGCATGCCAGCCGCTGGGCCCGCCCACGACGCGGCGTGACGCATCACGGACCGCGCAGTCGACCCGATGCTGCCGAACACGCGGATGCAGCCGACGAGCGGCGGGGGCGCACGCCCTACGGAAGCGGTACACTCTCACCCCGCCGCTCGCGGCTGAGCGGCAACGTTAACCCGTAGAGGTATGGCCGTGGACGCACGAAGCGCGAAGAAGCGGGCGGTTCTCGAGCGCATCGCGTTGATTCAGGATGCGATCGTGCGAGCGCGGGAGTACTTGGAGAGCGGCGATCATGCGCATTGGCCCGGTTTCCGACCTCTGTTCGTCTCCAAGCGGAGAGGCGGGAGGGTCCTGCCGCCCCACAAGGACTGGGTGAACAACGTGTATCTCCCGCGCACGCAGAAGTCGCTTCGTCAGGCAGAGAACGCGCTTGAGCGAATTGAGCACGACGACACGAGGCGCTCGGGTTTGCAGGGCGCTGCAGCCGACAAGCGGCGCTCACCCGTCCGGCAAGGGCGGTACACTTCTGGCGCCGCTCGCGGCTGAGCGGCAACGTTAGGCGGGCAATGGACTACGCGTGTCCCGGGGCGGTGTCAGTCTGGATCGGCACCGTCGCCGATGAGGCCGCGCTCAACGACTTCATCGAGGAGCACTACGACCTCGACGGCAACGCGACCTGCCCGCTCTGGGCCGCGTTGGGCATCAACTGGTTCGATCACGACTTTCAAGAGATCCACTGGCAACAAGAGCCTGTCGCCGTGCTTCGCCTTCTCGACGGGAGTTCGTGGGGTGCCAGCTTCGCTCCGTTGGTCGCGTCGGCGTGCTCAGGAATCGGAATCCGCGCTGCCAACTCCGCGCTGATCCTCTACGACTTCGCGTACCGCGGATCGAGCGGCAGTCTGCCCGGCGGGCTTGCCTTCGCTGGGTGCTTTCATTACTCCGGCGACGCCGCCTAACCGCTGCAGCCGACGAGCGACGTTCACGCGTCCCGCGAAGGCTGTACACTCCCGGCGCCGCTCGCGGCTGAGCGACACCGTTCGGCCGTTCGAGGCACGTGTATGAGAACCCTCGACACCGCGATTTGCACGCTGGAGCCACAGACCGTGGCTCACGCGCGAGAGATGTTCGCCGTGCTCAGCGATCCCGCGATCTATGAGTTCGAGAACGAGCCGCCGGTTTCGGAACAGTGGCTGTCCGAACGCTTTGCGCGGCTCGAGCGCCGAACGTCCACCGACGGGCAGCAACTGTGGCTCAATTGGGTCGTCCGCCTCCCGAGCGGCGAACTGACTGGGTACGTCCAGGCCACGGTGCTTCGGTCAGGGGCCGCCCTCGTGGCGTACGAGCTCGGCAGTCGCTTCTGGCGAAAGGGCATCGGCCGCAGCGCGGTGTCCGCCCTGCTGGATGAGTTGCAGTCCCGCTACGGCGTCCACCTGTTCGCCGCCGTCCTGAAGAGCGCCAATTTCCGCTCCCTGGCTCTATTGCACAGTCTCGGGTTCCGGCCGGCGTCGCCGGCGCAGGCGATCGAGTTCGGCGCAGATCCAGACGAAACCACCATGGTCAAGCCGGCGGCGTGCACGGACAATGCAGCCTGAAGACGGCGTGCGATCGGCGCCGCCTCGCAACAACGGGACATCCATGCACCAGAAACTGAAGGCGAGGCTCGATCGGGCATTCAGGCTCACGCACGACCTCGTGGCGCATCTCGAGGAAGCCGCTCTGAGGCTGGATCTGGCGGCGCTCCCCTCCAACCGGATCTCGGGCCAACTCTGGTGCGTCGTCGGCGCGCGAGAGAGTTACACCAGGGCCATTGAGGCCGGCGGCTGGAGCGGGTTTGCGTGCAGCCTGGCGACGCCGCCCGATCGGATGTCCGTGCTCGCCGCCTTGGAATCAACACACGCTCGATTGGAGAGCCTCGACTTCGCGAAGCTGAACGATGCTCAGCTCGACCTCGCGTTCGACCTCCTCGAGCATGAACTCCAGCACCACGGCCAGTTGATCCGGCTCGTCTACGGCAACAAGCTCACGTTCCCCGAGAGCTGGAACCAGCGATACACGGTCTGACGGACCGCAAAGCGATGCGTCTGTTCCGCGAGCGGTGCCTCGCAGGCGGGACGTGAGGTCGGCAACCAGTACGGGCGGTTGCTTCGCTCACGCGACGCGCCGACGCATGGCCACCAGCCGTCCGGCAAGGGTGGTACGCTTTTCGCGCCGCTCGCGGCCGAGCGGCACCCTTGGGAGGGCGCCATCATGTGGAACTGTGCGAGATGCGGTGAACCGGCTGAAGACTGCTACGACTCCTGCGGGAAGTGCTTCGCGCCGAGGCGAATGGTCTCCGGCGTGCCGGGTCAACAGTCGAGAACCCCACGACATAAGATGGAGTACCGGCACTTCCGCGGTGTCCTCGCCTCGTGGGACACTCTTTTCACGCAGGCGGCTGACTTTGCCAACGAAGTCGGGCCGGATCGCTTGGCCTGCATTTCTCACTCTGGAGACAAGAGCGACGGAGTCGTGACGGTCTGGTACTGGACGGATGGCGGTGAATGAGCCTGACGGTGAGCGGCAGCGAACGACGGCAGCCCGTCGCGGGTGAAGTCGGCGGGCCTCGTGGCCGCCGTGGCTGAGCTTGGGTCACAAGACGGACGAGGAGGAGGGTGAGTGTCGCGACCGATGATGCAGCCAGGCGAGGAGATCCTCGCGCGGGACGGCGTGCAGCTCGCGCGGGGGTTCCCGCAGACTGCCGGTGACTTGTTCCTGACCAACCGCCGCCTCGTGCTGCTCCCGAACCAGTTCATGTCCCTGGGCTTCGGCAAGTCGCTCGAGGTTCCCCTGGAGCGCGTCCGGGAGATCAAAGCACACGGCCGGTTCCAGGGCGGAACGCTCGTCGGAGGCGCAGGCCGGAAGGTCGAAATCGTGCTCGACGACGGCACCCGTCACACGTTCTCGTTCTTCCTCAATGGAGACCCGGCCGGCTTCCTCGCAGCGCTTGAGCGATGTCATTCGCCCGCGGCGACTCTCGTGAGTCCTCCGCCGATCGCGGCGCAGGCGGCGCACCCGTTTCCCAAGCCGCGCCGCACGGTGTGGTTCTGGCTGTCGATCGCGGTCGTGTTCGCCGCTGCTGCCGTGTTGATCCACGACCTGGTGGGGCTCTACCTCGGATGGTGAGTCCCGCACCTAGCCCGCTTCTCTCACGAAAGTTGAAACGAAATCGGGCTGCGGCGCGTCTAAGTGTTTGTACGACCAAGTACTTACACTGACGGAGGCACACAGCCCGATGCGTGCAGAGTGTATCTCGAAGGGGACCCTGTTCACGGAT